>NZ_CP067136.1:2070000-2287500 GCF_028553785.1 Paracoccus fistulariae
TATCCTTGGCGATGGAAAACAGGTAATCGGGGTCGGTATAGCGCTTGGGCGTCGCCATCTTCTTGATCACGCCAAGCCTGCCCGGCACCATGATCGCCCCCGCCGTCGTCGCCGCCAATGTCATCGAGCGGCAGCGCGGCTGGTGATCATGCACGAATTGCTGCGCCAGCGCGCCACCCCACGAGACGCCGAAGACGTCAACCTTGCCAATGCCAAGCTGATCCAGAACCCTGGCCAGCATCCGAGACAGATTGGCAAAGCGATAGGGCAGCACCGGCGTGGGCGAACCACCGACCCCCGGCACGTCAAAGACAACCAGCCGGGTGCGTTTGAAATGCCTGACAAATGGCCCGACCGTGTCCAGACTGGCACCGATGCCGTTGCACAGCAGCAAGGTGCGGTCGGCATCGTCATCGCCCAGAACAGCGACATTCCAGTCCTGGCCCATGGCCGAAACGATCTGTGGTTCGATTTTCATGCAGTGCTGTCCTCAGGCGCTTTCCAACGAATAGGTGCCCGGCGCGTCGATCAGCGGCTGATGCGCCTTGTTGCCCAGCGATTTTGGCGCCGCCTTCTGATCTCCGGCCCGCGCTTCAAGCCATTTGGCCCAATATTCCCACCACGAACCCTCGTTCTTCTCTGCGCCTTCCAGAAAGGCCTCGGGACTGTCGTGATCGCCGGTATTGGTCATGTAGCGCGCCTTGGGGTTGCCCGGCGGGTTGATGATCGCCTGAACATGGCCAGACTGCGACAGAACGAATTCATTGTCACCTCCGAAGCCTTGCATGGATGTGTAGCACCCTTCCCATGGGGTGATATGATCGGTCGAGCCGCCAAGAATGAACTTGTCGCAGGTCACCATCTGCAGGTCGATCTCGATATCGTCGACATGCCAGGTATTGCCTTTTTTCATCCCGCCCTGCTCCATCAGCTTGATCATATCGCCATGCAGCTTGCCGGGCAGGTTCGTCGTATCGGCATTCCAGTACAGGATATCAAAGGCGGGCGCTTCATTACCCAGCAGGTAATTATTGACCCAATAGGCCCAGATCAGATCATTGGGCCGCAGCCAGGCGAAGGCTTTCTGCAGATCCTTGCCGGGCAGAACACCCTTCGCCCGTGAAAACATCCGTGCCAGTTCCAGCGTCTCGAAATTGGCGAACAGGCCCATGGTCGTGTCCTTGGCCCCGGCGGTATCCAGAATTGCGACCAGTTGGGTATGGCTGTTGGCGCGCGTATTCCCCCGCGCGGCCCAATAGGCCAGCAGCAGCGAGGCGGTGATGCCGCCCGAACAGGCGCCAACGATGTTCAGATCCTTGGAATTCGCGATATCGCAGGCAACCTCTGTGGCGCGGTCCAGCGCATGGACATAATCATCCATGCCCCAATGGCCCTGCTCTTCGGTCGGGTTGCGCCAGCTGACGATAAAGACCTGATGGCCCTGCCCCAGCAGGTATTCCACCACCGACCGGCCCGGCGCCAGATCCCAGATGTAGTATTTGTTGATCTGCGGTGGCACGATGAAGATGGGGCGCTTATAGACCTTGTCCGTCTGCGGCTTGTACTGGATCAGTTCCAGCAGATCCTCGCGATAGATGACGGCGCCTTCGGTCACGCCCAGGTTTTCGCCCAGCTTGAACTTCGACTTGTCCACCATCGAGGGCAGGCCGTTATTGTTGATCATGTCCTCGATCAGGTTCTTGGCACCGCTCAGCAGGTTCTTGCCGCCCTTTTCCAGCGTCACCTTCAGCGCTGCGGGATTGCCCAGCAGCATGTTGGTGGGCGCCATCGTATCGGTCACCAGCGAGGTCAGGAACTTGGCGCGCAGCTTGGTGCGGCCCTCGATCTCCAGCCCGTCCACCCATTCGTTCAGGTGATTGCACCAGGACAGGTAGCTGACCATCACCGCCTTATACAGCGGGTTGGTCTGCCAGATCGGATCGCTGAAACGCTTGTCGCCGCGCGCGGGCTGGATATCCGCCTGCCCGGTCATCGCGCCAAAGCTGTCCTGCAAAAAGCCCATATAGGCCGTGAAGATCTGGTCGGGCCGCTTCATCGAGGCGGCATAGAATTCGGTCATTGCCCGGGCCATATCGGCCGAGGTTTCCATGGTTTTCTTGGGCATGTCAGAGCCTCCGTAATGTGGTTATGAAATGACCATCGCCATCAGTTCGGCCACAACGGCGGGCGTGTCGGCATCCGCCTCGCCCAGCGTGCTTTCGATGGTCAGAAGGCTGCGGCCCTTGCCCTTGTCCTCGACCGAGGCAAGCTTGTAACTGGCGCGCACTTCCGATCCGGCAGTGACCGGGGCCAGAAAGCGCACCTTGCCCAGCCCGTAATTCAGGGCCGCCTTTGCATCCGCGGGGATGACGCCCGAATTGATCGCCTCTGCCGCCAGCAGCGACAGGGTCAGAAACCCATGCGCAATCGGGGCGCCGAAGGGGCTTTCCTTCCTGGCCCGTTCGACATCGACATGGATCCACTGATGGTCGCCGGTCGCCTCGGCAAAGCCGTTGATCCGGTCCTGATCGATCAGGATCGCGGCAGGGCTGGCAAATTCCTGACCGATGAAATCGGACATGGTCTGGGTGTTATATCCTTCCGGAGCAGCCATGGTCTTCCTCCTCTGCATTGTCGGACGTGATGAGGACATCGCGCCCGTTTATGTGACTTCTGCTTTCGGCCGATCAGCGTGACCGCGTGGTCTGCGATGGCCCGGTCGGGATCGTCATTTCTGTCCCGGGGTGGCCGATCTCAGAAAGGCCTGAAACATTTCTGGCATGGCCTCAAAGCCGGGCGCGGCGGCCTTGGTCCAGCTGCGGATCAGCGCCTCGGGCGAGAAATTGTCGGGGTCGGCCATCATCGCCGCGCCGGTCTTTTCCAGCCATTGATCCTGCAGGGCCTGAATATTGGGCAGGCCCATCACTTCGCGGGCCTCCTGCGCGGTGCAGTCGATCTCGATGGTTATCTTCATATCTTACCCCTTGTTACACATCTTCGGACCGACGCCGGACGCCACGCATCTTTGACCGTCCCCCGGCACCGTCCCCGCAATTCCGGGCCAGGGCCCGCCGCGGGTTTCAGTGATCGCGCAATTCGCGCCGCAGGATCTTGCCGACGGCGGATTTGGGCAGTTCCTCCACAAAGGTTATCTTGCGCGGCATTTTGTAAGCCGTCATCTCTTTTCGGCAATGCGCGGTGATCTGCTCATTGCCGATCTGGGCGCCGGGCTTCTTCACGACGAATATGCTGATCGCCTCGCCGGTCTTTTCATCCGGGATGCCGATACAGGCGCATTCCGCGACACCTTCGACAGCGGTCACGACCGCCTCGATCTCATTGGGAAAGACATTGAAGCCCGACACGATGATCATGTCCTTCTTGCGGTCCACAATGCGAAGATAGCCCTGTTCATCGAACACGCCGATATCGCCGGTGCGGAAATATCCGTCGCTGGTAAAGGCGGCCTTGTTGGCATCGGGCTTGTTCCAATAGCCCGACATCACCTGCGGGCCTGCGGCGCAAATCTCGCCCCGCTCGCCCAGCGGCACGATCTGATCGTTTTCATCCAGCAGCTTGATATCCGTCGATGAGACCGGCAACCCGCAGGAACCGGTGAAGTCGGCGACGCCAAGCGGCACGATGGTCAGCAGCGGAGACGTCTCGGACAGGCCATAGCCTTCGGTGATATGCTGGCCGGTCAGCGCCTTCCAGTTCTTCGACACGGTTTCGATGATCGCCGCACCACCCCCGATCGAGACCTTGAGCCGCGAGAAATCGACCTCTTTCGTCCCCGGATGCAGGGCGAGCCCGGCGAAAAGCGTGTTCACCGCCGGGAACACCGTAATTCCGGCATCCTTGATTGCGGCATGGAAGGCGTCGATATCGCGCGGGTTGGGGATCAGGATCATCCGGCCGCCCACCGAGACATAAGACAGCATCAGCATCAGTCCAAAGATGTGATACAGCGGCAGCGCGCCGACGACGACCTCACCTGCCGGGGTCGCTGCATCGGGAATGAAAGCCTTGAACTGCTCAACATTCGCGACAAGGTTGCGGTGGTTTAGAACGGCGCCTTTCGACGGCCCCGTGGTGCCACCGGTATATTGCAGGAACAACAGATCCTCGCCGGTGATATCGACCGGGGCATGGGGCATGCCGGCCCCGGCTGTCAGCACATCGGCAAGGGCAATCGTGTCAGACAGGCGCCCATCCACCGCCGGACTTGGCAGGGACAGATCGCCACCATCGGCCAGATCGATGGTGATCACGCGCTTGACCGGGGTATTGCCGATGATCTCGGCCAGAACCGGGGTCGAGCCGGAGAAGATCACGATGGTCTCCGCGCCTGAATCCTGCAGCTGATGCTCCAGCTCTCGCGGGGTATAAAGCGGGTTCACGTTCACCTGACAGGCCCCGGCCCGCAGGATGCCCATCATCGCAATCGGAAAGCCAAGGATATTCGGCGACATCAGCGCAACCCGGTCGCCCTTCTTCACGCCAAGTTCGTTTTGCAGATAGGCCGCAACCGCGCGCGACTTTTCCTCCAGCGCGGCGAAGGTCATGCGCTGGCCAAAACATTCCAGCGCCACATTGTCGCGATAGGTCGCGGCGGCGTTTTCGAACAAGGCCACCACCGATGCATGGGCCTTGGGGTCGATATCTGCCGGAACGCCCGGATCATAGGATTTCAGCCAGTGCTTCGTCATCTTTTCCTCCCTTGAAATTCGTGCCGGTCGCTTCGGCTCAGCCCGGCGGGATGCCGCCCCTTCCTGCCAAAGGCAGCGCCCGGTGTTTCTGCTCAGACGATCCGTCGCATGACCTTGCCCAGCAGATCCGTCACGCGGCCATAGGGCGGGTAAAACAGGTTCGTCGCACGCAGCCTGCGCTGATACATCACCGGCTTCAGCTTCGACATGGCGTCGAACCCGGCCTGACCGTGATAGGCGCCCATGCCGCTGCTGCCGACGCCGCCAAAGGGCAGGCTGTCATTGGGCACATGCCACAGACAGTCATTGACGACGACACCCCCGGACACCGTCTCGGCAAGCACCTTGTCCCGCTCACCCCGGTCGCGGGCAAAGAGATAAAGCGCAAGCGGACGTTCGCCCGCATTGACATGGGCGATGGCGTCGTCAAGCCCGTCATAGCTGACCACGGGCAGGATCGGGCCGAAGATCTCTTCCTGCATGACGCGCGCGTCGGCGGGGGCATCGACCAGAATTGTCGGCGGGAAATGCCGGGTGTTGGACCGGTCGCGGCCCTCGCCATGCGGGCGGATCACGGTCGCTCCCATCTGCTCTGCCTCATCGACAAGGTCGTGCAGACGGTCGAAATGCCGGTCAGAGATGATCGAGGAATAGTCCGGATTGTCCTGCCAGCTAGGGTAGAGCCTGCGCATCGCGGCGCTGAGGCTGGTGACGAAATCATCCCTTTGCGGGCCGGGCACCAGCGCGTAATCCGCCGCGATGCAGACCTGCCCGGCATTGGCCAGACGCCCATGCGCGACGGACTGCGCGGCGCGATCCATATCAGCAGAGCCGGTCACCAGCGCGGGCGATTTGCCCCCCAGTTCCAGCGTCACCGGCGTCAGGTTGCGGGCCGCGGCTTCGGCCACCTTGCGCCCCACCGCCGTCGAGCCTGTGAAGATGATATGGTCAAAGGGCAGCGCGCTGAAAGCCTGCGCCACCTCGACCCCACCTTCGACCAGCGCCACTTCCTCGGGGGCGAAAAACTCGGCGAATGCGCGGGCCAGAACCGCATTGGTGGCCGGAACCAGTTCGCTGGGCTTCAGCAGCGCCCGGTTGCCCGCAGCAAAGGCATTCGCGATACCGCCAATCGCCAGATAAACAGGAAAATTCCACGGCGTCATCACCCCGACGACGCCCAGCGGCTGCGGGATCAGGCGGCTTTTGGCGGGCAGGAAATGCAGCCGCGTCCTGACCCGACGCGGCGCCATCCATTTGCGCAGGTGGCGGCGGTTATCGCGGATCTCGCTGATCGACAGAAGAATATCGAACATCGCGGATTCGTGCGACGAGCGGTGCCCGAAATCATCGCTCATCGCCTGGACCAGCGGATGTTCGTATTTGCCAAGCATCCTCTCCAGCCGCTTCAGGCGATCCTTGCGAACGGCCAGCGTGGGAAATCTTTCCGCCTCATATCCCGCGCGCAGGCGGTCATAGGCGATATGCAGATCGGCAGTCTCGGCCATGGCTCGGGTGTCCATCTGGATCCCCTCCTGTGTTACCTATCTTTTCAGGACAGTTGCGCCGCCAGCGCAGCGGCATTCTTGAGGGTCATTGCATAGATCGATTCCTGCGGGTTCGCGCCGATCGAGGTCGGAAAGACCGAACCGTCAAACACCGACAGGTTTTCGATGACGTGATGCGCGCCTTCGGAATTGACCACAGAACGCGCCGGATCGTCCCCCATGATGCAGCCGCCCATGACATGGGCAGATCCGACCATCAGGTTCATCACCCCCATATCCGCCTGTGTCAGCCAGGCGCGGGCCGCGTCCATGCTCTCCAGCCTGCGGGTCGCGATGTGCCAGGGGTAAACCGCCGTCGCACCGGCCGCGAACTGCACCTCGATCGCGGTTTCAAGCGCGCGCACCAGCCCTTCGCGCAGGTAATCCGTGATCGGGTAATCGACGGTCTGGCCGCGCTCTCCGGTCAGTTCGACGGTGCCGCCCGCCGCACCGTCGTGGAAACCGTCGCGCAGCAGGCCCAGGGTGGATTGCATGCGTGGCAGGTCTTTCATGAAAGCCGCGCTGGCCTGTCCCATCGTCTTGTCGAACACGCTGGCGGCAAAGACCGGCTGCAGCGGGGTGGTTTCCAGCTTGAAGCCGACGCGGTCGTCGGCGGGCCACAGGAATTCGTCGGAATAGGCCGATTGCGGCGCGCCGTAATAGGGCTCGGTGATCTCATCCATGATGGCCATCGAGGCGCTGACCGGGTGCAGGAAGGTCCGCTTGCCCAGCATGCCGGACGGATCGGGAATGTCCGAGCGCATCATCAGCGCCGGGCTGCGGATCGAACCGCAGGACACCACCACATGCCCCGCCTCGATCCGGATATTGCGCCCGGTCGGATTGCCGCGCGCGTCAAGCGCCCGGCACAGCACGGCCCGCGCGCGGGCGCCGTCATGTTCGATCCGCGCGGCCTCGGCATTATGGACCAGCGCGCCGCCAGCCTCCAGCATGCCCGGAATGGTCGTGTTCAGCATGGATTGCTTGGCATCCAGCGGACAGCCCAGACCGCACAGCCCGGTATTGCCGCAATACTTGACATTGCGCTTGATGATCCCGGTGTGAAAGCCCAAAGCCTCGCATCCGCGTTTCAGCGCGGCATTATTGGGGTTCGGCTCGAAATCCTCCCACAGCGCGATATTCAGACGTTTTTCGACCGCCTCGAAATGCGGGGCCATCTGTTCGGCCGATGCCCCCGAGACGCCATGCACATCCTGCCAGTAAGCCAGTGTGTTGTCGGGCGTGCGAAAGCTGGTGGTCCAGTTCACCGTGGTCGAGCCGCCGACCGAGCGCCCCTGAAAGACGATGACGCCCTTGTCCTTGGTGCGCTGTGCCCCGGCCTCCTGGTACAGCATCGGATAGGCCTTGCTCTCATTCTGAGAGAAGGTCTCGGCGGTGTGATAACCCCCGGCCTCGACCAGCACCACCCGCAGCCCAGAGGTGGCCAGCACCTCGGCGGCATAGCCTCCGCCAGCACCGGATCCGACGATCACCACATCTGCGGAAAGCGTCAGATCGGCGTCAAGCCTGCTGCCGTCATGAACCTCATGCGCGCTCATGCTCACATCCTCCCTTATGCGTCATTGTCGAACATCGGGCCGTCATAGCCGATCAGTTCCCAGCTGCGTCTGCTGCCGTAAAAGGCCGATGTCGGCATATCGCGCAGCACGACAAAGGCCGTGCGTTTCAGCGCCGCCCGGGAAGATGCCAGCCCATCCAGATAGCTGCGCACCTGATCACGGCTGGCGGCGTCCCAATTCCCCCAACGCCCGCCCAGGATGAAGCGCGTCGGCGCCATGGCCAGCAGGCCCAGAAGATCCTTGACCTCCTTGCGGCTGCTTTCCGGCAGATCGTTCAGCAGACCGTCGATCCCGACCAGCACATCGTCGATGGCGGCGCGGCGTTCGGTGCCGTCCTCGGGCAGCATGCCATCCAGTACGACGTCAGAGACGGCGCCGAAGACGCTTTGCCCCCCGGCATCAAGATGGTTCAGCACCGGGATGCGCGGCACGATGCCCGCGTCGGTCATGCGGGTCGCCGCATAGCCGCCACCGGCCAGCAGCGCCGTGCCGAAAACGCCGTATTTCAGAAACCTGCGGCGGGACACATCGAATGGTGCCGAATATTTCATCTTCCCTCCTCCCTGTCGGGTCAGACCGCCACGGGCCTTCCGGCCCGCAGCGAAGATCCTGCCCCGTGACTGATCGGTTTACCGGCACGCGGCCCCCGATTCTGCCTTCCCACAGCTTGAATTCCACGTTCTGTCACAAAAATCTATACAGTTGTTTAGTTTTTTTGTTCTGGTCACGCTACGGCATTTCGTTAAACTGCCCTTCAGCCGCAGGTTGTCGTCCCGGCTGCATCTTGAAACCGCAGATGAAAAGCTACAGACAGTCGCCATGAACGAAATGCCCGCCAAACTGAAAGCACGCGCCGAGCGGAAGACCGCGAAACGCGACGCGAAGAAGCGCCAGATCGCAGCGAGCGCGATCGAAGCGCTGAAAGAGCTTGGCTATGCGAATACGTCGCTGCGCGACATCGCCGACAGATGCGATCTTTCGCTTGGGATGCTGCACTATTATTTCGAAGACCGGTCGGAACTGATCATTTACTGCGTCCAGATCTACAAGCACGAATTCGTGCGGAAGATCGCCTCCGCGCTGGAACAGACGACAGGCCGGGATCAGGTGATCGATGCGTTTGCCGAGGTGCTGGTCGCCTCGATCATCGATGACGATATGGCGCATCGGCTGTGGTATGACATCCGCAGCCAGGCCATGTTCGACGAAACCTTCCGCCCCGTCGTCGATGAGCTTGAAGCGATGCTGATCGCCATCATGGCCACCGCGATGAGGCAGGCGGGCAATGCCGATCCGGCGCAGGTCGAGCTGAAATACGCAATGCTGGACGGCCTGTTCCGGTTCTTCATGCAAGACGGGATCGGCCAGACCGATCACAGCCGCGACCAGCTTCTGTCAGCCTTTCACGCACAGCTGGCCACCATCTTCGGCTGATCGACCGGCTTCGGCCAGATTTGCGACATTACCCATCGGACCGTCTTCCCGGCCGGACAAGGCCACCCTTACGCGCGCACAAAGATTGCGCGCGGTTCATAAATTTTACTTGAGTAAATATTTTTATTGACGTGAGAAGGCTTCGCCGCAAGAATATCGGCACGGAGGAAAAGGGAGGTAGTTTTATGTCTATCAGAAATGCGCTGCTTGGCGCGTCTGCTTTGACCGCGTTCGGTCTGGCGGCGCAGGCCGAGGATATTACCATCGCCACGGTGAACAACGGCGATATGATCATCATGCAAGAGTTGTCCTCGACCTGGGAAGAGGCGACCGGCAACAAGATCAACTGGGTCATCCTTGAAGAAAACGTCCTGCGAGAGCGGGTGACCACCGATATCGCGACGCAGGGTGGCCAATATGACATCATGACCATCGGCTCTTACGAGGCGCCGATCTGGGGCAAGCAGGGTTGGCTGACGCCTTTGGACGGGATCGAGGGCTATGACTATGACGATCTGATCCCGGCGGTCAGGGCGGGCCTGTCCAGCGACGGCACGCTGTTTGCGCTGCCTTTCTATGCCGAAAGCTCGTTCACCATGTACCGCAAGGATCTGTTCGAGGCGGCGGGCCTGACCATGCCGGAACAGCCCAGCTATGCGCAGATCGCGGAATTCGCGGCCAAGCTGACCGACAAAGGCAAGGAACAATATGGCATCTGCCTGCGCGGCAAACCCGGCTGGGGCGAAAACATGGCCTTCTTCGGCACGCTGGTGAACAGCAATGGCGGGATCTGGTTCGACGAGAACTGGACGCCGCAGCTGGATCAGCAGCCCTGGTCCGATGCGCTGAACTATTATCTGGACGTGATGACCAATTACGGACCGCCCGGCGCGACCTCGAACGGGTTCAACGAGAATCAGGCGCTGTTCCAGACCGGCAAATGCGCGATCTGGATCGACGCGACCTCGGCGGCGGGGCGCGTCTTTGACCCGAACCAGTCGCAGGTCGCCGACAGCGTCGGCTTTACCGTCGCGCCGGTTGCCTCGGTCGACAAGGGGAATGCCTGGTTCTGGGCCTGGTCGCTGGCCATCCCGGCCAGTTCGAAAAAGGTCGATGTGGCCAAGGATTTCGTGGCCTGGGCAACCAGTCAGGACTACGTGACTTTGGTGGGTGAGCAGAAAGGCTGGGTCGCGGTTCCGCCCGGAACGCGCCAGTCCACCTATGAGAACCAGAATTACGTCGATGCCGCCCCCTTTGCCGCCACGGTGCTGAGCGCGATCGAGAATGCCAATCCCGATGACGCGACGGCGGTGCCGGTGCCTTATTCCGGCATCCAATATGTCTCGATCCCCGAATTCCAGGGCATCGGGACCAGCGTCGGGCAGAATATCTCGGCCGCGCTGGCGGGCCAGATGTCGGCGGAAGACGCGCTGGCAGCGGCGCAGTCCACCGCCGCACGGGAAATGGCCCGCGCAGGCTATCCGAAGTAACAGCTCCTCCCTGCCGAAGCATCGTCCGGCCTTGCCGGGCGATGCTCCCCCGGAACATCCCGGCACCACGCCCGCATCCCCCATGGAGTCGATCTGACATGAAACGCCTTGACGGAAAATCCGCGCTGATCACCGGTGCCGCGCAAGGGATCGGCAAGGGCTTTGCCAAGGCCTATCTTCGTGAAGGCGCGACGGTGGCCATTGCAGATATCAATCTGGACGCGGCACAGGCGACCGCGGCAGAGATCGGTGGCGCCGCCTATGCGGTCGAACTGGATGTCAGCCGACAGGACAGCATCGACGCGGCCATCGCCACGGTGGTGGATCGCGCGGGCAAGCTGGATATCCTGATCAACAATGCCGCCCTGTTCGACGCGGCGGAGACCGTCGATATCACGCGCGACAGCTATGACAGGCTATATGCGGTGAATGTCGCGGGCACGCTGTTCACCATGCAGGCGGCAGCGCGCCAGATGATCGCGCAGGGCCATGGCGGCAAGATCATCAACATGGCCAGTCAGGCCGGCAGGCGGGGTGAACCGCTGGTGCTGGTCTATTGCTCGACCAAGGCGGCGGTGATCAGCATGACCCAATCGGCCGGGCTGAACCTGATCCGGCATGGCATCAATGTGAACGCCATCGCGCCGGGCGTGGTCGATGGCGCACATTGGCAACATGTCGATGCCATGTTCGCGCGGCTGGAGGGCAAGGAACCCGGCCAGAAAAAAGCCGAAGTCGAAGCAGGCGTGCCCGCTGGCCGCTTTGCCACACCGGACGATCTGACCGGGATGGCGGTGTTTCTGGCCTCGGACGAGGCGAATTACATCGTCTCGCAATGCTATAATGTCGATGGCGGCCAATGGATGAGCTGAGCACAGGAAAGGCACGCAGATGAAGGCGATTTCTTATCCGTCCAAAGGCCATGTGACGCTGACCGACCTGCCGGAACCTCAGCCCGCCGCGCATGAGGTGCTGATAGAGGTGCGTTCCAGCGGCATCTGTCACACCGATATCGACGTCATGCATGCGCGCTATGGCAGCGGCGCCTTTCCGGTCGTGCCGGGGCATGAATATGCGGGCGTGGTCACGGCGGTCGGCGACAAGGTATCGGGCTTTGCGCCCGGCGATCGGGTGGTGGTCGATCCGAACCTGTCCTGCGGAACCTGCCGACCCTGTCAGCGGGGGCAGCGCAACCTTTGTGTCCTGCTGGGCGCCTATGGCGTGTCGCAAAATGGCGGCTTTGCCGAGTTCAGCGCGGTCGATGCGCGGAACCTGCACCGGATCGGCGATCTTCCCTTCGATCAGGCCGCCCTGGCCGAGCCGATGGGCTGTGTGCTGAACGGCATCACCGCGCTGGCACCCAACCCGCAGGATGAGGCGCTTGTGATCGGTGCCGGGCCCATCGGCCTTCTGCTGGCGATTGCGCTGCGGACGCGCGGTCTGACGCGGATCGCGCTGGCCGATATCGATCCCGCGCGGCTGGATCTGGCGCGGTCCTTTGGCTTCGACGCGGTGGAAAGCGGCAGCACCGCGATGGCGGCGATGCGGCGGGGAATGGATATCTGCATCGACGCCACGGGGCGCATAGATGTGGCCGCCCAAATGACCGATTACGTGGCGGATGGCGGCAGCCTTCTGTTCTTCGGCGTCTGCCCCCCGGATGCGAAAATCCAGATCAGCCCGTTCGAGATCTTCCGGCGTCAATTGCGCCTGCAGGGCACCCATTCGCTGAACCGCAATATTCCGCAGGCGCTGGAGGCGATCCGCAGTTTCGGGCCGGGCATTGCCGGGCTGATCTCTCATCAATTGAGCCTGGCCGAGGTGGCAGAGGTGCTGGGAAGCCATGCCCCTGCGGGAAGCCTGAAAATACAGGCGCGGCTGGGCTGAAAAGGCATCAGGCCGAGGCGCGCAGCATGATGCTGGCTTTTAGCAATATCGCGTCAGAGGTCGCCTCGGCCGTGGTGGCCGGGGCCTTGTCGTCCAGCATCACCAGCAGCCGGTTGGTGGCAAGCCGGGCAATTTCGGCGTAATCCTGCGCCACGGTGGTCAGGGGCGGACAGGCATATCGCGCCAGCGGATGGTCGTCATGGCCCGCGATCCGCAGGCGGCTGCCGGGATCGCGACCGACCTTGATCCCGGCCTCCCACGCGGCCAGCAGCGCGCCGAATGCCAGACGGTCATTGGCGCAGAGCAGCGTGGAATAGGGCAGACCCGCCGCCAGCGCCTTTGCCATCTGCCGATGGGCCACAGCTTCGAAATCCCAGCTGTCGACGGGATCCGATGGCAGCACGCGCGGTTCCTGCCCCGCCCTGTCCATCGCCTCTTCATAGGCCCTGCGCCGCTGACGCGCGTTCAGATTGACCTCTGGCATCCCCAGAAAGCAGGGCGGCGTCCCCGAACGGCAGAGGTAATCGACGATCAGACCCATGCTCTGGCTGTTATCGGTCCCGATATAGGGCATCCCCTCCTGCCCCGGGGCGTCGACGTAGATCAGCGGAACGCGGCTGGCCAGCGAATCCAGCTTGGACTGCCCCCGCGACTGGCCCAGAGGCGCGACAATCGCGCCGGCGACATTCATGGATTCAAAGCGTTCAATCGCCTCGGCCTCAAGATCCGGGCGACCGTTCGAACTGAGGACGATGGCGAAATATCCGGCATCGGTGGCGATTTCCTCGATCCGGCGGGTCAATTCCATATAGAATGGGTCGATGGCGTTCGGGATGATAACGCCAAGGATCTTGGTGCGCTGGCGTTTCAGATTGACCGCGAAAAGATTGGGCCGAAAGCCGGAATCCGTGATCGCCTTCTCGATCCGCTTGCGGGTCTTTTCGCGAACCGATGCGGGATCGTTGAAGTATTTCGACACTGTCGGGCGCGAAAGCCCGACATGGGCCGCGAAATCCTCCATGGTGCGGATGCCGTCTGTCTTTTCCTTTGCCTTATTCGAACCCAATGTCACCAGTTCCCATCTCAAATGCGCCCGTCAGGCCCCGCCACAGGCCGAAACGTAGTCCTGCGTTAGCCGCTGGACCGCCGCAAGGGCAAGTGCATTCGCGCGCGGCGCCAACCTGCCTGCCCGCACATCGGGATAAAGACCGCCAAGATATTGCCCGATCAGCGTCTCTGGCAGATCGCGCTCGCCCAGCAGGTCGAACAGTTCCGCCACCGCCTGCGCGGCCTGAGGATCGGGCCAATAATAACGGATCCGGTCGCTGTAAGAGAAGTGCCGTTGCAGCGCACGTTCCGCATCGCTGCCGTGGTAATAGCGATCCCAATTCCTGGGATTGGCCAGCATGACCTGTTCCATCGTGGCGCGCAGGGTGTGGTCGCGCTGGCCGGGGAACAGTTCCTCGGCAATATCGTCCAGACCGTACAGCGCCTCTCGCAGAACGAAGGTCAGGCCGGGGCCGACCTTGAGGATCGAAAAACCGTCATTGACCAGCGCCGTCAGGGCCTCGCGCGTCTGGTAATCGGTGGAATGCGCCTCATAGACCAGACCGGGCATATCCGACAGCGCGGCGCTGAGGCCCGTTGCGGCGACCGGATCGTAGCCGACGACATTATGATTGCCGAATTCGACGCCCGGCTGCACCACCAGCCCGATCACGCGATCAAAGGCATCCTCCAGCCCACGGGCGGCAAAGGCGTCCTTATGCACCGCCACGGTCGTCCGCGCGGCATCGGGCGCGGTCAGTTCCAGACCCTCGATTTCCTCCATCGCGCCGCCCGGAATCGGAACCTCGGTGCCGATGATATAGACCGGAGGAATGCCGGTTTCCGGGCGCGCCTCTTCGGCGGCCTGCGCCAGCCGGGCGGCACGCCGGGCCGTTTCGGCATCGTCAAGGGCCACCGGCTCTCCGGCGGCGCCCATCGAGCAGTCCAGATGCAGCTTGGTGAAGCCGGCAGCGGCATAGGCGCGGATCATCACCTCGGCCTTGTCCATGGCCTGATCGGCGGGCAGATCCTTCCACGGGTTCGGTCCCAGATGGTCGCCGCCCAGGATCAGGCGCTCGGTCGGGAAACCGACCCGGTCCGCGATATCCTCGACAAAGCGGCGGAAATCGGCGGGTGTCATGCCGGTATAGCCGCCCTCTTGATTGACCTGATTGCAGGTCGCCTCGATCAGCAGGGGCAAGGGCGTGGGCAGCGTCGCCCGCATCGCGGCCTCGATCGCCAGCGGATGCGCCGTGCAGATCGAGGGGATCCCCGAAGGTCCGGGCCGATCGCGCCATGCCGCGATATCCTTCAGGCTGTTGGCGTTCGTGGCGTCACCCGCCTGCCCTGCCAGCATCGCGTCCAGTTCCGCGCGGGTCGAGGTGCCCTCCATCGGGCCCAGTCTGGTGACAGCCCGGGCACCGGCAGCATTGGCATAGCGCAGCGCCTGTTCAGGTGCGGCATCCGCCAGCCAGAAGCTGAGAAAGGCGCCGCCGAAACTGTCGCCCGCGCCGGTGGGGTCAACCTCATGCACGCGAAGCGGCGCGGCATCGACGCGGCCCGCGGCCTCGAACAGGCTGGCCCCGTCCGCGCCACGCTTCAGCACAACGGTGCGAATGCCCCGCGCCAGCAGCGCAGCGACCGCGGCGGCTTCGTCGCGCGTCTTGTCGAACAGGAACAGTTCATCGCCCGAGGGCATGAAAAGATCGGTCATCTCCAGCATGTCTTCCAGCGCCTCGCGCAGGCCGGGCGCATCCAGGATTTCGGGACGCAGGTTCGGATCGAAAGAGATCGTGCCGCCCTGCGCCTTGATCCGCCGCGCCGCCTGCATGACCATCTGCCCCAGACCCGGCGCCGACAGCGCGGTGCCCATGACATGCAGATGGTCGCAGCCGTCGATCAGCGCCTCGGACGCCGCCGTCGGGCGCAGATTGCCGCAGGCGCTGTTGCGGATATTATAGACAAAGGACCGGCTGCCATCGTCGCGATAGCGCACAAAGGCGCTGCCGGTGCTTTCCCCCGGCGCAATCTCGATCCCCGAGACATCCACCCCGTCGGCGCTCAGACGGTCGATATTCAGCCGCCCGAAATCATCGTCCCCCACGCGAGAGACAATGGCCGCAGGCGTGCCCAGCTTGCCCAACTGGTCAATGAAGATCGCAGGCGCGCCCGAGGGGAACGGGCCGACCAGCGGCTGCGCGTCTTGGAAACCGTCGCCCGTGGTCGCAGCCACGATTTCGACCAGAACCTCGCCGATTGTCAGAACCTTGTGCATGGATCACGCTCTCCGCTTCTTGGCACGGACATCCAGCCAGACCGCGATCAGGATCACCAGACCCTTGACGATCAGCTGATAGAAATAGGGGACAGACAGCATGTTCATGCCGTTATTCATCACGCCGATGATCAGCGCGCCGATCAATGTGCCGATCATGGTCCCCACCCCGCCCGCAAGGCTGGTGCCCCCCAGAACGGCCGCCGCGATGGCGTCCAGTTCATAGCTCATCCCGGCATTGGTCTGCGCCGAGTACAGGCGCGAGGACAGCAGGATCCCGGCAATGGCCGCCATGACCCCCGACAGGGTGAAGATGGCGATTTTCAGCCGGTCCACCTTGATCCCGGAATAAAGCGCCGCCTCGCGATTGCCGCCGGTCAGATAGGTGCGCCGCCCGAAGGTCGTGCGCGACAGCAGGATATGGTTGAACAGAAACAGCACCAGCACGATCCAGATGATGATCGGCAGGCCCAGAAAGCTGCCCGAGCCGATGGCGATCCAGGACGGGTCCGAGATCATCGCGGGCGCGCCATTGGTGGGCAGACTGACAACGCCGCGATAGATGCCCATTGTCGCCACGGTCACGATGAAGGATGGCAGCATCAGCTTGGCCGTCAGCACGCCGTTGATGCCCCCCATGACCGCCCCTGCCGCCAGCGTGAACAGCAGCGCCGGGACAAAGCCCACGCCCATCGCCAGCGCCTGCGCCCCGGCCATGCCCGCCACCGCGATGATCGAGCCGATGGAGAGGTCAATCTCTCCCAGCAGGATCACCCAGGTCATGCCGAAGGCCGCGATGGCCACGACGGCGACCTGCTGCAGGATATTGGTCAGGTTGGCCACCGTCATGAAGCGGCCATTCATCAGCGTGAAGATCACGCAAAGCGCCACCAGCGCCATGAGGATGCCGCCATATTGCAGCATCAGGGCGCGAAGTTGCTGGCCCCGCGCGGTCGCGGCAGGATCGGTCGTCTGTGTCATTTGGAAGTTCCCGTAGCATAGGCCATGACATGTTCCGGCGTGAGTTCATCCCCCGACAGGGTGGCTTTGATCCGTCCTTCGGCCATGATGGCCACGCGATCCGCCAGACCCAGAACCTCGGGCAGTTCGGATGAGACCATGATGATCGCCGTGCCTTCCGAAGCCAGTTGCCGGATGATGCGATAGATTTCAAACTTGGCGCCCACATCGACGCCGCGGGTGGGTTCGTCCAGGATCAGAACCCCGGGCCGCGTCAGCAGCCATTTGGCCAGCACCACCTTTTGCTGATTGCCGCCCGACAGCGTGCCCGCCAGCGTCTGCAGCGAATTGGTGCGGATCGCCAGCCGCTGCACCTCGGCCGCCGCAGCCTGACGCTCGGCCCCGAAATTCAGAAAGCCCGACCGCCCGGCAAATGCGGGAATGGACGCGGATGAAATATTGGGCTGCAGGGCCGCGCCCAGGACCAGACCTTCTTCCTTGCGGTTCTCGGTCACGAACCCGATCCCGGCCCGGATGGCCTCGACGGGGCTGCGGAACTGGACGGGTTTGCCGCCAAGCCATATCTCGCCCGTGGCGGCGCGCATGCCGAAGATGGCATTCATCACCTCGGACCGTCCCGACCCGACCAGCCCGAAAAATCCAAGGATCTCTCCGGGCATGACCTGAAACGAGATATCCGCAAACTCATCCGCGCGTGTCAGCTTGCGGACCTCCAGCGCGGGTGTGGTGCCGCGCGTCTGGCCGGGTGCCAGCGCGGGCGGGTAGATCTCGTCCATCCGGCGGCCGACCATCAGGGCGATCAGCTCTTCGATGGTGGTGTCGTTGCGGTCCCGCGTCGCGACATATTCGCCGTCCCGAATGACCGTAATGTCATCCGACAGGCGCATGATTTCCTCCATCCGATGCGAAATATAGATGATCGCGGTGCCCCGCGCCTTCAGACGCTCGATGATGGAAAACAGGATATCGGCCTCGGAATCCGACAGCGAAGAGGTCGGCTCATCCAGGATCAGCACCTTGGCCGGATGGGACAGGCCCTTGGCGATCTCGACCAGCTGACGTTGGGCAATCGACAGATCGCCCACTTTGGCATCGACATTCACCGGCAGGCCCAGATCCGCCACCAGCTCTGCCGCCATCTGCCGCAGCTTGCGGTCGTTGATAAAGCCGAAGCGCGCGGGTTCGTGGGTGGCCATGATATTTTCGGCCACGCTGAGATTGTTGCACAGGCTCAGTTCCTGAAACACGATCGCCAGCCCGCGCTGCGCGGCCTCGGTCGGGCTTTGCGGGCTGTAGGGCTGACCCGCCAGTTCCATCCGGCCATCGGTCGGCTGATAGACCCCCACAAGGATCTTCATCAGCGTCGATTTTCCGGCGCCATTTTCGCCCAGGATCGTGTGAACGCGGCCCGGACGGATCTGCAGCCGCATGTTCCTCAGCGCCACGACCGGACCGAAATGCTTCTTCACATCGGACATCGACAGAACGATGTCAGGCGCGTCAGTCATGATATCCCCTTGATCAGCAAGCCCCGCCTTCCCCGGCAGGAACCGGGAAAGGCCGTTCTGGCCTGATTACATCCCGGTATAGATGCCCGGCACGATCGGCTGTTCGGCAGGCACCTCTTCGCCCGCGATGACCTGCGCGGCCGTGTCCACGGCGGTCTTGCCCATTTCCTGCGGGAATTGCTGGATCACGCCGACCATGACCGGATCGCTGTCCACGGCATTGCGGGCCTCTTCCATGCCATCAAAGCCGATGACCTTCACCTGATCCTGCAGCCCGGCCGATTTCACCGCGACCGCCGCGGCCAGTGCCGCATCGTCGCCGAAACCGAAAATGCCGGTAATGTCGGGATTGGCCTGCAGCATGTTCTGCGACACGGCCAGCGCCTCGGCGCGGGTGATGCCGGTCTGCTGGGCGACGATCTCGATCCCCGGGAACTCTTCCAGACCCTTCTTGAAGCCGTCGATCCGGGCAACCACGGACTGGACCGTCGGATAGTCGATGATGGCGACCTTGCCCTTGCCCTCAAGAACCTTGCCCATCAGCTCGGCCGCCTTGACGCCGCCGGTATAGTTGTCGGTGCCGATATGCGACGTCACCTGGCCATTGGCGATCGGAATATCGACGGTGATCACCTTGATCCCTGCGGCTTCGGCCTTGGCGATGGCGGCCAGCGCGCCCTGGCTGTCGACCGGCGAAATCACGATGACATCAACGCCTTTGACGATGAAATCCTCGACATCGGCCAGCTGCTTGTTCAGGTCCTGGTTCGCAATGCTGATCTCCAGCGGCACGCCCTTGACCTCGGCCTCGGCCTTCATCGCATCGGCCAGTTCGATATAGAACGGGTGCTGCTGCGTCAGAAGCGAGGCGCCAATTCCATCGGCAAAGGCAGCCGAACCCGTGCCAAGCGCAACAGTGGTCAGCAGCGCCGAAAGCGCTTTTTTCAAGCTCATATCAATCCTCCCAGGATCACTCTTTGAAGAGGAGATCAAATTCGCAGGCCATCGCCCTGCCCGCCCCCTCCTTGCGGTATCCACGACGGTAGCAAATAATTCACTCGTGTCAATTTTAATTTTTTCTTGGTTAAATTAATTGCCCATCTGCTCTGCCCCCGCAGGCAGCTTTGCGGATCCTGTCGCCACGGTCGCGCGCCGCTCTCAAAATTAATGCGCGCTTCAAGGCAACTTTCGCCGCTTTCGGCGCGTAAATGCCATTACATATCAGCGCGCGGAGGAGTTCATGCAGATCGTCGCCCTTTATCTTTCGACATTGTTCGTCTTTCTGGCCATCGACATTATTGGCATCACCCAGATCATCCGGCCCCTGTTCGAGCGGCATGTCGGGCAGCTTCTGGCCGATCCGTTCCGCGTCGGCCCTGCGGCGATCTTCTATGCGATCTATATCATGGGCGTTCTCTATTTCGTGTCGGTCCCGGCGCTGGTCGAGAACCGTCCGGGGAAAGCCCTGATTGGCGGCGCGCTGATCGGGCTGATGTGCTATGGCACCTATGAATTCACCAATTATGCGACCCTGCGGGACTGGTCATTGCAGCAGGTGGCGGTCGATACGATCTGGGGCGGGTTTCTGACCGGGATATCGGCATGGGCCGGGCTGACCATGGCGCGCTGGCTGGTATGAAGGCCCTTGTGATCGGAGAGAGTGGCGGCATTGGCGCGGCGGTCGCCGACGCCCTTCGCCAAGGCGGCGCTCAGGTCACCGGCCTGTCACGCCGCACGGGGCTGGATCTGACCGATCAGGGCAGCGTGGCGCGCTGTGCCGAAAGCCTTGCGGAGGAACGCTTCGATCTGATCTTCAATGCCACCGGCGCATTGGTCATCGAAGGCAATCAGCCCGAAAAGACCATCCGCGAGATCGAGGCCGATGCCATGAACGCGCATTTCGCGCTGAACGCGACGGGGGTTGCGCTGCTGCTGCGCTATTTCGCGCCGCTGATGCGCAAGGACGCCCGCGCTGTCTTTGCCTCGCTTTCGGCGCGTGTCGGCTCGATCGGGGATAACGGTCTGGGCGGATGGATCAGCTATCGCGCCGCCAAGGCCGCCCAGAACCAGATCATCCGGACAGCAGCCATCGAGATCGCCCGCCGCGACAGGAATCACATCGTCGTCGCCCTGCATCCGGGCACGGTCGAGACGCGGCTGACGCAGGATTACGCCGACCGCTACCCGACGATTTCGGCCCCGCAAGCCGCGCAGGCGCTGCTCTCTGTGATCGACGGCCTGACCGCCAAGGACAATGGCAGTTTCCGGGACTGGAAAGGAAAGCCGGTGCCCTGGTGAGCGCGCCTTGCTGAAACGCCAGTATTTGCGTTCTGGCGCCCTCCATAAGGCCTTTGCCGCAGGCGCGCGCCTTCAAATCCAGGCTGCGCCAGCTGCTTTCTTTGACACGGCTCCAGATGCCACGCGGGCGGACGGGCAAAGCCCAATCTGCTGAATCTGCGGCCTTATCTCCCGCAGGGTCGTCACGGAAAAATATCGCAGCGCAACGGAAACCTGAATTTTTTTCAGATTACGGTTGTATCGCGCCCGGATTCGGACAATCTGCATGGAAATTAAGCCTATTCGGACCGGTTGCGCGCCGGTCCCCGATCATATGGGATTATAATGATGACCGCCTTTCGCCGCGTTCTTGCAGCCGCGACCGCTGCCGCCTCTGTTCTGTTCACCCCGCTGGCCATGGCGCAGGATCAGCAGGTTCCGCTGGTCAAGCTGATCACGCTTGGACAGGATGAGAGCGCCGGTGAGCGCGTGTTTTTCGGTCGCACCGTGGCCCGCCAGACCATTGATCTGGCGTTTCAGGTCGGCGGTCAGCTGGTCGAGTTTCCCGTGACCGAGGGCAATCTGATCCCAGAGGGTGATCTGATCGCGCGTCTGGATCAGGTGCCCTTCGATCTGGCGCTTGAGGAGGCCAGGCTGACCGAAGCCCAGGCCCAAAGCGATGCCGAACGCGCAAGGCAACTGGGCGGCAATATCAGCCGGGCCCAGCGCGAAACGCTTCAGACCCAGGCGGAACTGGCCGCAGTCGCGCGCAAGAATGCCGAGCTTGCGCTGGAGCGCGCGACGCTGATGGCACCTTTCGATGCCGTCGTCTCGACCCGGACGGTTGCGAATTTCACCACCGTGGCTGCGGGCCAGCCTGTCGTGCGGCTGCATGACATGAGCGAATTGCGCATTGAAATCGACGTGCCCGAAGCGATCGTCCGCCGCGCCATCGAAAACCCGGAATTCGACCTGCTGGCCCGCTTTGGCGGCGATGACCGGCTTTATCCGCTTGCGGTCGTGGAAACCGATATCGAAACCGGCCCCGTCGCCGGGACCTATAAGGTGACGCTGGGCATGGCACCGCCGAAAGACCTGCTGATCCTGCCGGGTTACTCGGTGGCCGTCGTCATGCGCCGCAATCAAGCATCGGACAGGCCGGATCTGACTGTGCCGCTGGATGCCGTGGGCACCACGCCAGATGGCGATTACTTCGTGCTGCGTTTCGCCGCCGAGGGGGAAGAGACTGGCCGACTGGTGCGCGTTCCGGTCACCATCGCGGCGGACCAGAACGGCCAGATCACCCTCACCTCGGGCGTCGAGGCCGGGGACGAGATCGCCGCCGCCGGGCTGTCGCACTTGTCGGATGACCAATCCGTCAAGCGCTTCCGCGGCATCGATCAGTGAGGACGCCATGAAAATCGCACGTGGCAGCATTGAAAAGCCGATCCTGACCTGGATCCTGATCCTGGTGATGTTCTTTGGCGGCATCGCCAGCTTCTTCTCGCTGGGCCGGTTGGAGGATCCGGCCTTCACCATCAAGACGGCGGTGGTCTATTCCAGCTATCCCGGCGCCTCGGCCGAGGAGGTCTCGGTCGAGGTCAGCGAACCGCTGGAAAGCGCGATCCAGCAGCTTGGCGAGGTGGATACCATCACCTCGATCAACACGCCCGGCGCCTCGCTGCTGGAAATCGAGCTGGACCCCAAGACCGGCGGCGACGAGGTGCCCGCCGTCTGGACCGAATTGCGTGCCAAGGTCGGCGAGGCGGCGAAATTCCTGCCGCAAGGCGTCGAATACACGGTCGTGAATGACGATTTCGGCGATGTGTTCGGCATTTACTTCGCGGTGACGGCAGAAGGCTATAGCGATGCCGAAAAGCACGATCTGGCCAGGTTCCTGCGGCGCGAATTGCTGACGGTCGATGGGGTGGCCAATGTCGATGTGGCAGGTCTGCCGCAAGAGGCGATCTATGCCACGCCGGACATGGCGCTGACGGTCAATCAGAACATTCCGCCGGGTGCGCTGGAGGAGGCGATTGCGGCGGCTGACGACATCACCCCGGCAGGCACGGCCGGTCAGACGCGCTTTACGGTCCCCGAAGGTTCGGACACGCTGGAAGAGCTGAGCGGGCTGAATGTCGGCATCTCGGGCGAAATCGTGCGCCTGTCGGATCTGGTCACCCTGTCGCGCGAGCGGATCGGCGATCCGACCCTGCTGATCCGCCATAACGGCACCGAGGCCTTTACCCTGGGCGTCGCTGGCCTTGATACCGAAAACATCGTCGAGGTCGGCAAGCGGGTCGAGGCGCATCTGACACGGATCGCAGACCAGTTGCCCGCCGGGGTCGAGCTGAAACCGATCTATCAGCAGCATCGCATCGTCGAGGCCGCCTCGAACGATTTCGTTGTCAATCTTGCCATGTCGGTGGCCATCGTGCTGGTGGTTCTGGCGCTGTTCATGGGGGTGCGCGCCGCCGTGGTCGTGGGCGCGACCTTGCTGCTGACCGTCTTGGGAACGCTGGTCTTCATGCTGCCCTTTGGCATCGAGATGGAGCGGATCAGCCTTGGCGCGCTGATCATTGCCATGGGGATGCTGGTCGATAATGCCATTGTCGTGGCCGAGGGCATGCAGACCTCGATGCAACGCGGCATGTCATCGCGCGATGCTGCGGACGAGGCCGCGCAGAAGACCCAGATCCCCCTGCTTGGCGCGACGGTGATAGGTATCGTCGCCTTCGCACCCATCGGCCTCAGCCCCGATGCGACGGGCGAATTCATGTTCTCGCTGTTCGCGGTCATCACCATTTCGCTGCTGCTGTCATGGTTTCTGGCGATCACCATCACGCCGCTGCTGGGGCATTACTTCTTCAAGACCAATCTTGATGGCACAAGCGAAAGCTATGATGGACCGGTTTTCCGCGCCTATGCCGGGCTTTTGAAATGGGCGTCCAGATGGCGGTGGTGGGTTGCAACGGCCCTGATCGGGATCACGGTCCTGTGCTTCTATGGCTTTGGCCAGATCAAGCAGCAGTTCTTTCCGAATTCCAGCACGCCGATGTTCTATGTCCATTACTGGAAGGAACAGGGAACGCCGATTCAGGAAACATCAGCCGATCTGGATGTGCTGGAACGCTGGCTTGATCAGCAGGACAGCGTCGAGGCGACGACGACCTTTGTCGGCAATGGCGCGACACGCTTCATGCTGAACTATACCACGCAGCGCGAAAACTCTGCCTATGGCCATATGCTGGTGCGGACGCAGACCAGCGAACAGATCCCTGCGCTGCGCGATGCGCTTCAGGGTTTCGCGGCCGAGGCCCTGCCCGACGGCGATCTGCGCACCGTCGCGATGGTCTTTGGTACCGGCGGCGGCAACCCGATCCAGTTGCGGATTTCAGGGCCTGACGGTGCCGTTCTGCGCGAACTGGCAGAGCAGGCAGAGGCGCGGATGCGGCAGACCACGGATCAGTTGACGGGGATCAGCATAGACTGGCGCCAGCGCGAGATCGTGCTGCGCCCGGATTATGCCGAGGATCGCGCCGAGGCCATTGGCGTCACCCGCAGGGATATCGCGGATTCCCTGAACTTCGCCAGCGACGGCGTGATTTCGGGCGTGATGCGCGAAAAGGACCGGCAGATCCCGATCTATGTGCGGGCACCACAGGATGGAAGCGTCGCGCTGGCCGATGCGCTTGTCTATTCGCAGCCGCTGCAGGCCTTCGTCCCGATAGAGCAGGTCATCGATGGTTTTACCCCGATCCCGCAGGACACCCTGATCTTCCGCAGAAATCGCCAGCCCACCATCACGCTTGCCGCAGGCGTGTCGCAAGAGGCCAGCGTCGCCGACGTTCAAAGCCAGTTGGATCGGGCCTTTGCGGACATGCCCCTGCCCCGTGGCTATGCGATCGAATGGGGCGGCGAGAAAGAGGATTCCAAGGAGGCGCAGGAAGGTCTGATCGGGCAATTGCCGCTGGCTTTGCTGACCATGATCATCATCACCGTGATGTTGTTCAACGCGCTGCGTCAGCCGCTGATCATCTGGCTGCTGGTGCCGATGGCGGTGAACGGCGTGACCCTCGGGCTGCTGGGAACCGGCCTGCCCTTTACCTTCACGGCGCTGTTGGGCCTGCTCAGCCTGTCCGGCATGCTGATCAAGAACGGCATCGTTCTGGTCGAGGAAATCGACATCACGCGAAGGGACTTACCCGATCTGCGTGATGCGATCCGGCAAGCCTCGATCTCGCGGATGCGGCCCGTGGTTCTGGCGGCTGCGACGACGATCCTGGGCATGATCCCCTTGCTGTCCGATCCGTTCTATATCTCGATGGCGGTGACGATCATGGCCGGGCTGGCCTTCGCGACCGTGCTGACGCTGGTCGCCGTGCCGGTATTCTACGAACTGTTCTTCGCGCGCGACGCAAAGATGCAGGCACAGGCCGCGACAAACGCAACCGCATGACCCAAACCGCGCCCCGGAAAACGCAGAGACAGCACCTCTGCGTTCCGGGGCGCGGAGATGATCCCCTGCCAGATGGGCGGAAATCTGTTTCGGCAGACGATGGCCCATCCGGCGCAGTCGGGTGCAGCGCCAAGGGCACCAATCTGCGCCTGGATGATCGTGGCCGCTTTCGTCACAGGGTCATCGCAGCCCGCGTCAGACCATCGAAAACCAGATCAGCCTCAGCATCGACTTGATCCGTTCGATATCCGCGCGGCCCTGCGCCTCGGGCTTGCCCAAAGCCACCCGGATGGCCGAATCCGCAAAATGGAACATCAACGATATCGAAACCGCCAGACCGTCTCGCTCGGCCTCGCGCACCATCGGCCTTGCCGCTTCGGTCAGCGCCGCGACGTTGCGATGGCTTTCAGCGGTGAACATCTCCAACAAGGCCTTATCGACGGCCATGCCTTGCCAGATGTCACGGACTGCGGGATCAGCCAGCCCGGTCTGGTAATCGGCCTCGATCAGGGCGTCAAAGGCCAGTGCCATCTCTTCCGCGCTTTGTGGCAGAGATGATAATTCAGCCTCCAGCCGCTGGCTGAATTCTTCCAGATGGCGCGTGGCAAGCGCGTTGATGATCGCCGCCTTATTGGGAAAATACTGATACATCGACCCGGGCGTGATGCCCGCCAGCTCGGCGATTTCGGTGATCGTCATCCCGGCGGATCCGCGTTCGGCAATCAGACTGTTGGCCGCATCAAGGATCTGTTCGACACGCTTGCGGCTGCGTTTTTGCTGTGGTCGGCGAATATCGCCCTGACGCGCCCTGCCGGTAGTCATCGAAATAAGCCCTAAACCTGAATCGTGTTCAGATATAGCGCCGACCATCGATCCCCGCCTCACAATTTTTGTCTGCCCCCCTCCTCGCGGATCACCACCTGGCACAGCGCAGCACCCGCAAGGTGATGCAAGACGGGGGCCACGATCTGTGGGCCGCTACACGGGAACTCAACCACAGCGATCGTTATCGGGTCCTTTACCCGAGGGGTTTGAAGCGGGGCCGATCATATTTTCAGGGCGCGGGAAATGGTCTGCGCAATCTCGTGCTGGATATGAGTTTGTAAAATACACAATCGCCACAAAAAAGCCGGGCAGAGAGAAACTCCGTGCCCGGCCCCTGACTGTCAGCGGCGGCTCAGCTGCCGGGGGTGGTTTGCAGAACGGTCATGTCGCCATACATGCCGACCAGCTTCTGGAACTCGTCCGCGTCATGGAAGGCGATCTTGTTCCAGGTGAATTGCTTGGTTACCTCGAAGGCGAAAAGCGTGGCGTCGACCAATTCGCTTTCATAGCTTGCCCCGGTATCGGAACCCGGCACGACAGAGGCGGCCGTGATGGCAAGGCCGACCACCGGTGCCTTCGTCGCGACATGCGGCTGCATGATCGAGTTGAAGTGATAGACGCCGTTATCATAGGGGGTGATGTCCTGCGTCGTGATCGGGAATGTCCGGGCAGGCCGACCCAGCGCATATTCCATCAGCCGGACCAGATCCGGGGCGACCCGCAGGATATAGCCCTGTTTCGCCGTCGGGGAGATCGCGATGCCGCGATGCTTGATGATGCTGTTGCCCTTTGAGGTATCGACCGACAGGATGGCATCCATCTCGGCATCGACCTCATGGGCGTTCATCGTGGCAGAGGAGACCGGCATGCCCATGAAATCGACGGGATCATGGGGCGTGATCGACACATGGGTGGCCACATGCGTGGTGATGATCACATCGCCTTGAAGACGCCCGCCCGCCTTGTTGAATTCCAGCAGCTTCAGCGCGGCGGCCAGCGCCACGATCGAGCCATCGGCATCCGACACCAGCCCGATCCGGTTCGGCTGCGCCTGCTGCGCGCCAAGCCGACCGATCAACCCCATGGTCGGATGACCGCCACCTGCCGATTTGCCATCCGCCCCGCGCAGCTTCACCTTGATGAAGTCACATTTCTTGCTGGTATCTTCTGGCGGTTCATAGGCCACGGACTGGATGGTGATCTCGGCATCGGGCGCGCCGACCCCGCGCAAGAGATCGACAAAATCCTGCCCGGTGACATTGGGCATATCCATCATTTCATAGATCGTGCTGACCTGACGCTGTGTCATCTTATGCGACTCCTTTGATCATGCTCAGCTGGAAGGTTTCGTTCGCCGCGATCTTCTCGATCTTATCCGGGCTTTGCAGCCACAAGGCATCCTCGCCCAGCAGCCGACCCTCGTCGCCCTCTACCAGCAGGGCGGTGCCTTCCTTGATGGCGACGACATGTTCGCCCGCATTGATGGTCAGGAATTCCTGCAACCGCTCTTCCCGGCTTTCGCCGTTATGACCCACCGGCTTGCCCGAGATGAAATGCGGATTGATCTGGAAATGCGTCAGGCCCAGCCCGTTGAAGCTGGGCGGCTGAACGATGGGCATGTCATTTGTGGTGCGAATGGTCGGGGTCGCGACATTGGTGCCCGCGCTCCAGCCGATATAGGGCATTTCGCCGCCCTCGACGCGCTGCTTGATCAGATCGACGATACCGGCATCATACATGCGTTTCAGCAACGCAAATGTATTGCCGCCCCCGACGGCGATGGCATCGGCCTTGCGCACAGCCTCGCGCGGGTCGTCTGCGTGATGGATCGAGCTGAAGCCATATCCAAGCCGCTCAAAAACCGGCCTGACGATCCCCTCATAGGTGTCAAAGCTGAACGAGACGCCGGCGAAGGGCACGAACAGCACCGTTAGGTCGCGCTTTCCCAGGATGGTGTGGATCTGGTCGTCGGCATGTTCCAGATAGCCCATCTGTCCCATCCGCGAACTGCTCATCAAAAGCGCACGTTTCATTTGCTTTCCTTTATGTCCAGTATGTTGCTGACCAGCCGGTCAATCTCGGCTTCGGTGTTGAAGTAATGGATCGAGGCGCGCGCCATGCAGTCGATATTGTATCCTTCCAGGATACTGCTCGCCATGAAATGGCCCGCCTCGATGATGATCCCGCGCATTTCAAGCTCCAGCACAAGGCTGCGCGGATCCAGACCCTTGATGTTGAACGGGATGATGCCGATGCGATGCGCAGCATCGGCCGGGCCATAAAGCTCGAACCCCGGGATCCGGGCAAGGCCCTGCAGGGCGTAGTCGGTGATCTCGCGGCAGCGCGCCTCGATGGCGCCCTGCCCCAGATCGCTGGCGTAATCCAGCGCGGCATCGAGGCTGTAGATCGCGGGCACATTCGGGCAACCCGCCTCGAACCGCTTGGCCGTTTGCGGCAGGACCAGCGCGCCTTCGCCATCGACGCTGCTGTTCCACCAGCCGATCATGCAGGATGACAATTCGGCGATGCGGGGTTCGGCGATATACAGGAATCCAGATCCCTCGATCGCGCGCAGCCCCTTGCGCCCGCAGGTGGACAGGAAATCGCAGCCCCAGTCGTGGATGTCGACATCCAGCACGCCGATGGCCTGCGCGGCATCGACATGCGTCATCACGCCACGCTGTTGCGCCATGGCGCAAATTTCGGCAACGGGCTGCACGGCGCCGGTCACATTGGACAGCGCCACAAAGCTGATCAGCCGGGTCCTGTCCGTGACATGCTCGGCGATGGCGGCGGCGTCCAGCAGCCCTTCAAGGCTGGCCTTCGCGCGCACCACACGGATGCCGCGCTGCTGTTCAAGCTGCAACCAGACCGACAGGTTGCTGAGCATCTCGGTCTCGGGGACGATGATCTCGTCGCCCTCGGCCCAGTCGATGCCCTGGGCGACAAGGCAGATCGCTTCGGTCCCGTTCTTGGTGAAGGCGATTTCCTCGGGCTTCGCGCCGATGAAGGCGGCGGTCTTGGCGCGGGTCGTTTCCAGATCCTCATAGACGCGCTTGCGCAGGCTGGGCAGATAGGTGCCAAGCTCTGCGGTCTCGTCCAGATAGGCCTTCACCCGGTCGATGACCGGCGTTGGCGGAGGGGCGGCAGCCCCGGTATCGAAATAGGCGTATTTGGCCGATACCGGGCTGTCGCTGACGATCTTGTCAATTTTCATGCTTCATCCTCAACAATGCGGCGGGTTCTTGTGCGTTTTGCGGTGGCCGGCCTTGCGGCCCGGCCTGCCCGTAGGGTCGTCCTGCCGTCCCGACGACGGCAGGACGGGCGGTTTACTTGCCCAGCTTCAATGTCGAGGTGAAGAAGGCGTAAAGCGCATCACCCGCGATCAGACCGCCGGCAAAGGCCGACATTTCCGAACGCCGGGTCTGGCCGAAGGCCCGCTCGATCCCGACACGGATGGCCAGGGCGGCCAGAACGGTCCAGCCGGCAATCGGATAGTTGATCAGCATGCCGGTTCCCAGCAGGACGCCCAATTGCTTGCCCGATCCGCCAACCCATTGCAGGATCGCCCCCGGAATGGCCCAGATCAGCAATTGCATCGCAATCTCGGGCGAGGCGCCGGCCGCGATGGTCGAGGCATAGACGCGATCCACCGGCGGCACGAGATCCTGACTGAAGAAGCTTTGATAGGAAACGGCAACGACAATCGCTGCGACCAGAAAGCCGATCAGTGCTGCATAATATTGCTGACGGCGGCCCTCGCGCTCATAGGCGGGATCAGAGTTTTCGCCGCGGATCATGTAGCCCGTCTTCAGGTCATAGCCCATATCGGCAAAGGCCGGGCCGGTCGCGGCGCTGTAGCCCACCAGAAGGCCCAGCGCGGCAGGCGGAAATCCGACAAGGATGCCGATGATCAGGGTGATCAACGCGACCGCAAAGGCCGGGAACCAGCCCGAATGCATCGCAGCAATGCCGACGATCAGTTCGTGCACATAGGCCGCGATGGCCGCGAACAGCAGGAAGCCCAGAAGCATCGGCAGGCTCATCGTGCTTGTCACGCCGGCAAGCATGGTCAGAAGCAGCGCGACAAGGATATAGGCGCCGAACCCGCCGAACAGGAATTTCTTCATCGCGCGGTCTTCGGGATCCTCTGACGCTTCGCCATTGGCGGTGGCGGCGGTGTCTTTCCGGATCGCCGAAATCTGACGCCCAACCTGATACAGCGCGACGATCCCGGCGCCGATCATGAAGCCATGCGGCAGATACATCGCGTTGATATCGATGCCAAAGACAGGATCGGCATAGCCGCGCATCAGCAGGCCCAGCCCGAACATCGACAGCGCCCAGATATTGCCGATAAAGGCAACGCCTGCGGCCGACATGGGAATGCCAAGCATCGAGCCGCCAACACCACCGGCGATCCCGATGCCAAGGTAGACCGCCTTGCGCCCGCCCTGATCACCAGCCCACAGCGTTTCGGCCGTGGCCACACCCGCGGGCCATGTTCCGGTCGCGGGAAAGGCCTTGGTGTTGAACAGGCCGTAAAGCATGGTGCCGTCGATGAACATGGCCAGCGTGGCCCCGATCAGCATCGGCACGATCAGTTCCGGCATCCCCATGACAAAGGGAACGCCGATCGGGATCATCAGGCTGTTCGCCGCCCCGAAGGTGGCCGAGGACACCGCCGATTGCAGCAGGTTCTGTCGGTCGATGGCGCGGAAACGGTGCAGCACCGCAATCGGCAGCCGCGCAAAGACCATCGCGATCAGCGCCCCGATGATGGACGTGTTCGCCGAAATTCCAAGGGTCACGATCAACTGCATCCCGACAATCGCGCCCAGTGCCGACAGCAGGACGATGGGGATCACAACCACCAGTTCCAGCGTCTTGGGATGTTTACGGGACCCGGCGGCGGCGGCACCTCCCAATGCCGTACCTTCTTCTTCCGTCGTACTCACAACAGGCTCCTCCCTATTTAACGATCAAGATGAGATGTAATTCTGGATAACCGGCCGAAGCGTCTGCATGCGCGCGACCAGCGCCGGAAAGGCGTTTTCATCGCGACGGAACAATGGCCCCGCGATGCTGAGCGATCCGGCAATCTCTCCCGATGGGGCAAAAAGCGGCACGGCCAGACCGAATGTGTCCGTGCGGAACTCTTCGACGCTGGCGGCCCATCCCTGTTGCCGCACCGTGGCAAGGTCTGCTTGCAGCGCGTCGGGATCGCAGATCGTGCCGGGCGCAAGCTGCGTCAGGCCGCGCGCGATCACCGCGTCGCGTTCTTCCCCGGGCAGAAACGCCATGATCGCCTTGGCATTTGCCCCGGCATAAAGCGGAAAGCGCGTCCCGACATCGATGCTGAAACGAATGCTGTCCGGCGCCTCGTAGATCTCGATACAGACAGCCTCGCCCTGCGACAGCCAGCTGAGGAACACCGTCTCGCCCGATTGATCCGCCAGTTCTCGCATCAGGGGCCGGACCAGTTGCGACAGGTTCATCCGCCCCTTGAAGATCTGGCCATATTCCAGAAACCGCACGCCGATGGCGTATTTCTGGCTTTCGGGATCCTTCACAAGGAATTTCCGGCTCGCAAAGGTGTTCAGCGCACGCTGCACGATGGCGGGATGCACGCCGCTTTTCTTTGCAAGCTCCCGGACGCCCCAGGCGGGGCGCTCTTCGGTGAAGTAATCGAGCAGGTCGAGAGCATTTGCGAGTGTTTTGGCGATCATTATTGTCTCTATAATAGATACAACGTACCGTTATTAGAGACATAACTTAAATTTGCTGAAAAGTCAATAACAGGCCGCTGCAGGGCGACATTCCACAGACGCCAACGACGACAATGCGAAACCTGCCGACGCGCGTTCAAGGCGCCATCGGCCGCAGCCCGATCTTCGCGCGGCATCCCAGATTCTTCCTCGGACGGACAATTTCTGATTGAAATAGTCGGAAATATTTCTAGGATGCGTCGTGCCAGCGGCAAAGATGGGCACCGCCCTGATGCGAGCGTTTTCTTACAACCAAGTTGATTGCGCCGGTTTCATGGCGCGAAGGGAGCAATTATGCCTGTATTTCCAATCTTGCCAGGTGGCGGTGGGATCACGTTCGGGACCGATGGTGACGATCTGATCTCGGGTGGTCGTGGACCATCCGTGGTCTGGGCGGGGGCCGGCAATGACGGTCTGCGTCTGGGCTATAGCAGCGATCTTGCCTATCTGGGTGAAGGCGATGACGTTGCCTATACCGAGGGCGGCAATGACATGGTCTTCGGTGAGGAAGGCAACGATCTGATCTATGCCGGCAGCGGCAATGACTGGATCGATGGCGGCGAAGGCAACGATTTGCTGTATGGCGCCAGCGGCAATGACCAGATCTTCGGCGGCGAAGGGGACGATTTCATCTTCGACACCGAGGGGAACAATGCGCTCTACGGTGGCGAGGGCAATGATATGGTCGTCGGTGGTTCGGGGATCGATGTCATCTTCGGCGGTTCCGGTCTTGATACCATCATGGGCGGCGACGGGAACGACTGGATTTCGGGCGGCAGCTCGACCTATACCGTGACCAATGCCGACGGAAGCACGACAGAAGTCGAGGGCGTGAACCAGATCTATGGTCAGGGTGGCGACGATATTCTGTCGGCGGGTGGCTCGAACGAGTTCTTCTATGCCGGGAATGACGGCAACGATGTGATCAACCGCTTTGAGGCAGAGAATGACGAGATCATTCTTGTCGCGGATCTCAATGGCAGCGGCATCGCGAGTTTCGCCGATCTGGCCAGCCGGATAAGCAGCAGCGACGATGGCGCGATTGTCGATCTGGGCGCCGACAGCAATATCCTGCTGTCGGGCATCTCGGCCAATGATGTTCTGGCCGATCTGGACGGCTATTTCGACTTTGCCTGACGAAAACCCGGCCCGGCGGCGGATCGAGTGTCGCCGGGTCATCTGCCCCGTCCCAAGACAAGGACCCTGATGAGACACGACGCTATTCCGCCCCTGCAATCCGAGGCTGCCGTGCCAAGCCTTCCCTTCGCGCGGATCGACGCGCTGCTGCGCAGCGAGGCCGAAGAGCATGGACTGGATCTGCATACGGGGCATGACCGGTCGGTCTGGTGCCAGGTCGATGGCGGCGAATTCGGGGCAAGGCGCGAGGCCGAGGGCAGCATCCTTTATGTCCGCGCCCGTGACCGGGCCTGGCTGTTCACCCTGCAAGAGGTGATGACCGCGCATCTGGTGCAGGTCGAGCCCGATCTGGCCGCATTGCTGCGCTGGTCCGGTCTGACGCATCAGGGGGCCTTGCCGCCGAATTTCAGCTTTGCCCATGTCGAAAGCCTGACCCGGATCGGCCGCCATTTCCTGCGGCTCAGGCTGCGCAGCGACGATCTGCACCGCTTCGCCCGCGACATGATCCATTTCCGGCTGATCCTGCCCCCCGCTGGTGACAAGGAACCGCAATGGCCGATGACGGGCGCGAATGGTCAGACCATCTGGCCGCAAGGCGCCAAGGCGCTGCACCGCCCGGCCTATACCGTGCGCGCTATCGACCCGGTCGCGGGCTGGCTTGAGACGGATATCTTCATCCATGACGGCGGTCGCGCCTGTGATTGGGCCGTTCACGCCGGGACCGGCGCAAGGGTCGGTCTGACAGGTCCGGGTGGCGGCGGGGTGCCGCACGCCCGGCGATTGCTGATCGGCGGGGATGAGACGGCCTATCCGGCGCTGGCAAGGATCATCGAGGCGCAGGCGCCCGATGTCATCGGCGACTGCTGGCTGTTTGGCGCGGTGGACGATTATCCGCTGCCGCAGCACGGCGGCATCCGCATCCATCACGCGGCGGGGGGTGAGGGCCAGCTTGCCGACCGCCTGACCCGCGACGGCACCGATGCGGAACGCATCTGGCTGGCGACCGAGAAAAGCCGGATCCCCTCGCTGCGCAAGGCGGTTCTGGACAAGCTGGGCTTCCCCAAGCGTTCGGCTCATCTGGCGGGTTACTGGTCCGCGGACGGGACCGCCATGTGATCAGCCGGACCCCGGCGCATCTAACGGGTTGACCAGATCGGTGCCCCTTGCGGGCAATGGGCGGGCGGCGCTGTCCTCATATCCCACGGCGAAGCGCACACGGTTGATGCAGACGCGCGGCATCCTCGGCGCGAACAGATCGAACATCGCGAAACGATCGGACAGATCGGGATGCGCATCCCGCGCCTGCATGAGTTCACGCCGAAGGATGGTGTAGAACTCTGCCTCTGAAAGCCAGCGATGCAGCCGCGCGGACAGAAACCGCAGGCAGGTCACGAAATGCGCGGTCTGAATGTCGTGGACAATGACCGGCGGCGGCTTGCGCGGCAGGATCGCACGAATGACGGGATCCAGCCCCTGCATCTGCGGAAAATCCACGTCCACCAGATCCATGTCGCCCTGAAAATCCTTCAGCATCATCCCCTCGGGCCGCCCGTCGCGCAGGACAACCGTGATGTTCTGACCATGCGCGATAAAGCCCACTCCGTAGCGCGCCAGCAGCAGCCACAGCGGCACGACCGTCACCCGAAACAGTGCCGCAAGCCATTCGGCCAAATCCATCCCCGCCTGCCGCGCGTAATGCAGGGCCAGCGGCGCGCCATCGGCGCCCTGATGGAACAAGGCAGCATAAAGCACCGGGCCTGCACCGTCGGCGCGCGCCTCGGCCCGGTCGCGCCAGATCGCGCCAAGCGTTTCGTGATGGCGATAGGGCGCGTCGGGGCAGGCTTTCATCAGCGGATCGCGCCACCAGCGACCGGCAGCCTCGCGCAGCACGGTGACCTTGGCCAGCGCCGGATCGGCCGCGCAGATCCCGGCCAGCCAGTCCGAGATCGCCGGACCATGTTCGATGAACTTTCCCGGCACGCCTCGCCACGCCGAGGTATTCAGGATGCCCAGCGACAGTTTCACATCGAACCGCCCGCCGGGCCGGGTCAAGGTGCGGATCGAGGGCGTCGCGCGGAACTGCGGGCCTGCCGGACCCAGGGGGCGGATATGGCCCGCCGCCTGTTCGGCCACGGTCAGTTGCGCCAGATGCGCGGTCCACTGCCAAGGATGCACCGGCATCAGCATCTGGTCGTCCGCCGCCCCGGAAAGGCGGTCGAAATCCGCGCCCAAGGTATCGCGCAAGGCGGCCTCTGCCGCGCCGCTATGCACCAGATCGCGGCGATGGACGGCCAGCCAGAACAGCTGGATCGGCTGCGCAGATTCGGGCGCGAAAGCCGCGTTTTCGGCCATGCCCCAACCCAGCCGCCCGCGATTGGCCAGCGCCTTTGGATGCCCTTCAAGCGCGGCGTGCAGATCCTCGGATGGCAGGGCGATCAGCTGTGCCCCATCCAGCTTTCCCCACCGCTCGGCCGTGGCGATATCCTGCGCCAAAGTATTCGCGATCTCGCGAATGAACATCGCCCCGGTCGCAGGTGACATGCCCATTTCCGCCCGCGCATCGGTGATCAGGCGAAACGGGTCTGGCGGGGCGTCGTCGCGGGTAATGCTGTCGGGATCGATCCACAGATTGTCCCAGATCCCTCGGCGGGCCTGAAATCGCCAGACCGCGCCCGATTGCAGACGCAATTCGCCGCGATGGGGCGTCAGAACCTCTTCCCATGTCAATTCCGAGATCATCTTGGCCAGCAGGTTACGGGCCGCCTGCCGGTACAGCGCGCTCACAGAACCCTGCCAAAGAATTCCGCCCGGCGACAGCGCATCAGGGCCGAGCGTTTATGCGGAAAGTCGAATTCCTTCAGCTTTTCATAGGCCAGCGCATCGGCATAGGCCAGCAGCTTGGCGTTATCGACGCGCGGCTAGCCCACGACCTGCGTGGTCATGGGACAGTCCAGAAACAGGTAATGGGTCAGCCCGCGCAGCCATGCGGCGGTCTTGGCGCGGCCCAGATGCCGCCGCTCTCCGATCAGCCCGTGCCAGCCGCGATCCCACGGCCCGCTGTCGTAATAAGGGCCCAGCCGGTCCTCGCGCGCCCAGTAAGCCTCGAAATAGCCGGCCTCGTCGCCATCGAAACAGCCGATCAGCGGCAGGCAATGCGGGTCGTCCAGCCGCTGCCGAAGAAAATCCCGCAACTCGTCCGGCGATTTGTTCTCTTCCCAGAAAAAGGCGACGCGCGGATCGTTTTGCCAGCGATGAAAGCGCTCAAGATCGCGGTCGATATCGACGACGCGAAAGGACACCTCCAGCCCCGCGACCGGATCCTGCCGCCGATAGACCACGCCTTCGGGCTTTGGCGCCCTGCGGGGATGGTCGCGGCCGTCGGGTCCGGCGATATCCCGCGCCTCAAGCCAGCATTGCGGCTCGTGCAGCAGCCAGAGCGGGGCCGACTGGAAAAAACCGGCGCGGCTGACCGTGCCATCGGCCCGCGCGCAACGCAGCGCCCGCAACGGTGCCCCGGCTGGCAATTGCACCGTTTCGCGGGCGGGATCCGCGAAGGCCGCCTCTATCTGCCGGAACAGGTCGATCGGTTCGTAATGCGTCATGCATCGCTCCTTTGCAGGGTCAGGATGGGGTTCGGCAGAGTCAGGAAACTTGCAAGCTGGCCATCGCCACCCCCGTCGGCCTCGTTCACGCCACGGCAAGAGGTCCTGAAATTGCCCTTGCAGGGCAGCGCCTCGCCCTCGATCAGCTTGTCGTAAAGGACGCGCTCGCCCCGGCTGTCGCGCCGCGCGGCGATCAGGGCATCGCGCCAGTCACGCAGCAGGTCATCCTCATCCGCAAGGCCGTCCAGCGCCAGCGTGGACATCAGATGCAGGACGCCATTGACGACGACGTAATAGGTCAGCAGCGCATCGCCCAGTTCCGCGGTGACGACATTTTCCGCGTCGCGGCCCAGATCCGGGCAATGCCGCGCAAGTGCGGCGTGGAAACTGTCGATATGGCCGGTTCCCTGACAATCCCGCAGCCAGATCGCATTGGGCATGCGTGCATGGTCCAGCCCGACCAGCATGTTCTGCTGATGGGCCCCGAACAGCAGGCCGTGGGTCGCCCGCAGTTCAAGCAAGGGCGCGATCCCGACCTGCAAAAAGCGGCGGAACCAGTCGCGGGCATCGCGCCGCGCGATCAGGCGTGACATCGCGCTGCGCCCGCCGGGCACCGTCTCGCACAGGCTGCCCAGCATAAGCGGACCGGGTGATGCGGGATCGCGAAACGGGTTGTCGCGCAGCGAGATCAGCGTTTCCGGGATGATGTCGCGGCCATCCGTCAGCGCCGCATGATCAGCCTCGCGCAGGATATGCATCTGCGGAAAGCGTGCGCGCAACTGCTGCCCGACAGGCCCGTCCAGCAGCCTGGCCAGATCGGCACCCCGCCGCATTTCGCGCGGCTGCAGAATGCGGGTCGAGTTGGTCAGACGCAGCGACAGCGACATCTTTGGCATCACATCAGCGTGCCAGCCATGCAGGCTGCGCATCGACGAGGTCGCCTGCCACCCCCCACGCCCGTCCCCGATCACCGATGCCCCGGCGGCGGCGATACGGTGGGCCTCGACCCCGGCTTGCCAGGGGTGGATGGGCAGGCGGATCAGCCCGGCATCGCAGTCAGGCGCGCCATCGGCCTTGGCCAGCCGCGACAGTCGCGCCAACGCGCCGTCTGTCGCCGAGACCATGTCGCGCGGCGCGGCAAGCCATGTCAGGGCAAACTCCGCGCCGAATTCGGGGGCAAAGCGCCGGGCGTCACGGACGCTCATCTCATCGCGGCTGCGTGGATTCGGATGGCAGGGATGGCCGTATTTCATCGCCGCCTCTGCCTGTCGAAAATTCCAGCGGGCGGGATCGTCCTGCGACGTCATTGCGGGCGCCCGTCGAACGGCGCGCAAGCTGTCCAGTACCCGCGCGGCGAAGACGGCGCCAAAGGGCGCAGCCAAGAGCGACAGCGCATTTTCGACAGTGCAAGGGCGACCGGCAAGGCCGAGGCCCGCCCCGAACCGCGTGCGAAAGCCTGCGCGAGCGGCCACCGGCACCACCAGATCGCCCTGTTCCGTAGGCACATGCAATCCGTTCGCATCGAAACGCGCATCTGCCAGCATGTCCTCTCGCAAGGCAGCGTTGAGGAATGCGTCCAGCGCGGGAAGATCACGCGTCTCATCGCCCATGTCATGCCTCTTGCAGTATGGCCCTTTCGATTGCTAATTTCTTACTATAATACTCAAGTATATTTCAACGCGGGATTTTCAGTGATGAGCGACCGGGCGCCACGACCGCTGCACTACGCCCTCTCGCCGGTGATGATCGGCTATAATTTCCAACAGACGGCGCTGCTTGGCATGTTGCCGGTGCTGGCGCTGCAACTGGATCTGCCCGCCGCGCGGGTGGGGCTGACGGTCAGCGCCGGGCTGATCGTCGCGGCAGTGATGGCGCCGCTGCTGGCCGGGCGGATGACGGTTCACAGCCTGCGCGCTGCAATGGTCGCGATCTTCGCGGCATCGCTTGCGCTGATGGCCCTGTTGCTGTGGCCGCGCCCGGCGGGGGCCGCCTTCGCCATCCTGCTGGTGATCCGATGTGTTCAGGGCAGCGCCGCCGCCGTTGTTCTGGCCGTCGCGCAGGGCGCAAGTGCCGGATCGGATCGTGCGGCGGCGGCGCTTGCGAAGGTGCAATTGTGGCCGGGCGTGGGCCGCGCAGCAGGTGCGGCGCTGATCGGGCCGCTGCTTCGCCTGTCCATCGTCTTGCCGATCCTGCCTGCCCTGATCGGCGCGGCTGTCAGCATGATCCGCCTGTGCCGTGGGCCGCAGCAGATCCCGCATATCGGCGCGGCGTCCGTTGCCCGCGCGCCGTGGATCGCGGCACTGGCCGTGCCCTTTCTGGTGCAGGCCGCCATCGGCGCGGCGCAATTGGGCTTAGGCCCGCTGCTGGCGCTGAAGCGACCGGCGGAACAGGCGGCGGGCCTTGCGGGCCTCTGCCTTGCGGCGGGGTATCTGGCGCTGGTTCTGACGCATAGCGCGCTGACCGGCCGAAGCCTGTCGCGACGGCCCGCCGCAGCCCTGCTTGCCACCGCGCTGCTCTTGCCGCTGATCTCTGACTGGCCCGGCATGCTGATCCTTGCCACCGCGCTGGCGGCGGGGGCGTCCGGATTGCTGATCGCCCGGCATCTTGCGCGGGTCATCACGGCCCGCCCCGCCGATGCGCGCCAAAATGCCGCCTGGCAGGGCTCGGCCTTGCTGGCGGGGCTTGGCACCGGTGCCGGTGCCGGATCGCTTGTCCTGCCGCTGAACCCGACCGCGCCCTTTCTGCTGGGCAGCGGCTTTGCCCTTTTCACCCTGTTGATTTGCCAGAGGACGCCATGACCAGATACGAGCTTTTCGGAATAGGCATCGGTCCTTTCAACCTGTCGCTGGCGGCGCTGGCGGATAGCATCGGCGATCTGCGCTGTCGCTTTGCCGAAAGGCGGGCGCGTTTTGCATGGCATCCGGGGCTGATGATCCCGGGCGCAATGATGCAGACCTCTTTCCTGAAGGATATGGTCACGCCGGTTCTGCCGACAAGCCGGTGGAGCTTCCTGAACTATCTGGTCTCGCAGGGTCGCTTTTTCGACTTCATGGCCGGGCGACACTGCAGCGCCAGCCGTGCCGAATTTTCCGACTATATGGGATGGGTGGCGCATGGCCTGAACAGCACCGGTTTTGGCGATCCTGTCGAGGCGGTCAGCCATGACGGGCGCGGATTCACCATCCACGCCAGATCGGGACAAAGCTGGCGCAGTCGCGCAGTCTCGGTCGGTGTCGGCCTGCAACCCAATATCCCCGATTTCGCGCCTGCGGGGCCGGACTGCCTGCATGCCTCGCGCTGGCTGGACCTCAGACCGTCATTGGCCGGGCGACGCGTCGCCGTGATCGGGGGCGGCCAGTCGGGGGCAGAGATCGTGCTGGATCTGTTGAGGCGACCCGACGCTCCCGCCGCAATCACCTGGATCAGCCGACGCTCGGGCTATTGGACGCTGCAGGACGGCGCGTTCATCGATCAGTTCTTCACGCCCGATTACGTGACCGCCTGGCGACAGCAATCCGAAACCGCCCGCGCCGCCGTTCTGGCCGAACAGAAATATGCCAGCGACGGGATCACGCCTGCGACGGCCAATGCCATCTATGACGCGCTGTACCAGCGCAGGCGCGAGGGTCGGCAGGATGTGACGCTGCAACCGGGACGCGAGGTTTGCGCGATCCGCAGGACGGGCACATCCTATCGGATCGAGGCGCGGGTCGTGGGCGGCAATCAACCCGAGCTCTGCCATGCGGATGTCGTGGTTCTGGCCACGGGCTATCGCCAGGTGCTGCCGGACTGCCTTGAGCCTCTGGCCGGGCGGCTGCAGCGGCAGGCCGATGGCGGGCTGGCGCTGGATGCGCAGTATCGGGTCATCTGGGACGGGCCGCGACAGACACCGCTTTATGCGATGAACCACGGTCGGCACAGCCATGGCATCGCCGATCCCCAGATCAGTCTGGCGGCATGGCGCAGCGCGGTGATCCTGAACGATCTGACCGGACAGCGCCTGTTCCGCACCCGGGCCGAGACCGGATCCCCGACCATGATCGACTGGCCGGGACAGGCCGAGAAATGCGGTGTCGGGCTGGATAAATTCGCGACGCACGCATGATCCCACGTCTTGCAGCCGGAAAAGTAACCACCTAATAAACTAAGAAAAGGCAAGCCGCACTGCCAGCCTGTGTGACCTCAAGGGATCAGACATGTGACGCGGCCATCATTGACCATCTCGATCGCGCTTGCAGGGCTGTATCTGGCCCAGTCGGTGCCGCTGTATCTGGTGGCGGCGGCGCTGCCGCCGATCCTGCGCGAACGGGGTGTGGATCTGGCGGTGATCGGCGCCCTTGGTATCCTGCTGGCACCCTGGGTTCTGAAGGCGGCATGGGCTCCCGTCATCGACCGGCTGGCGCGCCATCCGCGGATCGGGCGCAAGGCCGTGGTGCTGGCCTGCCTGACGATTACCCTTGGCTGCATCGTCATCCTGTCGCGGCTTGATCCGGTGACGGACAGCATGCGCTTCTTTCCGATCCTGATGGCAATGTCGGTCAGTTCCGCGACGCAGGATATTGCTTCGGACGGCTGGGCCGTCGAACATCTGCGTCCCGACCAGCAAGCCTTTGGCAATGCCATTCAGGCCGGCGCGGTGGCGTTCGGGGTGCTGATCGGGGGGTCCGGCACGCTGCTTCTTGTCGATCGGCTGGGCTGGCAGGCCACGCTGCTGGCCATCGCGGCCCTGGCGGCCATCGTCGCGCTGCCGTTTCTGCTGCTGCCCGAAACTCGGGACCGCCGCATCCTTCCCACCGATTACGGCCGCGCCAGCTTTGCGCGCTTCCTGTCCATGCCGATGGCGGGCAGCATGCTGGCCTTTGCTTTCTTCTTTCGCATGCCTGAAGGTCTGGTGAAGGCCATGGAACAGCCGTTTCTGGTCGATCAGGGCTTTTCGCTGACCGAGGTCGGGTTGATTTCGGGCGGCTCGGCGGCGCTTGTCGGATTGTTCGGCGCCGCCAGCGCCGCCGCGCTGATCGACCGGATCGGATTGCGCCCCTTTTTCATCACGCTGATCGTCGGACGCACGCTGACCTTCGGCGCCTTCTTTGCCGCCGCAGCGCTTGGCATCGGCATCTGGCCACTGGTGGCGCTGTCGGGCATCGACACCTTCCTGCGCTATGTCGAGATGGTGGGCCTCTACACCGCCTTCATGCGATTCTCTTCGCTCAGCCAGGCCGGCACGGATTTCACCCTGCTCACCAGCGTCAATCTGTTGATGTATATGCTGGGCAGCATGATCGCCGGGACCATCGCCTCGGCCTATGGCTATGCAACGGTATTCGGGCTGGCCGTCCTGCTTTCTGCGCTGACCGGATGGCTCGCCATCACCCGGCTTCCCCATTCCGTCGCGACCCCGCCTGCCTTGACCAGTATGCCAGAGGAGACCCTCGCATGACCTACCGTTGCCCACTGCCCGGCCTGACCATCGCCATGCTGATGACCAGCACTGCGCTGGCGCAGGAGACCGAAACCCAGCCCATCATGCTGGACCCGATCACGCTGACCGCCAGCCGGACCGGCGCGACGGTCGAGAACTATCCCGGTTCCGCCCAGGTGATCGAGGGCGAGGATATCGCCGCCCGTCTGGAAAGCGGCGAGCCGCTGGACCGCATTCTGGGCCAGCTGGTGCCCGGTCTTGCCCCCGCCAATGGCACCATCGGCAGCGCCAGCCAGACCCTGCGCGGCCGTTCGGTTCAGGTGCTGATCGACGGCGCCCCGCGCACATCGGAACTGCGCGGCTTCGGGCGGGAACTGTCGATGATCGACCCGGCCAGCATCGAGCGGATCGAGATCGTCAAGGGCTCGACCGCGCGCTTTGGCAATGGCGCGACCGGCGGCCTGATCAACATCATCACCAAGACACCCGAAGATGGCGAGCGCACCAACCTGTCCTTTGGCCTCAGCAGTGGCATGGAGGGCGGCAGCATCGGCACCGACCTGTCCTTCAGCCATGAACGGCGCCTGAACGATCTGGGCCTGCGGCTGGAACTGTCGCGCCGCTCGATGGATGATCTGTTCGACGGCGATGGCAAGCAGATCCCGTCCGATCCGGTCGTCGGTCAGGGCAATGCCGACAATTACGACAGCTATTCCGGCGCCGTCGTGCTGGACTGGCGTTCGGGCAGCAATGAGATCACGGCCCGCGTCGGGGGTTACCACTTCACACAGGGTATCGACCAATTCACGGATTACAGCACCGATCCGGTCAGCGTCGGCGACGAGGCCTATACCGGCCAGGACGTGAAGGATATCGGCCGCTATTTCAATGTCACCTGGCGCAACCCCGACCTGACCATCGGCGAGACAGAGTTGCAGCTTTATGGCAGCAATACCGACCGGCGCGCGGCCTTTGTGCCTGCCGGTATCGCCAACCCGCTTTATTATCCCGTCAGCCCTGTCGATCCCACACAGGATCCCAATGCCCAAAGCGAACTGTCGACCAGGACCATCGGGGCGCGTTTCACCGTGAACACCTCACTGGATAGTTGGCGCGATGGCGCGCAACTGACCTGGGGTCTGGATGCCAGCCTTGACGATGTCAGCCAGACGGATCTGTCGGGCCGCGACCTGATCGCACCGATGACACAGAAAAGCCTGGCGGGATTTGCGCAATTGGACGTCCCGGTCGGTCAGGTCGATCTCAGCGCCGGGTTGCGGGCCGAAAAATTCTGGTTGCAGGTGGATGACTTCACCCGGCCCGACGCCGTGCAACTCAGCCCGGCGGGCCTGTACCTGCTTCCCGCGGTCAATGTCATCGGCGGAGATTTCAACTATGACGCCGTGATCGGCAATATCGGCGCCACATGGCATGCGACGCCGGTGCTGGATCTTTTTGCCAATATCAGTCAGGGCTTTTCGGTCCCCGATGTCGGCAGCTTCACCCGCCGCGCCATGCCCGCCAACCCCTTTGCGCCCGGGCAGACGGTTTCCTTCGCCGCGCTGCGCCCGGATGCGCAGATCGTGAACACGGCAGAGCTTGGCCTGCGCTATTCGGGTGACCGTTTGCAGGCCTCTGCCTCGGCCTTCCTGTCCACCTCGGACGAGGGCACCGTCTTTGAAAGCGCGACCAACACCGTCACCCAGCAGAAAGAGCGGGTGTGGGGGGGTGAGGCCCAGCTGAGCTATCAGGCCGGTGACGCATTGACGCTGGGGGCGCTTTTGGGCTGGCAAGAGGGGAATTACGACGCCGATGGCGACGGTTCCCGCGAAAGCTGGCTGCCGAACAACCGCATTCCGACGCCCTTCACGGCGACGCTGACGGCGGATTATCTGTTCCGGAACAATCTGCGCCTGCAGGGTGAACTGGCCTATGCTGCGGGCCGCGACAAGGCCGGTCAGCCCGAACTGGATGAGATGATCACCGTCAATCTCTTCGGCTCTTACCCGCTGGCACGCGGGGCGATCAATTTCGGCATTACCAACCTCTTTGATCGCGCACAGGACAATATCACCGCAAGCTCGGTCCGCGAAAATCCCCTGACCGCAGACGCCATCCGCGTCGCCGATCAAGGGCGCAGAATATACCTGAGTTACGGGCTGTCCTTCTGACACGACCACGGGGACGATAACACACGCCCCCTTGCGCGCAGGCGTCAGAAGGTCAGAGTGGCTGGATTGCCGCGCCGCCCTGTCGATCCGCAGGGCATAAGCGCCCTGACGCCTGCGAGATCCCACGCCGTCCGTTCTGAAATCCGGGGCTCGCTGGCCTCGGCATCACCAAGGGCGCCAAAAACGCAGCGCAGGGCGATGCCGGGGTCACGATTTCCCATTTCATGCTAACGCTTTCCTCTTTCACACTTGGGCCAAACGCCGCCAGTCCGCCCCTCAGAGGGTCAGCATGGTCTTGATCGCGCGGCGGTCGTCCATGGCCTTGTAGCCCTCGGCCACCTGATCGATGGGCAGGACCAGATCAAAGACCTTGCCCGGCTGGATCTTGCCGTCCAGCACGCGCTGCATCAGATCGGGCAGGAAGCGGCGCACCGGGGCCGGACCGCCCATCATGCGCTGTTGCCGGAAGAACAGCTGCTGGCCGTCGAAGCTGACGCCATGGGGCACGCCGACATAGCCGATGCTGCCGCCGGGACGGCAGATGCCCATGGCTTGGCTCATGGATTGCTCCATGCCGACTGCCTCGACCACCGATTCCACGCCGATGCCATTGGTCAGTTCCATGACACGGGCGATGCCTTCCTCGCCGCGTTCCTCGACGATCTCGGTGGCACCGAATTCGCGAGCAAGCGCCTGGCGCGAGGGGTGGCGGCTCATCGCGATGATGCGGCCGGCGCCCATCTGGCTGGCGGCCAGCACGCCCATCAGCCCGACCGCGCCGTCGCCGACCACGACCACCGTCCCGCCTTCGCGCACGCCGGCCGCGACCGCGCCGTACCAGCCCGTGCCCAGCACATCGGAGACCGCCAGCATATGCTGGACCATATCCGCATCGGGCATTTCCTGCGTGGCGACCAGGGTGCCATCGGCAAGTGCCACGCGGGCATAGGGGGCTTGCGCGCCCGACATGAATTCGCGCTGCATGCAGGAGGACTGGAAACCGAATTCGCAATGCGGGCAGGTATTGTCCGACAGGCAGAAACTGCCAACGACGAACTGACCGGGTTTGATGGTGCGGACCTCGCTGCCGACCTCGATCACCACGCCACAATATTCGTGACCCATATGCATGGGCTGCTCGCTTGCCTGAATGCCGCGATAGGGCCACAGGTCCGAGCCGCAGATGCAGGTTGCCGACAGCTGGATGATGGCATCGGTCGGGGCCCGAATCTTTGGATCCTCGACCTGTTCATAGCGGATATCGCCGGGGCCGTGCAGAACGGTTGCATACATGAAAACTCTCCGTGGTTCAGGATAATGGCTCGATGCGCAGCGGAAATGTCCCGCGCACCAGCAGAGGCGCGGTGCCGCCCTCCAGCCGCCCCAGACGGATCAGATCGCCGCGATAGGAATAATCGCCGTGGAAAAAGGCCAGATTGCCCCAGCCGCGAAAATAGCACAGATCGCCCGGGGCCTCGTCATCGTAATCGGTCAGCCCGCCCTCATCCAGACGGCGCGGCAGATGGGCGATCTTTTCGTTGGTCGAGAAATCCTCGATGGTCAGGGACAGAGGCAGCATCGAGATCAGGTCGCGGCTGGTGGCGCTGTCCTGAAGGCGGACGACGAATTCCTGATCGGCGAAGGTGCAGCGGATGCGCATGGGGGCCTCTTTGGTTTGGGCGTGCAGGCGGCGCGGAAGGGTGGCGGCAATTGCGCCGGCAAGAAGGACGCGGCGCGAGAGGGTCAGGGCTGTCCGGGGTGCAGTCATCTCATGTCCTTTCGCGATGGTCCCGCCCCGCCGCAACAAAGGCGGGGCGGTGAGTGCTTACACCAGAACGTCGCCAAAGAAGCTCTCGATCCGGTCGAAGGGGATCACATCGACCTTGTCATACAGATCGGTGTGGTTCGCGCCCGGCACGATCAGCAGCTCTTTCGGTTCGGCCGCAGCCTCATAGGCCGTTTCGCTGAAATAGCGCGAATGGGCATTCTCGCCATGGATCAGCAGCACCGGACGCGGCGAGATTTCCGCGATATAGGTCAGGATCGGCAGGTTCATGAAGGGCAGCGGCGTGGTCTTCGTCCAGGCATTGCCCGAATTCACGGCGCGTTCGTGATAGCCACGCGGCGTGCGGTAATAATCGTGATATTCCACCACGAATTGCGGCTCTCCGCCCTGCAATTCCAGCGAGGGCGGACCATAGGCCGGTGCGCCATTCGCCGCATCCTCCCACCGCTGACGGCCAAGGTTTTCCAGCATTTCCGTCCGCTGTTCCAGCGTCACGCTGTCATTATAGCCGCGCGACATCACCCGCGTCATGTCATACATGGTGCTGGTTGCGACCGCCTTGATACGCTTGTCGATGGCCGCAGCACTCAGCGCCATGCCGCCCCAGCCGCAGATCCCGATGATCCCGATCCGTTCGCGATCGACGGCCTCATGCAGGCCGAGGTAATCGACAGCGGCCATGAAATCCTCGGTATTGATATCGGGCGAGGCGACATTGCGCGGTTCCCCGCCGCTTTCGCCGGTAAAGGACGGATCGAAGGCCAGCGTGGCAAAGCCGCGTTCGGCCATGGTCTGCGCGTAAAGCCCAGAGGATTGTTCCTTGACCGCGCCAAAGGGGCCAGCGACGGCGATGGCGGGCAGCGCGCCGCTGCGATCCTTCGGCAGATACAGATCGCCGGTCAGCGTGATGCCATAGCGGTTGGTGAAGCTGATCTTTTCATGGTCAACGCGGTCGCTTTGCGGGAAGGTTTTGTCCCAGTCTTTTGTCATGGTCTGTGCCTTTGCAGTTGAAAGAGTGATAAGTGATGTCATGCCGAGTGCGACAGCACTTGCGGTGCCAAGCTTCAGCAATGCGCGACGGCCAAGTTCTGTGCCGGGCGATGTGTCTTGATGAGCCATTTCGATCTCCTTGAGGTTCAGGGCTTCAGCATCCGTCGGCCGCTGCCGATCAGGGCGGTGGCGATGGCGGACAAAAGGACGCTGCCGGCGAAGGTCGCGGTGATGGAAAACCCATCCAGCAACAGGCCTCCGATGACGGCCCCCAGCAGGATCGACAGCTGGATCGCGGCGACCATCAGGCTGCCTGCGGCCTCTGGCGCGTCATCGACGTTCTGCGACATCCAGGTCATGAAAATCACCGACATGGCCGTGTTCATGACGCCCCAGATGGCCAGCAGGAGCCCCGTCAGCACGGGCGAGGCACCCGCGAAGATCAGCGCCAGCGTGACCGCACCCATGATCAGCGCCGGCAGCTTCAACTGCGCGGCCACATTGTTTCCCACAAAGCGGCCCGCCGCCCAGGTGCCGATAAAGCCCGCGCTGCCCAGAACCAGCAGCAGGATCGACAGCGTGGTGACATCGACGCGCGTGACGGTCTCCAGATAGGGGCGCAGATAGGTGAACATGGTAAAGGCCGCGCCCCAGGACAGCATCGCCGCGATCAGGCCACGGGCGAAATAGGGACGGCGCAGAACCTCGATCAGCGTGCCAAGACTTTGCCGGCCGCGTGCGGGCAGCGACGGCAGCGCGACCAGATGCCAGACAAGGTTGCCCGCCACCAGCGGCACCAGCGCCCAGAAAACGCCGCGCCAGCCGATGATATCGCCCAGATAGCTACCCATCGGCGCCGCAAAGGCCGCCGCGATTGCCTGTCCGCCATACATCAGCGACAGGCCGCGCGGCACCTCGGACGCGGGCACCAGCCGCATGATGACGGCGGTGGCCAGTGCCCAAAATCCGCCGACGCAGATGCCCAGAAGCGCTCGGGCCAGCATCAGCATGGCAAAGCTTTGCGCCACGGCGACCATCACCAGCGAGGCCAGCATCAGTCCGGTCAGCGCGACCAGCACGGTCTTGCGGTTCAGCCGCCCCGCGACCGTGGTGATCAGCATGCTGGCCGCGACCGCAAACAGCCCGCTGATGGAAATCGCCTGTCCCGTCTGGCCTTCCGTGGCGCTCAGCCCCTCGGCCATCGGCGTCAGCAGGCTGACCGGCATGAATTCCGACGCGATCAGCAGCGCCACGCACAGCGCCATGGCCATGACCGCGCCCCAGGCGGCGTCGGGCCGGGATGTCGTTTCGATGAAAGTTGCATCCGTCATGGTCGAATTCCCCGGTTCAAATCCTGTTGACGGGAAGATAGCGACAAGGCGGCGACCTGATTAGCCACGCCAAAAGGCATGGACTTATCGAACCGGTCGATTAATCATGACCCCATGTCAAAGACCGATTTCAATGACCTGATGTGGTTCCGCATCACCGCGGAAGAGCGCAGCTTTACCAAGGCGGCAGCCCGCATCGGCGTGGTGCAATCGACGCTGAGCCATACGATCAAGCGGCTGGAAGGCAATATGGGCATCCGCCTGCTTAACCGCACCACGCGCAGCGTCGCGCCCACCCCTGCAGGCGAGCGTCTGCTGGCCACCATCGCCCCCCGCATGACCGAGATCGAGGATGAGATCGCCGCCCTGATGGAGTTCCGCGACAAGCCCTCGGGCTCGATCCGGCTGACGTTGTCCGATCACGCGCTGAACACCGTGGTCTGGCCGAAGCTGAAGCCGGTGCTGCAGGACCATCCCGATATCAGCGTCGAGTTCAGCATCGATAACGGCTTTCGCAATATCGTTGAGGATGGGTTTGACGCGGGCGTCCGTCTGGGTGAAAGCGTCGAGAAAGACATGATCGCCGCCCGCATCGGCCCCGACTGGCGCATGGTGGCGGTCGCCTCGCCCGCCTATTTCGCGCAGCACGGGGTGCCGCAGCAACCCCAGGATCTGTTGCAGCACAATTGCATCAACATGCGCTATTCGCGCGGTGGCCTGTCGTCCTGGGAGTTCGAGAAGGACGGTCAGGCGCTGAATGTCCGCGTCGAGGGACAACTGACCTTCAGCAACAATTATGCGATGATGGACGCGATCCTTGGCGGAATGGGTGTCGGTTTCGTGCCGAACAGCCTGGCTGACGGGCACGTCGCGTCGGGCGCGCTGCAACTGGTGCTGGACGACTGGTCGCCCTTCTTCGACGGCTATTTCCTCTACTACCCCACCCGCCGCCAGAACCTGCCCGTCTTCAGGCTGATCGTCGACGCGCTACGAGAACGCGGGTAGCGCGCAGGCCATGCCACGACATCAGAAACGGCAGACGCTTGGACACCCGCCACATTGCCTCGGAGAGCTTCCTATGGCGTCGCTGCCACCAAAGCGGTTTGCGTTTGATCTGAATCGAAATGGGATTCACAGGGGGCTGTTTGTTTGTTTCAATTGCTTTGGTTGAGCTTCTGCCGGTTTGGTGGACAGCAGGTTAAGCTAGCATAGTGCGGGCCTCGAACTCCATGGGGCTGAGGTAGCCCAGTTTTGAATGCCGTCTGCGCGGGTTGTAGAAGCGCTCGATGTAATCGAAGACGTCTGCGCGTGCCTCGTCTCGGGTGCGGTAGACCTTGCGTGCCGACCGTACGGTCTTCAGCGATGAGAAGAAGCTCTCCATTGCTGAGTTGTCCCACAGGTTGCCTGCCCGGCTCATCGAGCAGGTGATCCCGTTGTCGGCCAGAAGCCGTCGAAACTGTTCGCTTGTGTATTGCGATCCCTGGTCCGGGTGATGAAGCAGCGCGTTAGCCTTGCCACGTCGCCAGACGGCCATCATCAGCGCGTCCATGACCAGCGAGGCATCCCGTTCGGCCTTCATGGACCATCCGACGACGCGCCGGGAGAACAGGTCCAGCACGACCGCGACGTAGAGCCAACCTTCCGCTGTCCAGATATAGGTGAAGTCGGCCAGCCACTTCTGGTTCGGTCGCTCGGCCCGGAAGTCCCGGTCGAGGATGTTATCGGCAATGACCGACCGTTCGCCGTCGTCCTTGGGCTTTCCACGGCGTCTGGGCCACGCCCGCAAGGCATTGATCCGCATTAAAGCGGCGTGCCCGAAACATGAATCGTGGGATTCCCCGTTCTGCAGTTTCATGATTCCCTTCCTTTGGGAGGATATGGATCATGTCAGCACCATTGCCGTCGGCACTTCGGGTTCGGTTTCAACGCTACATTGAGGAGGGCCTGAGCGGGCGGGCGGCTGCGGCGCGGCTGAAACTTTCGCCCGCGACCGGTGCGCGATGGGCTCGGCTGGTTCGCGCCACCGGAGAAGCGCGTGCCGCGCCGCAGGGTCGCCCCAAGGGGCACGGAAAGCTCGCGCCGCATCGCGGCTTCTTCGAGGTGCTGCTTGGGCAGGACGCGGACATGACCCTGCCCGAACTGGGTCGGGCGCTTGAGGATGCGACCGGCGTCTGCGCTCATTCGGCCTCGATCGGGCGATTTTTGCGCAAGCTGGGCTATCGTTACGAAAAAAATCGCTGGTGGCCTCCGAGCGGTGTCGCGCGCGTGTGAAGCGCCTGCGTTCGGACTGGTTCCTGCATCGCATGCCCGCGATGCGCGAGCATCCGGAACAGATTGTCTTCATTGATGGTAAGGAGGATCAGAAAACGATCCGGTGGATCGTTTTCCCGACGAACGCGGTGAAGACCAATCTCACCCGCCTGCGAGGGCGGGCGTTGCGCGGGCAACGGCTGGTCATGGATGCACCATTCGGCAGCTGGGGCACCCAGACCTTCATCGCAGGCCTGACAACCGATACACTGATCGCGCCCTGGGTCATCAAGGGGGCGATGGACGGCGACGCCTTCGCCACCTATATCCGCCAGGTTCTGGTCCCGGAACTGGCACCCCGCACCGTGGTCGTTCTGGATAACCTTGCCCCCCATCGCAACGCCGAGGCCGCCCGGGCCATCCGCGAAGCGGGCTGCTGGTTTCTCTATCTGCCGCCATATTCGCCTGATCTGAACCCGATAGAAATCAATCGGGCGCTCTCTCGAACGCATGGCGTTCGCGCCCTCATATTCGCCAAGCTCAAGGCGCATCTCAGGCGCATCGGTGCCCGCAGCTTCACACAAGTCTTTGAGGCCATCGGCAGGGTCTGCGAACTCTTCGATCAAACCGAGTGCTGGAATTACTTCAAGGCCGCAGGATATGGCGCAGGTTAAAGGCGAGATGCTTTAGCGGTTCGATCCGGTGAAGCCCGCAGGCCAGCCCTTCCTCCAAGACATCGCGCCAGACGCGGCGGGCGCCGTGGGTCCGGTCGCTGGCCTTGAAGCTCGTCTCGATTGCCGTGACGAGCTTGGCATCATGGATCTCGCGGGCGCTGACCGGGCGGTTGAGCCAGGTGTGGAAGCCCGACCGCGACACATCCAGCACGTCGCACAGCCAGCTGACCGGCCAGATGTGGCGGTGCTTGGCGATGAAGGCGAACCTCATGCCGCCTCTCGCGCGAAAAAAGCGGCCGCTTTCTTCAGGATGTCACGCTCCGCACGAAGACGCGCGACCTCTTTCTTCAAGGCTGCAATCTCGGCCAGATCGGCCCGCATCTGCCCGTTCCCGGGAAAGGCCGCAGCAGGCGCAACTATCAATTCCCGCATCCAGCGACGCAAAACGCTCTCCGCCACATCAAGGTCACGGGCGGCCTGCGCCACCGACACTCCCCGCTCGGTCACCAGCCTTACGGACTCGATCTTGAACTCAAGGCTGAACTTCCGTCTCGTCATATCCACTCTCCAGTTCATTGGTCACGATCTTATCTTCGTGTCCACCAAACCGGCGGCAGCTCACAAGCCGATGGTCATGCCGAACGCCGTGCCGCAATCGCCATGCTCCACCGCCATTCACCCGGATCGACCCGGCGACTGACCTTGGCAGCGGATCGGGGCTATGACAGCGCCGATGTCGTCGCCGAGCTACGCCAGATGGTGGTGACGCCGCATGTCGCGCAAAAAACCCGACATTCCGCCGTTGACGGAAGAACCACCCGGCATCCCGGCTACGCCAAATCGCAGCGGTGCAGGAAGAAGATCGAAGAGCCTTTCGGCTGGGCCAAGACAGTCGGAGGGATGGCGCAGACCCTGTATCGCGGGATAGAGCGGGTGCGCGCCCGCTTCACGCTGACGATGGCCGCCTGCAATCTGGCGAGGCTGCCGAAACTGCTGGCGGACTGACGCTGGAAGGCAGCGCTCAGGACCGCCTTCACATAATCCGACCCCACACAGATCCGCGTCGAGCGAAACCGTGCCTCACAGCGCAGTTTTTCAGCAGCCTGCTAAACTGCGGCCTTCTTTTCCGCTGTCCCTCCCCTTGCAGCGCCCTAAAACAGCGACAACTGATCTCCGGCCCTCGGCGGCGGGCCGAATTTGCTGCAATCCAGCGGGGCGCTGCCCTCCGGGTAGCCAAGCCGTTTGCGTGCCAGGCGAAAGCGCTGCAGGGCCAGCTGCGCCTCATGGCCCTGCGCCCTGAAGCGATGTCCGAAACGCGGGTCATTGTCGCGCCCGCCGCGCATGGCCTGCACCCGGTTCATGATATGGGCCGCCATGCCCGGCCTGTGGCGCTGCAACCAGTCGCGAAACAGCGGCGCGACCTCGTAGGGCAGACGTATGGGGATCATGCTTGCAGTGGTCGCCCCGGCCTCGCGCGCGGCTGTCAGGATCGCTTCGATCTCGGGCTCGGTCAGCACGGGAATGACCGGCGCGACCATGACGCGGACCGGCACGCCCGCCCGCGACAAATCGCGGATCATCCGCAGCCGCACGGCAGGGGTGGGCGCGCGCGGCTCCATCGCGCGGGCCAGATCGGCATCCAGCGTCGTGACGCTGACCCCCACCGCTGCCTGATCCTTCGCCGCCAGTTCGGCCCAGAGATCAAGATCGCGCAACACCGTCCGGCCACGCGTCACCAAGGTCACAGGGTGATTCCAGTCGCGCAGCACGCGCAGGATGCCCGGCATGATCGCCAGCCGCGCCTCGACAGGCTGGTAGGGATCGGTATTGGTCCCCAACGCGATCGGCGCCACCTTGTAAGACGGTCGCGCGATTTCGCGTTCCAGCAGCGCGGGCGCGGTCGGTTTCGCCGTGATCTTCGTTTCGAAATCCAGCCCGGGCGACAGGCCCAGATAGGAATGGCTGGGCCGCGCGAAACAATAGATGCAGCCATGCTCGCAGCCCCGATAGGGATTGATCGAGCGGTCGAACGGCACATCGGGCGAGCTATTGCGCGCGATGATGCTGCGCGGCGTTTCGGTCACCACATCGGTGCGCAAAAGCCGCTCTTCTTCGGGGATGTCCCAACCGTCATCTTCCCGCTCTCTCCGATAGGGTTCAAAGCGGCCATCCGGGCGCGTATCGGCGCCCCGGGCCTTCAGAACCTCATCCGGATTGCGTTTCGGCAGCATGCGGCCAATATAGAACATAAACGGAACATTTGCCAAGTCACCATGAGGCTTGATTTCCGCCCGCCCCGCTCACACCTTGGGCGCAAGAGATAACCGACAGGGAAGAAGATGAGCGACGATTACACTCCGCCGAAGGTCTGGACATGGGATGCCGCGAATGGCGGCGAATTTGCCAGCATCAACCGTCCGATTGCCGGCCCCACCCATGACAAGGATCTGCCCGTCGGCAAGCATCCGTTGCAGCTGTATTCGCTGGCCACGCCCAACGGGCAGAAGGTCGCAATCCTTCTGGAAGAGCTGCTGGCCGCAGGCCATCGCGGCGCGGAATATGACGCCTGGCTGATCCGCATCGGCGATGGCGACCAGTTCGGCAGCGGCTTTGTCGAGGTGAACCCGAACTCCAAGATCCCTGCGCTGATGGACCATTCGGTCACCCCGCCGCGGCGGGTCTTTGAGTCCGGATCGATCCTGCTGTATCTGGCCGAGAAATTCGGTGCCTTCCTGCCCAAGGATCCCGCCGCACGAACCGAGGCCCTGAACTGGCTGTTCTGGCAGATGGGCTCGGCTCCGTTTCTGGGCGGCGGCTTCGGGCATTTCTTCCACTACGCGCCGGTCAAGATCGAATATGCCATCAACCGCTATGCGATGGAGGTGAAGCGTCAGATGGACGTGCTGGACCGCCACCTGGCCGATCACCGCTTCATGGCGGGCGAGGAATATTCGATCGCGGATATGGCGATCTTCCCCTGGTACGGGCGCATGACCACCGGCGGCGTTTATGGCGATGCGGTGACCTTCCTTGACGGGAAAAGCTACAAGAACGTTGTCCGCTGGAACGACGAAATCGCCGCCCGCCCCGCCGTGCAGCGTGGCATGATGGTGAACCGGACCTCTGGCGAGCCGTCCGAACAACTATGGGAGCGCCACGACGCCAGCGATTTCGAACTGCGCACGCAGGACAAGCTGGACGCGCAGGAATGACGACAAGGCCCGGCCCGAAAGCGCCGGGCCTTATCTTACCGGCAGTTTGCTGGCGTCGGGTTGTTGTGAGATGAAAATGTCCGGTTTGAGGTCAAATTCATTGGTGCTGCTGTTTGCTCGAGTATGCACTTATTGCTACCAGCCATCGCGAGTAGACGTAGCCCGCAACATAGAGAACAAAGTTTATGAAGTCAGAAATAAAGTCGCTCAGGCGACTTAATGAGGGCCAGTATTCAAGTATTGGTAAGACGGTCAGCCTGCTAACCACTATCGAGTACGAGATGTTCCGTACGATATCGGTCCTAGACTGCGTTGGGAGATGTGAAACCGTCAATGCAGCTCGTGGCACGTTCGATCAACGCAAGAAATTGCTCCGTGAGAAGCTAGAAGGCGATGAACGCTTCAGGGTCGACACACTCAACGATACATTTTTAAAATTAGACACAGCTTCGGAACTGAGAGGCCAGTTTGCTCATGGGCTATGGGTTATTGAGGAGGGACAACTAGTCTGTAAGTTCATCAAGAGGCACCAGAGCCGTCACATCGCCCTGCAAACGATTCAAATGTCGCCTGATAAATTCAAATTGATCCATAGGAACCTAGAATGCATTCTCATAGAATTGGATGCGATTCAAGAACTGTTGGGTTAAAGCTGAATTCTTAATCCGTAAGGAACGTTGGCGCAAATGCAGCGAAATGGCGCTTTGTCCGCTAACCCATCCATCTGCCACGACATTTGATCTCCAAAGAGAAGGCCCGGGGAATCCCGGGCCTTGGCAGTTCAACCTGTCGCGAAAATCAGTTCCGCGCCTTGTCGACCATCTTGCCCTTGGAGATCCAGGGCATCATCTCGCGCAGCTTGGCGCCGACCTGTTCGATCTGGTGCTCGTCATTGATGCGGCGGGTGGCCTTGAAGAAGGGCTGGCCGACGGCGTTTTCCTGCATGAAGTCACGCACGAACTTGCCGTTCTGAATGTCGGTCAGGACCTCTTTCATGCGCTTCTTCGTCTCATCATAGGGCAGGACGCGCGGGCCGCTGACATATTCGCCATATTCAGCCGTGTTACTGATCGAATAGTTCATGTTGGCGATGCCGCCTTCATAGATCAGATCGACGATCAGCTTCACCTCGTGCAGACATTCGAAATAGGCCATTTCGGGCTCATAACCCGCCTCGACCAGGGTTTCGAAACCGGCGCGGATCAGCTCGACCAGACCGCCGCACAGCACGGCCTGCTCGCCGAAGAGGTCGGTTTCGCATTCCTCACGGAAATCGGTCTCGATGATGCCCGAACGACCGCCGCCAATGGCCGAGCAATAGGACAGGCCCAGGTCCAGCGCCTTGCCGCTGGCATCCTGATGCACCGCGACCAGGCAGGGCACGCCGCCGCCTTTGACATATTCGCCGCGCACGGTGTGGCCCGGACCCTTGGGCGCCATCATGATGACATCGACGCCCGGCTTCGGCTCGATCAGGCCGAAATGCACGTTCAGACCGTGGGCAAAGGCAATTGCCGCGCCTTCACGCAGGTTGTCATGGACGTATTTCTTGTAGGTGTCGGCCTGCAGTTCGTCGGGCATGGTGAACATGATCAGGTCGGCCCATTTGGCGGCCTCGGCGATCTCCATCACCTGCAGGCCTTCGCCTTCGGCCTTGGCTTTCGAGGGCGAGCCTTCGCGCAGCGCCACGACGACGTTCTTGGCACCCGAATCGCGCAGGTTCAGCGCATGGGCATGGCCCTGGCTGCCATAGCCCAGAATCGCGACCTTCTTGTCCTTGATCAGGTTCACGTCACAATCGCGGTCGTAATAAACGCGCATCTTGAAATCCTTTCCATTGCGTTGCGCCTTTCTAACGCGCAGGCCCTGTCAGGGATGTTCAATTTTCGCATAATCTGCGATAGTTGTGAGGTAATCATGCTCATTTGGTAAGTTATGCGAAAATTCCATGCCTGATACGACCGACCGGCGCATATTGCGCCATCTTCTTGCGGATCCCGACGCGCCCAATGCGGAACTGGCAGAGCGCGCGGGCGTCACGCCTGCAAGCCTGTGGCGGCGGTTGGAGAAACTGCGCGACAGCGGCGTGATCACCGCCATCCAGAACCAGATCGACTGGCGCGCCCTTGGCTGGGAGGTGCAGGTCAGCCTGCGCTTTACCCTGGACAAGACCGAACCGCGGGCCTTTGACGAATTCATCGCCGCCGCGCGCAAAGTGCCCGAGGTGACGGAAATCCAGACCTTTCTGGGCAGCGTCGATCTGCGCCTGTCGGTGATCGCACGCGATATGGCGCATTGGCAGCAGGTCTATCGCGACCGCATCCTGACGCTGCCCCATGTCTCGGACAGCGACGCGCTGATGCTGGTCTCGACGATCAAGGACAGCCAGGAGATGGCGTTGTGAGCGCCGGGCTGGACAGCACGGATATGGAAATCCTGCGGATCCTCTCCGCAGATGCCACGAAAAGCGCGGCCGAGATTGGCCGCATGGTCGGGATCGGTCAGTCGGCGGCATGGCGCCGCATCCGCAAACTGACCGAGGCAGGCATATTGGGTCGCAGGCGCATCCTGATCGACAATGCCGCCCTTGGCTTTGGCGTCACCGTCTTCCTTGGCATCCGGCTGGCCGCGAAGGGCCGGACCAGCCTTGAGGATTTCGAACGCGCCGTGACCGCCATCCCCGAAGTTCAGACGGTGCAGCATGTGCTTGGCCAGTTCGACTACCGGCTGCGCATCATTGCCCGCGATATCAGCGATTTCGAGCGTATCCTGCGCCGTCGCATCATGACGCTGCCGGGCGTCGGTCAGGTCGAGGCCAATGTGATGCTGTCCGAAGAACGCCTGCCCGGTCCCCTGGGCACGCTTTAGCCGATCGGCGCAATCTGCGACGCCCTGACGCGCAGGCATTGGCGGCACGGGTTGATATGCAGGCGCGGGCCTGTCCTTATGTGATCGAAACAGTTCAGTTGAAGAGAGGGCGAAATGCGCGAACGCAGCCTGGGAAAGACGTTGAAAAACCTTGTTCTGGCCTTGCTGAACGCCACGCTGATCCTGCTGGCGGTCTGTCTGTGGCTGGGGCTGCGGATCGCCAGCGAGGTCAGGGCCGTCAGCGACAATCTGCATGTGAACCTGACGCAATTGCAGCCCTTGCAGAATGGCGTCACCTCGGTGACCAGTGAAATCGCCGGGCTGCGTGCGGATCTGGCGGCGATTTCGGAACGTGACGTGATCGCGCCAGAGACCGTGGCAAAGCTGCGCGACAAGGCCGGGCAGCTTGATACGCGGCTGACCAACCTGTCGCAGATGGCCGATCAGCTTGTCGCCGATCCGGGCATTCTGGCCGAACGCGCGGCCAGCGCCGCCATCACCAGCCTTGGAAACGAGGCGCAGGAGCTGCTTGGCTGTCGCCGCAGCGCCGATGCGCCCTCGTCTTAGGTCAGATCACTCGGGCACGACCCGGACCGCGCCCTTGGCCGCGCTGGTGGTCAGCGCGGCATAGGCCCGCAGCGCCGTGGTGATCTTGCGCTGACGCGGCTTCACGGGCTTCCAGCCTTCGGCATCGCGCGTTTCACGACGGGCGGCCAGTTCAGCATCATCCACGGCCAGGTGAATCACCCGGTTCGGAATGTCGATCTGGATCAGATCGCCCTGCTCGACCAGTCCGATGGTGCCGCCCTCGGCCGCCTCGGGCGAGACATGGCCGATGGACAGACCCGATGAACCGCCCGAGAAACGACCATCCGTCACCAGCGCGCAATCCTTGCCCAGACCTTTCGATTTCAGATAGCTGGTCGGATACAGCATTTCCTGCATCCCCGGCCCGCCGCGCGGTCCCTCGTAGCGGATCAGCACGACCTCGCCCGCCTTGACCTTGCCGGTCAGGATGCCCGACACCGCGTCATCCTGGCTTTCAAAGATATGCGCCGGGCCCTCGAATTTCAGGATCGATTCATCGACGCCTGCGGTTTTGACGATACAGCCATCCTCGGCCAGATTGCCGTAAAGCACGGCCAGACCGCCATCCTTGGAAAAGGCATGTTCGGCATCGCGGATCACGCCCGCAGCGCGGTCCGTATCGACATCGTCATAGCGGCGATCCTGCGAGAATGCGGTCTGCGTCGGCACGCCACCCGGCGCCGCGCGGTAGAAATCATGGACCGAGGCCGCATCGGTGCGCATCACGTCCCAGCGGTCCAGCGCCTCGGCCAGCGTGCCGGAATGGACGTTGCCGACGCTGGTATCCAGCAGACCGGCGCGGTCCAGTTCACCCAGAATCGCCATGATCCCACCTGCGCGGTGGACATCCTCCATATGGACATCGCTTTTGGCCGGGGCGACCTTGCACAGCACCGGCACCTTGCGCGACAGCTTGTCGATATCGGACATGGTGAAATCTACCTGCCCCTCATAGGCCGCAGCCAGCAGGTGCAGCACGGTGTTGGTCGAACCGCCCATGGCGATATCCAGCGTCATCGCGTTCTTGAACGCCTCGAAACTGGCGATAGAACGCGGCAGGACGCTGGCATCGTCGCCTTCGTAATAGCGACGCGCCAGATCGACGACCAGATGCCCCGCCTCGACGAACAGCCGCTTGCGGTCCGCATGGGTCGCGAGGGTCGAGCCATTGCCGGGCAGCGACAGACCAAGCGCCTCGGTCAGGCAGTTCATCGAATTGGCCGTGAACATGCCCGAACAGGACCCGCAGGTCGGACAGGCCGAACGCTCGATCGCCTGCACATCGGCGTCCGAGACATTGTCATCGGCCGCCGCGACCATGGCATCGACCAGATCCAGCGCCTTGACCTTGCCATCTTCCAGCACGACCTTGCCGGCCTCCATCGGTCCGCCCGAGACGAAAACGACCGGAATATTCAGACGCAGCGCCGCCATCAGCATGCCGGGGGTGATCTTGTCGCAATTGCTGATGCAGACCATCGCATCGGCGCAATGGGCGTTGACCATATATTCCACCGAATCCGCGATCACCTCACGCGAGGGCAGCGAATACAGCATGCCGTCATGGCCCATCGCAATGCCGTCATCCACGGCGATGGTGTTGAACTCCTTGGCGATCCCGCCCGCTGCTTCGACCTCGCGCGCGACCAGCTGGCCCAGATCCTTCAGATGGACATGGCCCGGCACGAATTGGGTGAAGCTGTTCACGATGGCAATGATCGGCTTGCCGAAATCGCTGTCCTTCACACCGGTCGCCCGCCACAATCCGCGTGCGCCCGCCATGTTGCGGCCGTGGGTGGTGGTGCGTGAACGATATGCAGGCATTGGCTCGACTCCTTTGGCTGGGCGCGGTTTACCATCCTTAGGAAGGGAAGGAAATTGCTGTCGGCGCCGGTTTCAAGATGTTTTCATGCCGCAGAGGGGTGGTTTTCGGTCAGAAGCACCCGGAATCCGGTCACGAGGCCAGCTTCATCGCCACAATCCCGGCCAGAATCAGCCCCGCCGCGACCAGCCGCCCCATCGTCACCGGCTCACCAAACAGCACCACGCCGACGATAAAGGCGCCGACCGCGCCGATCCCGGTCCAGACCATATAGGACGTGCCCAGCGGCAGGCTGCGCATCGCGATGGCCAGCAGCCAGAAAGAGGCCACCATGCCGACCAGCATGATCCCGGTCGGCAGGATCCGGGTAAACCCCTGCGATTGCTTCATGGCGGTCGCCCAGACGATTTCCAGCAGACCGGCGGCGATAAGGGTGATCCAGGGCATGACAGACCTTCTTGGCTTTGCCGGGTCGTCCCGGCTGCGTGACCCATGATGGGGAGGTCGTCCTCTGCCCGGTAAAATAGGGACGCCATCACGAAAGGCAAGCGCCGGCGCTTTGTGACGTGGCTGACATGATCCCCAACACATCACCAGACAGCGCTTTGCAACTTTCGGCGGTGGCGGCCCGTAGAGTCTGATGGGCGCGCAGAGGTGACGCCCACTCGGATCGACATTTGAATGGAGGTTGGAATGAGAAAGCATTTTGCAATCGGCGCGGCTGCACTGGCGCTGTCGGCGACGTCGGTATTGGCCGAAGACTGGTCAGGGTTCTATGCCGGTATCGGGATTGGCAATCTGGAGGTGGATACAAGCGTTCCCGGCATCAAGGAGAATGACACCGCTTACGGCATCCATGCCGGATACCGGATGGATGCCGGGGATTGGGTTGTCGGCGGCGAATTCGAGCATGACTGGACCAATCTCGATCTGGTTCCCGGGGCGATCTCTGTCGACCGCGTGATGCGCCTGAAGGCCACGCTGGGCTATGATCTTGGGCCGGCCCTGGTCTATCTGGCCGCCGGTACGGCCAATGTGGATGTCGATGGCCTTGGTGACGATTGGGGCGGCTTCTACGGCATCGGCGCGGCCTATGCCGTCAGCGACCGGGCCAATGTCAGCCTGGAACTGTTGGAGCATAACTTCAACGATATCGGCGGCTCTGGCATCGATGCCGACGCCTGGAGCGCCGGGCTGCGCGCCTCCTGGCGGTTCTGAGCCCCGTGCTGTCGGCTAAATAGGGCTGAAAGCCTTGTATCGGCAAGGCCGTGGACCGCAGACCCCGCGCCCACAGCCTTGCCATCACGCGGACCGATTACAGCGTCAGCCGCATCCGGGTGGCTGCGGAAAAGCCAAGCAGCGGTTGCAGAAAGGACGTGCTTTCGGTGCCCCTGGCCACAAAGCCCAGCCGCTCGTACAGGGCGCGGGCACGCGGATTGCTGTCAATCACATCCAGCGTGATATGGGCATAGCCCTGCGCACGGGCATGGGCGAAAAGCGCCTGAAACAATGCCGCCCCCACGCCTTTGCCGCGCGCATCGGCACGAACGCAAATGCCATCCATCTGCAAGCTGTCGCCGGGCGCTGATCGTTCCAGCATGGCCAGCGGAACCAGCCGCCACAACGCGCCAATCCCATAGTGCCGGAACAGATCCGCGATCCCGGCCTGCGAAAAGCCCGTCCCGTCAGTCTGGAAGGCCGCGATGCCAAGCAGGTCATCCCCGTCCAACGCCGCAAGGACCGAAGGCGGGTGCACCGTCTGGGCAAAGAAGGCCACGCCGCGCGGCGCCGGGCCAAGCAGCTTGCCCAGCTTGGCGCCAAATGCCTCCCAATACAGTTCCGCCGCCGCCTGCCGCATCGACGGGGGCAGGCCATGTTCGATCCTCAGCATGACACCGATATAGGCGCATTCCCACGCGCGCCCAAAGCAATAGAGCGTTTCGGGTTCAGGTTGATACATATCCGCTCAGCCTGCCTGTCGCGCCAGCGGCAGGCACGCGTCCGCCCGCCCCACGGCGGGCGCGTTCCGCGCCCACCCGGGCAGACGCTCAACGCGAAGCGAGACTGTTTCGACATTAAGCCCAAAGCAATAGTACTGCGGCCGCCAAAGGCGTCAGCGCAGCCCCAGACCTGCCCGCATCATCAGCCGTCGCACCGGCGCCACGCCATACAGCCCGCCCAGCGCCGCCGCCCGCAGATCGCGCAAGGGTCGCAAGGAGGCCTGGCTGGCACGGTTCAGCGCATCGATGCCCAGCAGGCGGGCATAGGCGTCGGGGCGGCGCTTGCGGTTATAGTCGGCCAGCGCCGCCGCATTGCCGGGATCATTGCGATTCAGCTCGATCAGCGCGGCCAGATCGGCCAGGCTCATGTTCAGACCCTGCGCGCCAATGGGTGGCAGGACATGGGCGGCCTCGGCGATCAGAGCGGTGCGCGGGCCGATGAAACTGTCGGCGATCTGGCTGATGATCGGCCATTGGCTCAGCCGCGTCGCGGGTGTCAGATGGCCCAGAATTCCTGCCGAGCGCTCGTTCAGGGCAGCCTCGAATTCCTCGGGCGGCAGGGCGGCCAGCCGGGCGACCTCGGGGCCGCTTTCCATCCAGACCACGGCCGAACCGGGCCGCCCGTCGCGATCAGGCAGCGGCACCAGCGTGAACGGCCCGCCCGAGCGGTGGATCTCGGTCGAGACATTCTCATGCGGCAGATCATGGGTGACGGCAAAGGCCAGCGCCTTCTGGCCATAGCGGAAGGTGCGCACCCCGATCCCCAGCGCCTGCCGCACCGGCGAATTGCGCCCATCCGCACCGATCAACAGCCGCGCCCGGACCTGCCGCCCATCCGACAGCGTGACCAGGGCGGCCTCATCCCGCGCGACCACCTGCGCGGTGGCCAGACCGGGCTGAAAGCGCACCGTCTGCAATTGCGTCAGCCGGGACGAGATCTCTCGCCGCAGCAGCCAGTTGGGCAGGTTCCAGCCAAAGGGCTGATCGCCGATCTCTGCCGCGTCGAAATCGCGGATCAGGCGTGCGGCGGGCTGCGCCCCGCCCGCATCCACGATCCGCATGACCTGCAAGGGCGTGGCATGGGGCGACAGACGCTCCCACAATCCGATCTGGCCCAGCAGCGAGACCGAGGGCGTCAGAAAGGCGGTGCTGCGCAGATCGGCGCCCTCGGCGCCTTCCTCGGTCACCGGGGGCGCGGGATCGACGCAGAGCACGCTATGCCCCTCGGCACCGAAGGCCGCCGCGGCGATCAGCCCGGCAATCCCCCCGCCCGAGATCAGAACATCGACCTGTTCAAAGCTGCTATCCGTCATCGCGGCCATCCTGATTGCATCGCGCCGATCATGCCCCGAACGCACGGCCAAGGCCAGAGCACGCAAGGTCGCAGGCCATCAGACCCGCGACGCGGTCAGCGATTGCAGAAAGGCGGTCAGATCGCGGGTGTGGCGATCGATATGGGCGGGCAGTTTCTGGCCCGCCGCATCATCGGACACGACATCCGGGCCACGTCGTGGACCGACCAGCACCGTGCGCATGCCCAGTTCATGCGGCACGGCCAGATTGCGGGGATCATCCTCGAAAAACGCGGCGCGGCGCGGGTCGATGCCGCTTTGCGCAATCACCGCATCGAAGGCCGCGCGGTTGGGTTTGGGATGATAGCCGGTCTCTTCCACGCCAAAGATCTGGGTGAACATGTCCAGCCCCCGCGCCGCCAGCACCTTGCGCGCATAGGTCGAATCGGCATTGGTGTGGATCAGCTTGCGCCCCGGCAGGGCATGGATCGCCGCACACAGATCCGGCGCCGGGCTGAGCACATCAAAGTCGATATCATGGACATCGGCGAGATAATCGCTTGGATCGACGCCATGCCGCTCCATCAGGCCCGCCAGCGTGGTGCCATGGCTGCGCCAGTATTCGTCACGCAGCTGATCGGCACGGGCGTGATCGCAATCCAGCACCCGCATGACATAGGCGGTCATCCGCGCCTCGATCTGCGGGAAAAGCGCCATTTCCGGCGGGTAAAGCGTGTTATCCAGATCAAAGATCCAGACATCGACATGTGTGAAGTCCATGCCCCCCGGATACAGATCAAACAGCGCCCTTGCAATCGCGCACGCCCCGGACAAGTCTGGCGCGCATGAAAGATGACGCATATTCCCTGATCCTTGCCGCGATCGAGGCTGGCACCTATCGCCCGGGCGACCGTCTGGTCGAATCCGAGCTTGCCGAATCGCTTGGTGTATCCCGCACCCCGGTGCGAGAGGCGCTGCAGCGGCTGGAGACGCAGCAGATGGTGGTGCGGGATGGCCGCAGCCTGATCGTCGCCACGCTGGATCACAACCAGCTGGCCGAGCTTTACGTCGTCCGCGCCGAGTTGGAGGGGCTGGCCGCGCGTCTGGCCGCCCGCCACGCCACACCCGAAGAGGTGCGCGTGCTGGCCCAGATGGTGTCCGAGGATCAGAAGGCGATGCACGATCCGCAGGCGCTGGCCCGCGCCAACAAGCGTTTTCACCACCAGATCCATCTGGCCTCGCATAACCGCTATCTGGTGCAACAGCTTGATCTGGTTCATCGCAGCATGGCGCTGATGGCCAAGACCTCGCTGGCCGCCGAAGGGCGCGGCGAAACCGCGCTGGCCGAGCATAAGCGGATCGTGGATGCGATTGCGGCGGGAGATGGCAGTGCCGCCGATCAGGCCCTGCGGCAGCATATCTCGATGGCCTGGGAAACGCGACTGAAGCTGGAAGCACAGGCCGACCTTGGCCCCTGACCCCGCAAGATATCGGGGACGCGTGATCGACACCGCCGAGGATCTGGCCGAGGGATCGGCCCATCTGGCCAGCATCTGCCAGGTTTGGGCGCGGATCCTGCCACAGCTTGGCCCCCTGCCCTTGCGCCGCCGCCCTGAAGGTTTCGAAGCCATCGCCAGCGCCATCGTCGGCCAGCAGATCTCCATCGCCGCCGCCGCCGCCATCTGGCAACGGATGGAGGCGGCCGGTCTGCTGACCGCCCCGGCCATCGCGGCGGCCAGCGACGATGACCTGCGCAATGCGGGCCTGTCACGCCCGAAAATCCGCTATCTGCAGGGCATCGCGCGCGCCGAGCCCGACTGGCTGGACCTGCGCGACATGCCCGACGATCAGGCCATCGCCACGCTGGTCGCCCTGCCCGGCATCGGCATATGGACCGCCGAGATCTATCTGAAATTCGCCCTTGGCCGCGCCGATATCATCGCGGCCGGCGATCTGGCGCTGCAGGAAGCGGCGCGGATGATGTATGAGCTGCCCGAACGCCCCACCCCCGCCGCACTGCGCGATCTGGCCCAACCATGGGCACCATGGCGCGCGGTTGCCGCCCGGGGGCTCTGGGCCTATTACCGACACGCAAAAGGACGCGAGGGAATTACATGAGCCAGTTGAAATACGCCCGCAAAGGACCGGACAACGCCGATGCGGTGGTCGTCTTCCTGCATGGCTATGGCGCGGATGGCGTCGATCTGCTGGGGCTGGCCGATCCGCTGTCGCAGCACCTGCCGGGCACGGCCTTTTACGCCCCGGACGCGCCCGAACGCTGCAAGGGCAACCCGATGGGCTATCAGTGGTTTCCAATCCCCTGGCTGGATGGCTCATCCGAGGCGCAGGCCGCAGAATCCATGGCCGCATCCGTGACGGCGCTGAACCAGTTTCTGGACAAGGTGCTGGCGGATGAGAGGCTGAACGCAGACCGCATGGTCGTGATCGGTTTTTCACAGGGCACGATGATGGCGCTGCAGGTGCTGCCGCGTCGAGATCAAGAGGTCGCGGGCATTGTCGGCATCTCTGGCCGCCTGCTGCAACCCGAACTGATAGAGGCTGAGGCTCTGGTCAAGCCGCCGGTCCTGCTGATCCACGGCGATCAGGACGAGGTCGTCCCCTTCCAGGACATGAACATCGCCGGGCAGGCGCTGCAACAGGCGGGTTTCACCGTCTACGGGCATGTGATGGAGGGCACCGGCCACGGCATCGCGCCCGACGGGCTGGGCGTGGCGCTGTCCTTCCTGAAAGATCGGCTGGACAAGTAACCGGCCGCTCAGGCCCACATCCTGGGCTCGCCCAATTCGATGGAATTGCCTGCGGGGTCGCGGAAATAAATCGACCGCGCACCGCCGGGCCAGCAGAAATCAGCCTCGATGGCGACGCCGCGATCTTCAAGATAGCGGCGCCAGCCATCCAGATCCTCCGCCGCGACCGCCAGGCAGAAATGCCCCGGCCCGCGCGCGCCATGCGGCGGCACCGGCAAACGCGCATCCGGGCGCGGCGGCGTCTCGGTCGCGTCGGGACGAAAGACCAGCAGCACCTGCGGCCAGGGCAGATCCGTCACGCGAAAAAACACGTGGCGCCCCGGCACGGCGACGATGACCTCCAGCCCCATCAGGCCTTGCCAAAAGGCCCGGGCCGCGTCCAGATCATCGGCATAAAGCGCGCTTTCCAGCACGCCCGCCAGCGGGGGAGTTTCCTGCACCATCGGGCAAGGATGGCACGCGCATCGCGAACCCGCAATCTGTCACGCCAATGTCACCATGACTTGCTAACCCTTTCCACAGTTCGGGGCTTGCCAGTTTCCCGACACGATATATAGTTATTGTCATGATCTGGATGGCGCCCCGGACCACCCATACGGGGCAGGCAGGGAAAGCGACATGCTGGACAAGCATCATCAGACCGAATTTCGAACCCAGTTCGTGCGCGAACCTGCGTCGCTGCGGCATAATCCCGCACTGGTCCTGAACGCGGATTTCCGTCCGCTCAGCTATTACCCGTTGTCTCTCTGGCCCTGGCAAGAGGCGATCAAGGCGGTGTTTCTGGACCGCGTCACGATCATTGCCGAATATGACGACGTGGTCCGAAGTCAAAGGCAAAGCTTCCGGATCCCCTCGGTCGTCGTCCTGAAAGATTATGTGAAACCCCAAAAGCGCGTGGCCTTCACGCGCTTTAATCTTTTCCTGCGGGATGAATTCTGCTGCCAGTATTGCGGCGCCAAGGGCGACCTGACCTTCGATCACGTGGTCCCCCGGTCGCGCGGCGGCGTCACCAGCTGGGAAAACGTCGTCGCTGCCTGCAGCCCCTGCAACCTGCGCAAGGCCAATCGCAGCCTGCGCCATTGCGGCATGCATCTGCGCCGTACCCCGCGCCGCCCCTCGTCCGAGGAAATGCACGCGGTCGGCCGACGCTTCCCGCCGAACCACCTGCATGACAGCTGGATGGACTTCCTTTACTGGGATGCCGAACTGGAAAGCTGACCGCGATCAGCCGTCCTGATCATGCCGGTCGCGATGCCCGAAATGCAGCAGCGCCGCCGCGCTCAACGCCAGCAGCAGAACCGCGACCATCGGAATCCCCGCCGAGACCGTCACCCACAGCGTCAGCGCTGCGGCCAGAACGACAGTCAACAAGATCAGCAGAAAATGCGGCAAAGGCATGGTCACGTTCTCCTCACCCTCCAATATGGGCCGCAAAACCCCCGTTGAAAAGTCCGCCCGGCGGATTCTTGCAGAGAGGCGCTGAAAATTCGCGACAATTTTACGCGATCTGCCGAAAAGCCGCCCCGGATCACGACCCGGAACAGCCCATCTTTTGTGCAAAAATATCCAGATCCCGACCCCGCCACCGCAGCGCCATCGGCAAGGCGGGCGCTACAGCAGCCCCGCATGCTCCAGCGCCGCATCGATCCTGCGGCAGGTCGCCTCGGCCAGGGGCGTCAGCGGCAGGCGTACCCGCGCCTCGCACAGGCCCAGCCGCGACATGGCATATTTCACCCCCACCAGACCCGGCTCGATAAAGATCGCATGATGCAGCGGCATCAGCCTGTCCTGATAATCCAGCGCCTTGGCGAAATCGCCCGCCAGCGTGGCATTCTGGAACTCGGCGCATAGCTTCGGCGCGACATTCGCGGTGACCGAGATGCAGCCCACACCGCCATGGGCGTTAAAGGCCAGCGCGGTCGCATCCTCGCCCGACAGCTGGATGAACTCCTTGCCACAACTCATGCGCTGCAGGCTGACGCGCTCCAGCTTGCCGGTGGCGTCCTTCACACCGGCGATCCGCGGCAATTCGGCCAGTTGCCCCATGGTCTCGGGCGTCATGTCGATCACCGAACGCGGCGGAATGTTATAGATGATGATCGGCAGGTCGCTGGCATCGTGCAGGGCCGTGTAATGCGCGATCAGACCATCTTGCGTTGGCTTGTTGTAATAGGGCGTCACGACCAGCGCGCCCTGCGCCCCGGCCTCTTGCGCGAATTGCACCAGACCCGTGGCCTCGCGCGTGGAATTCGATCCCGCCCCGGCGATGACCGGAATGCGCCCATCGACGGCGCGGATCACCTCTTCGATCACCTGGCGATGCTCATCATGGCTCAGCGTCGGGCTTTCCCCGGTGGTCCCCACCGGCGCCAGACCGTGGCTGCCCTGTTCGACATGCCATTCAACCAGTTTCTTGAGCGTGCCCAGATCCAGCTCGCCGTCCGGGGTGAACGGCGTGACGAGGGCGGGAATAGACCCTTTGAACATGACACGCTCCTTGAGGTTGACGATAAATTCGCGCCTAACTAGCGCCCGGGGCGAATTTTGCCAAGGTTGTGAATTGCGTCTTGCCGAAATGCCATAGACACATGGGGTCGATGCGACTTCTGCGTAACATGTTTGCCGCCGGAATGCTGGCCACGCTGCCCTTCGCGCCCCTTGCCCGGGCCGAGGATGCGGGCGCGATGGCGCTTGCCCTCTCTGCCGCCGATGCCCGCGACTGGACCACCGCCCGCGCCGCCGCCGCCCGTTCCGGGCCGATGGCCGAGGCGCTGATCGGCTGGCAGGCCCTGCGCGCAGGCTATGGCGATTTCGACGATTATCTGGCCTTCATCCGCGCCAATGGCGACTGGCCCGGCCTTGCCTTGCTGCAGGAACGCGGCGATGCACGCCTGCGCCCCGATCTGCCGGTGCAGGATCTGCGCGATTGGTTCGAGGATCGCCTGCCCGAAACCCTGCAGGCCGAGAACGCCTATCTGGCGACCCTGACCGCCGAAGAGGCGCGCAGGGAACGCAGGCGCTTTTGGCTGAACCAGCCGCTGGACGGCCCGGAAGAGGCGCAATTCCTAGAGGCCTATCCGCAGGAACTGACGCCGCTGCTGAGCGCGCGTGCGACAGCCATGCTGGACCGGCAGGAATGGGCACAGGCGCAACGCCTGCTGCCGAAACTGCCCGAGGGTGACCGGCCGCTGCTGGCCGCGCGTATCGCCTTGCAAGCTGGTCGGCCCGGCGTCGATGACCTGATCCTGGCCCTGCCCGAGGCGCAGCGCGCCGATCCCGGCCTGACGCTGGACCGCTTCCTGTGGCGCGTCCGTGCCAAGCAGCACGAGGGCGCGCAGGCGCTGATGCTCGACTCCTCGACCAGCGCCAAGGCGCTGCGCAACCCCGATGCCTGGGCACAGATGCGCGTGGATTATGCGCGGCTTGCCATGCGCAATGGCGACTGGGCGCGGGCCGAAAAACTGGCGGCCCCCCATTACCTGACACCGGACAACAAGCATTATCCGGATCTGGAATGGCTGGCGGGCTTTGCCGCATTGCATCAGCAGGCACCGGATCGCGCGATCGCGCATTTCCTGCATCTTGAAACCGTGGTCGGCAGCGCCATCAGCACCGCCCGCGCCCTCTATTGGCAGGCGCGCGCGCATGAGGATCTGGGCAATGACAGGGCGGCAGCCGAGGCCTATGCCCGCGCGGCAGCGATGCCCGGCGTTTATTACGGACAACTGGCCGCCGAAAAGATCGGCGCGCAGATGCCCGCCGAATATGCCGTGGCCGGTCGCGCGGTCCAGACGCTGCCCGACTGGCGCGGGTCGGATCTGTCGCAAAGCACCGCCTTCGAAGCCGGGCTGTGGCTTCTGGCCACCGGTCGCCCGGATGAGGCGCAGCGGTTTTTCCTGCATCTGTCAGAAACCGCCGATCCCGAAGATATCGGCCGCATGGCGCGGCTGATGATCGAGGCCGGCGCCCCCTGGCACGGCCTGCGCCTGTCGAAACGCGCCGCCGATCAGGGCGTGATCTATCCGGCGGCGCATTTCCCCCTGACCGGACTGGAATCGGCGGATCTGGGTCTGCCACCGGAACTGGTCCTGTCCATCGCGCGACAGGAATCCGAATTCAACCACACCGTCCGCAGCCATGTCGGCGCGCGCGGGTTGATGCAGCTGATGCCCGGAACGGCCGAGGAAATGGCGCGCAAGCTGCGCCTGCCCTATCAGCCCGCCCGGCTGACAACCGATCCTGCCTATAACGCGCAGCTTGGGGCAGCTTATCTTCAGGGGCTGAAGGATCGCTTTGGCTCATCCACGGCGCTGATCGCCTCGGGCTATAATGCCGGGCCGGGCCGCCCTGCCCGCTGGCTGGGCGATTTCGGGGATCTGCGCCGCGAGGCCGATCCGGTCGATTGGGTCGAGTTGATCCCCTTTGACGAAACCCGCAACTATGTCATGCGCGTGACCGAGGCGATGCCGATCTATCGCGCGCGCATCAGCGGCAAGCCCGCGCCGATCGTTCCCAGCTTTGACCTTAGCGGGGGCGGGCTGATCCCGCCGCCGCCCGTCCGGCTGACGCTGGCGCTGTCGAAAAGACCCGTCGCGAAGCCCTTTATCGGGCCTCGCCTGCCCGAAAACTGGGTCGCCGGTTCCATCGCCGCGCCCAACACATTCCTGCAGCAGAATTAGATCACGCAGCCCGGACGCGTGCCCGCCACAGCGTGAACAGACCCGCCGCGACCACGATCGCCCCGCCGGTCACGACATTCGGGCGCAGGACCTCATTGAATACCAGAACGCCGATCACGCTGACCCAGACAAGCTGCGTATAGGCAAAGGGCTGCAGCGCGGCGGCCTCGGCCATTTCATAGGCGCGGATCAGCAGATAATGGGACAGAATCGCCATGCTGCACAGCCCGGCCATCCACAGCCAGTCCACGGGCGCCAGCCATTCCCACTGCCAGATGCCGACCACCGTGATGCAGACCGCGCCCGAGATCCCGGTCCAGAAGAAGCTGACCACCGCCGGATCATCGCGCGAGACATGCCGCGTCAGCAGGCCGTAAAGCGCGAACAGCAATGCCGCGATGAAGGGCAGCAGGGCCTCGCTGCGCATCACGCCGCTGCCCGGTTGCAGGATGACCAGAATGCCGACGAAGCCGATGCAGATGGCGGTCCAGCGCCGCCAGCCGACCTTTTCGCCCAGAATCGGTCCCGACAGCGCGGCGACCAGCAGCGGATAGACGGCAAAGACGGCATGGGTCTCGATCAGGCCCAGACGCACGAAGCCCTCAAGAATGACCAGCGTTTCGGACACCAGAATCGCCCCGCGCGCGATCTGCGTGAACGGGCGGCGGGTCTTGATGGCGCGCCGCAGCCCGCCCCTTTGCCGCGACACCAGCGCAATCACGAAAACCGCAAAGACCCAATAGCGGATCATGACGATCAGCACCGGCGGATAGCCGTCGCCCAGAAAGCGCGAAAAGCCGTCCTGGACCGCAAAGATGAAGCTGACCAGACAAATCAGCAGGATCGCAAGCCCGGTCCGGTCCACCCCGACCGAGGTCGCCCGTGGCGGCACCGGCGGCACCGCAGCCGCAGCGGTGGCCGCGGGATAGGCTGTCTGATCCTGGCTGTCGTCCGACATCATCGCACCTCCTGCTTGCCCCGCGCATGCGCCCATGCAGGGGCAAGGTCAAGGCATCGGCAGAAGGTTGAGCGAAAACTTTTTCCAGACAGTCGGAATTGCCTAGTCGCGGCTGCGCACGACCTTGGCGAAGGCTTCGAAAAGCTGCGGGTTGGCCGCGATCATGCGGCCCGATTCCAACGGATCGTCACCGTCGCGGATGCCTTCGACAAAGCCGCCCGCCTCGCGCACCATCAGGATCCCTGCGGCGACATCCCAGGGCTGATTGCCACGTTCCCAATAGCCGTCAAAACGACCGGCCGCGACATAGGCCAGATCCAGAGAGGCCGCGCCAAGCCTGCGCACACCCGCGGTCAGCGGCATCAGCCGCGCCAGATCCTGCAGGGCGGCAGGCAGCGGACCGCGCCCGGCAAAAGGAATGCCCGTGGCAAAGATCGAATCGATCAGCTGACGACGGCCCGAGACCCGCAGCCGCTGATCGTTCATGAAGGCGCCGCCGCCCTTTTCCGCCACGAAAAGCTCGTCCTTGGCGGCGTCGAAAATGACCGATGCGACGATCTCTCCCTTATGCTCCAGCGCGATGCTGACCGCCCAATGCGGCAGGCCGTGCAGAAAATTGGTCGTCCCGTCCAGCGGATCGACGATCCAGCGGCGGGTCGGGTCTTCGCCCGCATCCTCGCCGGTTTCCTCACCCAGCCAGCCGTAATTCGGGCGCGCGCCGCGCAGCTCATCCTTGATGATCCGCTCGGCCTCGCGATCGGCCTTGCTGACAAAGTCGCCCGCGCCCTTGACGCTGACCTGCAGGTTCTCGACCTCGCGAAAATCCTTGACGAGACTGCGACCGGCCTTGCGCGCGGCCTTGATCATGATGTTCAGATTGGCGCTTGCCATCAGATGCTCCGGGATATGGGGTTGGCTGCGTCATAGGGCGAGACGCGCGAAATGTGAAGCATGCGCGTGGGAAAGGCCGCAGCGGCGCGACAAGTTTATCCCGCCGCGCCCCGCAGCATCCGCAGGGGTTCGGTCCGCGCCAGCCGCAGGACATGCGCAATATAGGGCTGGCTGAGATCCTCTTCGCGAATCGCGGCATAAAGGCGACGCAGGATGCCACCCCGGCCCAAAGGCAGCATGGCCAGTTCGGGATTGGCGGCCTCGCGGCGCAGAACCCAGTCGGGCATTACCGCCACGCCGCGCCCTGAGGCGACCAGCATCAGCGACACCGCCGTCAGTTCCACCTGACGCTGCTGCGCGGGCTCGACCCCGGCCGGGGTCAGGAACTGGCTGAACACATCCAGCCGCGCGCGGTCCATCGGATAGGTGATCAGGGTTTCCCCGGCCAGATCCTGCGGCTCGGCATAGCCTTTCTGCACCAGCGGGTGCCCGGCCGCGGCGACCAGCGTGGGGGCATAGTCGAACAGGGGCTGGTAATGGATGCCCGGCATGTCTTCGGGATCCGAGGAAATCACCAGATCCACCTCTTGCCGGGCCAGCGCGGGCAAGGCGCCGAAGGCCAGACGCTGGCGGATATCCACGTCCACCTCGGGCCAGGCGCGGCGGAAGATGTCCAGCACCGGCAGCAGCCAGTCGAAACAGGCATGGCATTCCATCGCGATATGCAGCCGCCCGATCCGACCCGCCTCGACCCCCTTGAATTCGGCCTCGGTGGCGGCGACCATCGGCAGAACCTGTTCGGCCAGCCGCAGCAGTCGCATCCCCGCAGGCGACAGGCGCATCGGCTTGGCCCGGCGGACGAACAACTCGACGCCCGCCTGTTCCTCCAGCGCCTTGATCTGATGCGACAGGGCCGATTGTGTGATATTCAGAACATCCGCCGCGCGGGCCAGCCCGCCCTGTTCATGGACCGCATGAACCGTCCGCAGATGCCGTAATTCCAGATGCATATGAAAGCCGCTCAACTTCATCTTGAAGATTATGAATTTGTCTCACGCCGACCAATGTGAGACAAGGCCGCAAATGAAAGGAATCGTCATGTCCGCCGCAACGCCGAAAATCAGCTTCGAGTTTTTCCCGCCCAAGACGCTGGATGCCTCGTTCCGGCTGTGGGAAACGGCTCGTGCGCTGGCCCCGCTGAACCCGGATTTCGTCTCGGTCACCTATGGGGCGGGCGGCACCACGCGCCAGCTGACCCATGAGGCCGTCACCACCATCGCCAAGCATTACGGGCTGCACGTCGCCGCGCATCTGACCTGTGTCGAGGCGACCCGCGACGAAACCATGGAGATCGTGCAAAGCTATGCCGATGCGGGCATTCGCGAAATCGTCGCCCTGCGCGGCGATGCGCCGAAAGGGCAGGACAAATTCACCCCCTATCCGGACGGCTTTGCCAGTTCGGTCGAACTGATCGAGGCGATTGCCAAGCGCGGCGACATGCAGATCCGCGTCGGCGCCTATCCCGAGCCGCATCCCGAAAGCCCCGATACAGATGCCGATGTCGCATGGCTGAAGCGCAAGATCGACGCCGGCGCGACCAGCGCGATGACACAGTTCTTCTTTGACGCCGAGACCTATTTCCGCTTTCGCGACAAATGCGCGGCTGCGGGGATCGACGTGCCGATCATCCCCGGCATCCTGCCGATTCAGGGCTGGGCAGGCACCAAGCGTTTTGCCGCCGCCTGCGGTACCAGCGTTCCGGACTGGGCCGAGCATGCGTTCTCGGCCGCCGCCGCCGAGGGCCCCGAGGCCGAGCGTCGTCTGGCCGCCGAGACCTGTATCACGCTGTGCCGCGACCTGATCGCGGGCGGTGTGGACCGGCTGCATTTCTATACGCTGAACCGTCCCGAACTGACGGCCGAGGTCTGCGCCGCGCTTGGCGTGCGCCCGACCCGCAATCTGGACGATGTCGCCTGAGCCCACCGGCCTGACGAGGTGACTTGACGCGGCAGTCTGCGCAACCTAGCGGCAGGGCATGCAGACTGCCAAAGAACGCCCCCGGTTCCGCCTGTCGCGGCAGGAAATCTCGCTGATCCTGATCACGATGATCTGGGGCGGCACATTTCTGGCCGTCCACATCGCCATGCTTTACAGCGGCCCGCTGTTCTTTGTCGGGCTGCGCTTTGCCATCGCGGGCGTGGCGACATGGCTGCTGTTTCGGAAATCCATGCGCGGGCTGAACGGGCAGGAAACCGTCGCGGGCTGCATCATCGGGATCGCCATCTTTCTGGGCTATGGCCTGCAAACCTGGGGGCTGCAGACCATCACCAGCAGCCAATCGGCCTTCATTTCCGCGATCTACGTGCCCATCGTTCCCCTGCTGCAATGGGTGGTCCTGCGACGGCCGCCCCATGTGATGAGCTGGGTCGGCGTGGCGCTGGCCTTTACCGGGCTGATCCTGCTGGCCGGGCCAGAGGCCGGATCGCTGCGCCTGACCGAAGGCGAAATCGTGACGCTGTTAAGCGCCGTGGCCATCGCGGCCGAGATCATCCTGATCGGGCATTTCGCCAACCGCGTCGACAGCCGCCGCGTCACCGCGGTCCAGCTTTTGGCGGCGGGCGGGGTCTCATTCCTGATGATGCCCGTGGTTGGTGAGCAGATCCCCGCCTTTTCCTGGGTCTGGGTCATTGGCGCGGTGGCCCTGGGGCTGGCCAGTGCGCTGATCCAGCTGGTGATGAACTGGGCGCAGAAATCCATCTCTCCGACCCGCGCGACGGTGATCTATGCGGGCGAGCCGGTCTGGGGCGGCGTCGTGGGCCGCATGGCCGGGGACCGCCTGCCGCCCCTGGCGCTGCTGGGCGCGGCCTTCATTCTGGCCGGGGTGCTGGCCAGCGAGTTACGGCCCACCAACTGGCGCAAGCGGCAACGCGACGATCAGGCAGAAAGCTGACCTTCGGCCGGGTCCGGCGCCTGCTCCAGATGGCCCACCAGCCGGGCCGGGCCGCTGTAATCCATCGGCACGGTCTGGTGCAGCGCCTCATTCAGATGCAGGCCCACCAGTCGCGGCGCGCGCAGCCAGAAGGCCTTGCCCCAGTTTCGCCATGTGCCAATGGCCGGGGCGGTCGGATCGACCGGAAACTGGTCGCGCCAGCCCCTGGGCAGCGGCAGCCCGACCTGCTGGGCCCTCTCCAGCATCCATGTCAGCGGGATATTCGACAGCGGGCGGGCGAATTCCATGCCGCTCAACTGCCCGCCAATATCGGGATGCGCGCCGCGAAACCACATCTGCTCGATCCGGCCCGGGCGTTTGGGATCATCGTTCCACAGCGGCGGGGCAAAGGCCGCACGGGTTTCATCCAGCGCCAGCGCATGCAGCCCGTGTTCGACATCCGGCCCCAGCGAAGCGTCGTGAAAGCCAAAGCGCGACTGCGTCAGCGGACCCAGAAACGGCAGCGGGATCCCAAGGCTTTGCACCGTGTCGAAACAGCCCACCAGCCGGACCGGCACATGCGGCATGCAGCGGCGACGGCGAAAGGCGCCAAGCGCCTTTTCCGATCCGCCCTCGCGATAATAGCGCCAGGCCAGCCGGACATTACGCTCGGTCGCGGATTGCGGGCGCACCAGGCCGACCCGTCCGATCATGCCCACCAGACTGCGCACGGCAAAGGCCCCGCGCGAATAGCCGAAGCAATAGATCATGTCGCCTTCGCGATAGCCCGAGGCAAGCCAGCCATAGGCATCGATGATCTGCCCATCCAGCCTGCGGCCCATGATCAGTTCCGGCAGCGTATTCCAGCGTCGCCATTGCTGGCCACGCCCGTAATGCAGCCGGATCCGCGCCCCGGCCTGCGTCGCCGTCACGGATCGCAAAAGGCGATAGATCCGCCCGATCGAACTGCGCTGCCCCTCGACCAGCGAGGCAAAGGTTCCGTCGATCAGGACGACGTGGATCGTAGGCGGGCGAATCTCAGTCATTCGCCCATCCTAGCTTGGTAATCTGAGGAATGGATTAACTCAGGGCCATCACTGTCGCGTGACCAAGTGCGCCGAACCCGTTGAAGCGCGTATTCGTCACCACCGAATAGGCCCCGGCCCCCTGAAACACGACAAAATCGCCTTCGGTGATGTCTTCGGGCAGGCTCAACTCGCCCGGCAGACGGTCGACGGAATCGCAAGTCGGGCCAAAGATGACGCGGCCCGTGGGCGTGCCTTCGCGCAGATTGCCCTGCGGGTCGAACACCTCGATCCGGTCGATATTGCCGATGATCGGCAATTCGGCCAGACCGCCATAGACGCCATCGTTCAGGAACACCGCCGCATCGTCGCGCACCGCCTTGACCCGCGTGATCAGCGCAAAAGCATCGGCACAAAGCCCCCGCCCCGGTTCGCAGACCAGCAGCGGGGCATCATCGCCAAAGGCCTCGGCCACGGTGTCGCCGATCTCGGCAAAGATCGAGGCCAGATCGGGTTCTACCCCCACCACACGATGCGAGGGGAAGCCCCCGCCGACATTCAACCGGCGCGCCTTGACGCCAGCCATATCGCAGATTTCCCGCGCCACGCTGATGTAGCTTTCCCAGGCGATCGGATCGGTGCATTGCGTGCCCGGATGGAAGGTCAGCGACGGGATATAGCCGCGATCCGCCACCAGCTTCAGCATCTCGGCCGCATATTCCGGGCTGGCGCCGAATTTCGAGCCGAAATCATAGACCGCACCCAGCACCGGCAGTTTGAAGCGGGGCGAGATTTCAACGCCTTCGCCGCCCACCTCAGTTGGCACCGTCTCAAGCAGTTTCTGCAATTCGGACATGCTGTCCACCGACCATGCCCGGATGCCCTCGGCAACCGCGTGGCTGATTTCGGACCGCGCCCGGACAGGGTTGTGGTAATGGCGCGCCGCGCGCGGGGCCAGACGGCCGATCAGGTCAATCTCGAAAGGCGAGGCCACGTCAAAGCCCTGAATCCCCGCGGCCACCAGATTCTGGATCACGGCCTCATCGGGGTTGGACTTGACGGCATAGGTCACAAGCCCGGGAAATCCGTCCAGAAAAACCCGCGCCCGATCCTGCAGGACCGTCGGGGCAAAAACCATCACCGGATGCTCCGGCTGGGTTTCGCGAATGAGTTCGGCTGGGTTCTGCCATACGACCTTAGAATTCGTCATCGCACCTTCCATGATGATAGCGGGTGACCCGGGGCATGAGGGACCATGATACAGGATGTGGCCGTGAAGCCGCGTCTTACGCGACGGCCCTTTGTCTGACTTTGACCTGCGCGGGGAAGACATATCCCAACCCAAGCAAAGTTCCGAAGATTGTCAGGCCAATTCCTCTGGGGGTGTAGATAATGTAGTTTCTTTGGCCCTGCGGTATAGCGTCAGCGGCATCCAGGGCGGATACCAGCGCGTAAATGTTCAAGCTGTCTGAAAGAACATACAGGGGCAACAGAAACACAAGTGCGAGGACGGACAGCTTCAATGCCCGTCGATAGGTCACGGGCTGATCCGTCTTTTTCACGTAGATCGATATCAGGGGAAAAGCTGCCATGACGAGAGCGACGGGATGCGCTTGCAGCGGATACACGATAGAGCGGGGGTAGCCCATCGTCGGCAAAAGAAAGATGGCAAGTGCCAAAAGCAGCCAGATGGCAACGGATATGCCAACAAATGCTGCGACGATTTGCGAATCTTTCATCTTTCTTCTCTCCAAGCAAAGGCCCACCAAAGGAGGTATTTCCACCGGCCACAAGCAAAGCGGGGTCCGCGTCCATCCGCCTCGGCCTGCCTTCGTCTCGTAAGGTACTTTCGGAAGCGTTTCAAACAGGAACGCGCCCCAAATCGCTTTGAGGCGCGCTTTTGATGTCTTGAAAGTGGGCAGGGATCAGTCGTCGCCGCGCATGCCTTCGGCAACTTCCTCGCGCTGTTCCAGCGCTTCCTTGCTCAGCGCCGACACGACCGCGATACGGTCTTCGGTCACGATGATCGCGGTTTCTTCCGGCGTCAGCATGACTTCCTTTTCGCCCAGACCCAGGAAGCCGCCGATTTCAGCGATGGCGCCGACGATCTGGCCGTTGGCATCCAGAACCAGATCCTCGACCTCACCGATCTTTTCCCAGTTCTCGTCGATCTCGGAATAGGTCACGGCATCGTCCCACATCATGCCGCCGGTGGAATCGGTGGTGAAGATATCGACACCGTCCAGCGCCGAGGCGCGCATCAGGCCCGTCTGCATGGCATCAGCGGGATCGCTTGCCGCTGCATCCGCTGCCGGAGTCATGGTGGCGTCATCCGCGGTTTCCGAGGTCGCGGTCTGCGCAAAGGCGGCGCCCGCCACCGACAGGATCACGGCGGTCGAAAGATAGAGGTTTTTCATCACGATGTTCCTTTTCAGATTATGGGCGAACAACCAAACCTGCCGCTAAACCGTTTCGTGCAAAGGATAAGAACTAGCAAAGATTATCTTTGCCGCCAGTGGCCGGGGAAATTCCCGGCTACTGCCGATGCAGCGCGAAGAGATCCACGAAATCCTGCGCGGCGGACCCATCGCCTGTCGTCGTGATCAGGCCCTGATCGACCAGCGCAGACAGCGGCATCGGACCATAGACCGCGATGGCCAGTGCATTGCCGTTGCCGCCCAGAACACAGGGCGCATCGGGCGATCTGACGGCGCGCGTTGCAACCCGACCTTCCGACACGCGCATCTGGAACGATTCGCCCCCGAAATCGAAGCCTGCAATCCTGTCCTGACCGGCCGCCCTGTCACGCAGCAGGTTGACCCCCATCGAGATCATCAGCGCCGAGGGGCTGATGAACCGTGTATGGTCATGCCCGGGCACCACCAGCGCCCAGCGGCACAGCGCCTCCAGCACGGGCAGCAATTCGTGCCCTGCATCGGTCAGCGCATAGATCCCCAAACGGCTGTCATGCGTGACGACCCCGGCCTTCGCAAGCTGGGTCAGGCGGCCCGTCAGCACGCTGGCGGTAATTCCGGGCAGCCCCGCCCGGATCATCTGAAACCGCTTGGGCGCAAAGATCAGTTCCCGCACCACCAGCAGCGCCCAGCGATCCCCGATCAGGTTCAGCGCATGGGCCGCCAGACAGCCCTCATCATATCGCAAGCGCGGATTTTCGCCCTCTTTCGTCATGTTTTAAGAGTAGAGGTTGTTTTTTACTACTGCAAGTGAGATGCTGCGACTCGGCCTTACTGCATCGCAGGAGAGTAACATGACCTATTACACAGGCATGATCGCAGCCATTCCGACCGCGAAACGTCAGGCATATATCGACCACCTGCGCCGCGCCTGGCACCTGCTTCACAAACATGGCGCGTCGCGGATGGTCGAGGGATGGGGCGTCGATGTGCCGACCGGCAAAGTCACCGATCTGCGGGCCGCCGTGCAGGCGCGCGCGGATGAAACCGTAATCTTCAACTGGATCGAATGGCCCGACCGCGCGACCTCGGATGCCGCCTGGGTTGCCATGCCGGGCGATCCCGACATGGCGGCGCTGGATAAAGACATGCCCTTCGATGGCAAAAGACTGATCCAGGGCGGGTTTGAGCCGTTGATGGAGGCGGGCACAGTGCATGGCGCGCCTTATTATCAGGGCTTTCTGCTGGCCGTGCCGGAACAGAACAAGGCCGCCTATGACAAGATGGCCCGCGACGCATGGCCGATGTTCGAAAAATACGGCTGCCTTGGGATCGCGGAAAACTGGGGCGTGGATGTGCCGCATGGCAAGCTGACCGATATGTATCGCGCGACCAAGGCTGAACCGGGTGAGGTCGCGGTGTTCAGCTGGACGGCCTGGCCCGACCGCGCAACCTGCGACCGTGCCAGCCAGCAGATGATGTCCGACATGCAGGGACAGCCCATGCCCGAGATGCCCTTTGACGGGATGCGCATGATGTGGGGCGGGTTTCAGACCATTTTCGACAGTGCCGAGGACGGAACATACCGCGATGCCGATCCGGCGGCGCGCGCAGACTGACCAGATAAAAGGAGATGAAGCGATGGCCGATCACGGAACCCCATGCTGGTACGAATTGAACACAAGCGCAGGGAAACTGGCGGAACTGGGCGGTTTTTATGCCCGGATCTTCGGCTGGGCGATCTCTGATTCCGGGATGGAGGGCTTTACCTATCATCTGGCCCGGTCGGATGGCGATATGGTGGCGGGCCTGATGGAATTGCCCGCCGATGCCGGATGCGTCATGCCCTGCTGGATGATCTATTTCGCTGTCACGGATGCCGCTCAGACCGTCGCCGATGCCCGGGCCGCAGGCGCGACGGTCAAGCGCGATCTGGCCGAGATTCCCGGCACCGGCAGTTTCGCCATTCTGGCCGATCCGCAGGGCGCGGTCTTTGGCATTCTGCAACCCGAACCGATGGACTCCCCGGATCAGGGCAATGCCTTCGACCAGAAAAAGACCGGCCACGGCAATTGGAACGAGCTGATGAGCGCGGATCCGCAGGCGGGCTTCGACTTTTATGCCGGGCTGATGGGCTGGAGCCGGGGCGATGCGATGGACATGGGCGAGATGGGCACCTATCAGCTGCTGCGCCACGGTGATGCGGATATCGGTGCGATCCAGCCGCTTGGGGATGCGCCCGTATCGGCCTGGCTGCCCTATTTCGGGGTCGATGGCAGCGTCGCGGACAAGATGGCAGATGTCACGGCGGCCGGCGGTCAGATCCAGCTTGGCCCGCAAGAGGTTCCCGGCCCCGCCTATATCGCCATCTGCACAGATCCGCAGGGCGCATGGTTCGCCATGGTCAGCCCGGAAAAATAGCGGCCGGGCCCCGCCCAAATCGAAAGCGACGTGAACGTCAAGCCTTGCATCAGGTGCAAGGCGGATCTGCGACCTTGTGCCTTGTCCAGCCCCCGCCCCGGCCTCCATATAACCACCAAGACAACAAGGCACCGCCGAGGAACACAAGGAGTTTCCAAATGGCACAAAGCGCAACGCTGAATAATTCCGATTTCGCCAATGGCGTCCTGTGGGGCTTCACCGCTCCGTTCCGCGCGATTGGCAGCTTTCTGGTAAGCCTGGCCGAGAACGGCCCGCGCATGCAGGCCGTCCGCCGCCTGAACGAAACCAGCGATGAAGAGCTGGCAGCACGCGGCCTGACCCGTGAAGGCGAAGTTCGCCGCATCTTCGGTCCGGCGATGTACTGATCGCGCCAGGACAGATCCTGTGACAAGGCCTGCCATCCGGCGGGCCTTTTTGCTATCTGGCCGCAGGCTGTCTTATGGCGGCCCGCAGCGCCCTCCACAGCCGTCCGTCAATCGCCGCCAGCCCGACCCCGATCAGCGCCATGCCAAGGATCTGCCGCATGGAAAGCGTCTCGGACAGGAAGGCCGTGCCCAGACAGATCGCGCTGACAGGGATCAGAAAGGTGACCAGCAGCAGATTCGTGGCCCCCGCCGTGGCCAGAATGCGGAAATACAGCACATAGGCCAGCGCGGTCGACATTCCTGCCACGCCGATCAGCGCAAAGATCACCGGCGGGCCGGGCATCGCCAGCGTCCAGGGCCGGTCCACCACCAGCATCAGCGGCAGCAGGACCGCGCTTGAGGCCATCACCTGCCCCGTCGCCGTGGCCATTGGCGCAATTCCCATGGCCCGGAACCTGCGCCCGTAGATACCGGCCAAAGCATAAGACAGCGCAGCCGCCAGACACATCAGCTGCGCCGTCACGTTCAGCCCCAGATGCCGCAGCGCACCGGGGCCGATCATGCAGGCCACCCCGGCAAAGCCGATCAGCACCCCCGCCAGCCGCCGCCCGGTCATCCTTTCGTCAGCGGTCAGAAGATGGGCGAAAATGACCGTGAAAAGCGGCGTCGATGCATTCAGGATCGACGCCACGCCCGAGGCGATATGCTGCTGCCCCCAGACGATCAGCGAAAAGGGAATCACGTTATTCAGCAGTCCCATGCCCAGAAACGCAGCCCAGACCGCCTTGCCCCGCGGCAGGCGTTGACCGCGCAGGCGCATGATCGCCAGCAGGATAAGGGCCGCCAGCACAACCCGCGCGACAACGACCGTAAAGACCGGCAATTCCCTCAGCGCGATATCGTTGAAAAAGAACGACCCGCCCCAGATGGCGGCCAGCGTCAGCAGCATGGCCCATTCATGGGCGGTCATCGGACGATGATATGTGGGTGATGACGACATGTGACCTCCTTGCGATGCAGGGGAACATGCCGCAGTGCCGCCCGTCACGGGCACGCGTTTCGGGCGTCGCACCTGGCGGGCGATGAAAAAGGCCCGCCGGATCGGCGGGCCTTCGGGTCATTTCACCAGAACCTCTGGTCCCATGATCTTGGTCGGTAACCAGGTCGAGATCCAGGGTACATAAGTAACCAGCAACAGGAAGACGAACAGCACGACAAGGAACGGTGCCGAGGCCCGGACCACCCGCATGATCGACATCCCCGCCACGCCCGAGGTCACGAACAGGTTCAACCCGACCGGCGGCGTGATCATCCCGATCTCCATATTCACCACCATGATGATGCCCAGATGGATCGGATCGACGCCCAGTTCGATCGCAATCGGGAAGACCAGCGGCGCGACGATCAGGATCAGGCCCGACGGCTCCATGAACTGGCCGCCGATCAGCAGGATCACATTGACGATGATCAGAAAGACGATCTTGTCGAAACCCGCATTCAGCATCGCACCGGCAATATGCTGCGGGATCTGCTCATCGGTCAGGACATGTTTCAGGATCAGCGCATTGGCGATGATGAACATCAGGGTGATGGTCAGCTTGCCCGCCTCGTACAGCACATCGCGGGTGCCGGGATGGAAAAAGGCGGTGATCAGCGCCTGCGGCTTTTTCCACAGCGGAATACGCGTGTCGCCATCGCGCAGCGGCCCCATGTCGCGATAGATGAACAGCGCCACGATAAAGGCCCAGACAGAGGCCACGGCGGCGGCTTCGGTCGGGGTGAAGATCGCCTTGGTCACGCCCGGGATGCCGTAAAGCCCGACCATGATGATCACGATCAGCATCAGGCCCCAGAAGGCGTCCTTGAAACTGTCCCAGACCTCGCCCCAGCCACGCCACGGCTCTCGGGGCATGCCCTTCCAGATGGCAAAGAACAGGATCGTGGCCATCAGCATGCCGCCCGCCAGCAGGCCCGGAATGACGCCGGCCAGAAACATCCGCCCGACCGAGACATCCGTGGCGCTGGCATAGACGACCATGACGATGGATGGCGGGATCAGGATGCCCAGCGTGCCCGCGTTACAGATCACGCCCGCCGCGAAATCCTTGGTATAGCCGACCTGACGCATGGCCGCGATGACGATGGAACCGATGGCCACCACGGTCGCGGGTGACGATCCCGACAGGGCGGCAAACAGCATGCAGGCAAAGACGCCAGCAATGGCCAGACCACCCGGCAGGTGACCCACACAGGCGATGGAAAAGCGGATGATCCGCTGCGCCACGCCGCCCGTCGACATGAAGCTTGACGCCAGGATGAAGAAGGGAATGGCCAGCAGCGTGGCATGCCCCTCCATCGCGTTGTAAAGCGTCTGCGCAATCGAGGCCAGCGAGGTGTCGGAAAACCACAGCAGGAACAGCGTCGAGGCCAGACCAAGCGAAATCGCGATCGGCACGCCCACCAGCATCAGCCCGATGATCAGCACGAATAGCAGAAGAACGTCCATAGCCTTAGTCCTCGCGGTTCAAATGGCGGACATCTTCGATAGCGTCCTCGGCTTCATGGCTGACGATCAGGGTCTGACGTTCGCCCTTCCAGATCATCCAGACCGCCTGCAGCAGGCGGAACAGCAACAGCGCAACCCCGATGGGCAGCACCATATAGGGGATCATCCGGGGCAGCTTTTCATAGGGTTCGCCCATATTGAAAACATCGCCCATCCAGCCAAGAAAGGCGGGCATGGGGATCTGCTCTGTCTCGTAGAAGGCGCGGTCGCGGGTTTCGATGAAACCCGTCGGAAACCAGCGCCCGCTGGTCTGCTGCAAGCCCGCAAAGGGCGCCCAGTAATCCCAGGCGCCTTTCAGCAACAGCACCGCATAGAGGATGCAGAACGCCCCCGCAGTCAGCGCCAGAACGCGCCGGGCCGTCGGGGACAGCAGATTGATCACCGCATCGACGCCAAGATGCGCATTGATCTTGACGGCATGCGATATGCCCAGCAGCACCAGCCAGGCGAACAGGGCCAGCGTCAGTTCCAGCCCCCAGATCAGCGAGCTTTGAAACACATAGCGCAGGACGACATTGACGAAGGTCAGGATCGTCATCAGGCCCAATATGATGGCAATGGTGTTTTCTTCCAGGCGATTCACGAAATGGCCGACCGCGCCGCGCGGCTGATACCCGTGACTCATGGCGCTTTCCCTCCCGCGCAAGGTCGACCGGCCCGCCTGCGGATGCAAACGGACCGGACCGGATCAGTGCTTTTCGTTGATGGCCTGCGCCGCGTCGATATTTTCCTGACCGACGCCATCGGCGAATTTTTCCCAGACGGGCTTCATCGCATCGACCCAGGCCTGGCGCTGTGCGTCGTCCAGTTCGCGGATCTCGCCGCCCGCATCCAGAATGGCCTGACGGGCCTCTTGATCGACGTCATTCACGGCCGCGTTCCGCTCGGTCGTGACCTCATCGAGGATGGTCAGCATCTGGTCGCGCACATCGCCGTCCAGACCGTCCAGCCAGTCGGTCGAGGCGACCACCAGATAATCCAGAACGCCGTGGTTCGTTTCGGTGGTGCCGTCCTGAACCTCGTAGAATTTCTGGCCATAGATATTGGCCCAGCTGTTTTCCTGACCGTCGACAACGCCGGTCTGCAGCGCGCCATAAACCTCGGCAAAGGCCATCGGCTGGGCGGTGGCGCCCAGAGCCTCGACCTGCGCGATCAGCACGTCGCTGGGCTGCACGCGGAATTTCAGGCCCTTGGCATCTTCGGGCGACAGCAAGGGCTTGTTGGCCGAAAACTGCTTCATGCCATTATGCCAGAACTGCAGACCGCTGAGGCCGCGGCGTTCCATGCTGCTTTTCATCGCCTGCCCGTCCTCGGAGGACTGGAACTCATCCACGGCTTCGATATTCTTGAACATGAAGGGCAGATCGAAGATCTGGAACACCTTGGTGAAGGTCTCGAATTTCGACAGGCTGGGCGCGCCCATCTGCACGTCGCCCTGCAGCATCGCCTCCAGCAGCGCATCGTCGTCATAGAGGGTCGAGTTCGGATAGACCTCGACGCACATCTTGCCTTCCATTTCGGCATTCACACGCTCGGCAAACAGGGCGGCAGCGATGCCCTTGGGGTGCTTATCGCTGTTGGTGACATGGCTGAACTTCACCACTTCCTCGCCGGCATCACAGCCTGCCGGATCCGCCAGCGCACCACCTGCCATCAGCGCCAGCCCGCAGGCGGCGGTTGCCAAAGTCTTTTTCACAGTATCTCCTCCCGAATGAGATATTCTTGCCGGATCATCGCGTCCGGCTTTCGTGCCCCGCAGTTTTCCGCAGATGCACGCACGAAAGCAAGAGATTATTGCGCCACCAGAGCGTGTCCCGCGCAGCCCGGAAGCCACAGCAAGGCTTGGCCTTTGCGCTGCGGTTCGCTAAGCCCTGTCCAAGCGATACGGGATCAAGACGATGAGCATGGACAAGAGCTTTGACGCCAGCACCGCCGAAGCGCGGATTGCGGCAGAGTGGGAAAAGACGGGTGCCTTTGCCGCCGGGGCCAATGCCTCGCGCAGCGACACCTTTACCGTGATGATCCCGCCGCCGAACGTGACGGGCAGCCTGCATATCGGCCACGCGCTGAACAACACCTTGCAGGATATCCTGATCCGCTGGCACCGGATGCGCGGCTTTGACACGCTGTGGCAACCCGGTCAGGACCACGCGGGCATCGCCACCCAGATGGTCGTCGAACGCCAGATGGCCGAGCGTCAGGAACCCGGCCGACGCGACATCGGGCGCGAGGCTTTTGTCGACAAGATCTGGGCCTGGAAACAGGAATCCGGCGGCACGATCATGAACCAGCTGAAACGCCTTGGCGCCAGCTGCGACTGGTCGCGCAATGCCTTTACCATGTCGGGCGCGCCCGGCGCCCCTGCGGGGGAAGAGGGCAATTTCCACGACGCCGTGATCCGGGTTTTCGTGGATCTCTATAACAAGGGGATCATCTATCGCGGCAAGCGGCTGGTGAACTGGGATCCCCGCTTCGAAACCGCGATTTCCGATCTTGAGGTCGAGAACCGCGAGGTTCCGGGCCATATGTGGCATTTCAAATACCCGCTGGCCGGCGGCGAAACCTATGAATATGTCGAGCGTGACGCGGACGGCAATGTCACCCTGCGCGAGACGCGCGATTATATCTCCATCGCGACGACGCGCCCCGAAACCATGCTGGGCGATGGCGCGGTGGCCGTGCATCCCGATGATGCCCGCTATGCGCCCATCGTCGGCAAGCTGGTTGAAATTCCGGTCGGACCCAAGGAATATCGCCGCCTGATCCCGATCATCACCGACGACTATCCCGATCCCGATTTCGGTTCGGGCGCGGTCAAGATCACCGGCGCGCATGACTTCAACGATTACGGCGTCGCCACCCGGAACAATATCCCGCTTTACGCGCTGATGGATACCAAGGGCGCGATGCGCGCCGACGGTCTGTCTTATGCCGATAGCGCGCAGATCGCGACCCGCGCCGCGCGGGGCGAGGATGTGGGCGATGTCTCGAACGTCAATCTGGTGCCCGAGGATCTGCGCGGTCTGGATCGCTATGACGCCCGCAAGCAGGTGATCGACCAGATCAATGCCGAAGGGCTGGCGGTGACCTATCTGCACAAGGAAATCGACCCCGAAACCGGCGCGGAGCATCTGGAAGAACGCCCGGTCGTCGAGGCCAAGCCGATCATGCAGCCCTTTGGCGACCGCTCGGGCGTGGTGATCGAGCCGATGCTGACCGATCAGTGGTTCGTGGATACCGCGCGGATCGTCCAGCCCGCGATCGATGCCGTGCGCGACGGCCGCACCCAGATCCTGCCCGAGCAGCACAAGAAGGTCTATTTCAACTGGCTGGAAAATATCGAACCCTGGACCATTTCCCGCCAGTTGTGGTGGGGGCACCAGATCCCGGTCTGGTATGACAACCGAGGCAACCAGTATTGCGCCGCTAGCTACGATGAAGTTGTTGCCCAGGTTCGCAAACAATATGGCGCAGACGTCGAAATTGGCGAGCGCATCACGGACGACAATTTCACTATCGACGGCCATCGAAGAGAGCCCAATCCCAGCGAGAGTATGTTCGGCGATCCGCGCGGCGAACTAAAGACTACAAAGGTTGTGTTGGAACGCGATCCCGATGTGCTGGATACCTGGTTCTCGTCCGGCCTCTGGCCCATCGGCACGCTGGGCTGGCCCGAAGACACGCCGGAACTGCAGAAATATTTCCCGACCGATGTGCTGGTCACAGGCTTTGACATCATCTTCTTCTGGGTCGCCCGGATGATGATGATGCAGCTTGAGGTGATGGGCGATATCCCCTTCCACACGGTCTATGTCCACGGGCTGGTGCGCGATGAAAAAGGCGCCAAGATGTCGAAGTCGAAAGGCAATGTCATCGACCCGCTGACGCTGATCGACGAATACGGCGCCGATGCGCTGCGCTTTACCCTGACCAGCATGGCCGCGATGGGCCGTGACCCCAAGCTGGGGCCGAAACATGTCGAGGCGAACCGCAATTTCGTCACCAAGATCTGGAACGCCACGCGCTTTGCCGAAATGAAGGGCGTGCGCGGCGGCGGTCCGCGCCCCGATCCCAGCCACACCGTCAACCGCTGGATCATCGCCGAGGTCGCGCGCATCCGCATGGCCACGGATGAGGCGCTGGCGAGCTATCGCTTCAACGATGCAGCGACCGGGCTTTATGCCTTTGTCTGGGGCAAGGTCTGCGACTGGTATGTCGAATTCTCGAAACCGCTTTTCGATGGCGAATATGCCGATGAGACCCGCGCCACGATGGGCTGGGTGTTGGATCAGTGCTTTACCCTGCTGCATCCGATCATGCCCTTTGTCACCGAAGAGCTGTGGGCGCTGACCGGGGATCGCGGCAAGATGCTGGTCCATGGCGAATGGCCTGACTATGGCGCCGAACTGATCGATGCCGATGCCGACCGGCAGATGAACTGGGTCATCGCGCTGATCGAGGCGATCCGCTCGGCGCGCGCGCAGATGGGCGTGCCCGCAAGCGCGCGACTGGATCTGATCGTGACCGAGGCTGATGAGGCTGCCCGCGCCGCGCTGACCGCTAATAGCCCGCTGATCGAACGTCTGGCGCGGGTGAATGCACCGCAGGATGGCGCGGCGGGCAAGGGCATGATTTCGGTCGCGGCCAGCAGTGCCAGCTTTGCCCTGCCCATCGGCGATGTGATCGACGTGGCCTCGGAAAGGGCGCGTCTGGAAAAGGCGCTGGCCAAGTCCGAAAAGGATGCAGGCGGGCTGCGCGGGCGGCTGTCCAATCCCAAATTCGTCGAGAATGCGGGCGAAGAGGTGGTCGAGGAAACCCGCGCCAAGCTGGCCGCGCTGGACGACGACCTGGCCCGGATCCGCGCCGCGCTGGCACAGTTGCAGGCCATGTGATGCGCTGGTTCGAACGCATCGCGCAGCGTCAGATGGATGCCGCCGCAGCGCGCGGCGATCTCAGCGGATTGCCGGGCGAGGGCAAGCCGCTGGACCGCGCAAGGCTGCGGGAAAGCACGGATGACGTTCTGCATCGGATGATGTCCGATGCAGGCTTCGTCCCGCCCGAAATCGCATATCAGAAAGAGGTCGAGGCCAAGCGCGCCATCCTGGCCCAGATCGAGGATGAGGACGAACGCAAGGCGCTGCAAAAGCAGATCGCCCTGCTGGAACTGAAGCGCGCCATGTCGGCCGATGCCCGGCGCGTCACGCGGCGCGGCTGAGGCAAACGGCCGGTCCGCTCAGCCCAGCTTGGCCAGCGCCACCGGCAACCGCTCTTCCAGCACCGCCATCTGATCCTCGGGCGCGCAGCTGACGCGGATGCAGCGATCCAGCGGCGCCACGCCCGGCATGCGGACAAAGACACCCAGATCCTGCAGGGCCGCCACCAGATCCCGCGCATAATCACCGTCGCGCCCGGTATCCAGCGCCACGAAATTCGTCGCGCTTGGCAGGGCCGTCAGCCCGTTCCGCACCGCGATATCCGCGATCCGGTCGCGCGAGGCGGCGACCAGCGCCTGAACCTGTGCCAGCCAGTCCTGATCCTGCAGCGCCGCCAGTGCCCCGGCCTGCGCGATGCGGTTGACGCCGAAATGATTTCGGATCCGGTCAAACCCCGCGATCAGCTCCGGATGCCCGATGGCATAGCCGATCCGCGCACCGGCCATCCCGTAGGCCTTTGAAAAGGTACGCATGCGGATCACGCGGGGATCATCCGGCGCGATCTGCGGTATTGCCTCGGACGGGGCGAATTCGGCATAGGCCTCATCCAGCACCAGCAAGCTGCCAGCGGGCAGATCTTCCAGCATCTGCCGGATCACCCCAGCCTTGTGCCAGCTTCCCATCGGGTTGTCCGGATTGGCCAGATAGACCAGCCGCGCCCCCACCTGCCCCGCCAGATCCAGCAGCGCCTGCGGATCCTCGGCATCGTCGCGATAGGGCACCTTATGCAGCGCACCGCCAAAGCCCGCGACGTGATAGTTGAAGGTGGGATAGGCCCCGTCCGATGTCACCACCGCATCGCCCGGCGCGATCATCAGCCGCACCAGCACCCCCAGAAGCCCGTCGATCCCCTCGCCCACGATGATATTGCCGGGCGCGACGCCGTGATGCCGGGCCAGCGCCTGCGTCAGATCGTGGCTGGTCGCATCGCCATATTGCCAGATATTCGCGGCCTCATCCCGCATCGCCTGCAGCGCGCGGGGCGAGGTGCCGAAGCCGTTTTCATTCGCGCCCAGACGTGCGGCGAAATCCTGCCCCATCCGGCGTTGCAGGGTTTCCGGCCCGACAAAGGGAACCGTCGCAGGCAGCGATGCGGGCAGCGGGGCAAAGGGCGGTATGGTCATGGCGATCTTCCTGCACGAATTCCCCCTGTCCCGCAAGCGCCACGGGTCATCACGGAAACGCCACGTCACGCCACACGCCCCCCGTGTATCCGGCCCGCGATCATGGTAAATTGATCAAATATTTATCGCGTTCATTTTTTCCGACCTTCACCTGACTCAACAGAAAAAGAGGGACTTATGCGCAGTTTTCCCCGGCTTTCCGTCATGACCCTGTCATCGGCCTTTTTCCTGACCACCGCGCCCGTCTGGGCCGGACCGGTCTATGAAAACAGCTCTGGCGGGTCTTTCACCTTTTACGGGCAGTTCAGCCCTGCCTATGCCGACTTCGACGATGGCAGCGACAGCAAGGGAGAGGGCGCGGATAACGCCAAGTCCAATTCCCGCGTCGGCTTCACGCTGGCCCAGCCTTTCGGCGATTACGAACTGGGCTTCAAATTCGAAACCGCGCTTGGCCTGCGCCAGACCTCGTCCATCAGCCAGCTTTACACGCCGGACGGTCTGCACTGGGACCGCCAGAAGCTGCGGCATGTCGATTTCTCGCTGAAGACGCCGGGCTACGGCACCTTCTATCTGGGTCAGGGCAGCATGGCCTCGGATAATATCGGCGATCGCAGCTATTCAGGCGCGACGCTGGCGGGCGATATCGCCATCGGCGATGTCGTGGGCGGCTATCTGCTGCGCCGCTCGAATGGTGTGCTGAGCGATGTGACCGTGGCCGATGCCTTTGCCAATTTCGACGGTGGCCGTCTGGGCCGCGTGCGCTATGACAGCCCCGATTTCAACGGCTTCACCCTGCGGGCGGCCTATGGGCGCAATATTCTGGATAGCGATAATGGCGATGATTATTGGGATGTCGCCATGGCCTATGAAAACGAACTGGCCAGCGGCACGAAGCTGACGGCGGGCGTCGGCTATATGTATCGCGACCGCGAAGACCCGAATGCCGAGGATATCAAGGATACCTTCGTGTCGGGTTCTGTGCTGCTGACGTCAGGCTTCAACTTCACGCTGGCTGCGGGTGACCGGAACGGGGCGGGCGCCTATTACTATGGCTCGGCCGGGTACAATGCCGATTGGGTCAGCTGGGGCGGCACCGCCGTCACGATCGACTATTACAACGGCGATGACATGGTGACCGAGGGCGACAGCGCGGAAAGCTGGGGCGTGCAGATGGTGCAGGCGGTGGATCGCTATGACATCGACCTCTATGCCGGTTATCGGCGCTATGACTATGACGACAATGTCAGCGATTTCCAGAACGCCTCGTCCTATATGGTCGGCGCGCGCTGGAAGTTCTGATCCGGAAAAGGCACGTCCCGGCTGCCTGCCGGGGCGCGCCGCCTAGAAGGCGCGGAAGGTCATCGTGGTCAGGGTCCGGCTGATATGCGGAATATCGAACAGATTTTCCGACAGGAAGCGGCCGACATCCTCATCCTCTGGAACATAGACCTTGGCCATCAGGTCGTAATCGCCCGAGGTCGAATAAAGCTCGCTGACGATTTCGCGGTCATAGATGGCATCGGCGACCTCATAGGTCTTGCCGGGCTCGCAGCGGAACTGGACGAAGACGGGTCGCATCGGGGCCTCCTGAGGATCGCGGTATCGCGGCAGGTTAGACCGCAGGGGTGGGTGCGGTCCAGTCCCCACGCGCAAGGCCCCGCCAGAAGCGCATCATCAGCAGAATCGCGGCCACGGTCAGACCGACGCACAGCCCCAGCCACAGGCCCGCAGGTCCGATCTGCAGCGTAAAGGCCAGAACATAGGCCACGGGCAGGCCCACCACCCAATAGCTGAACCCCGCGATCCACATCGGCACCCGCGTGTCATGCACGCCGCGCAGGAAGCCAAGGGCGATGACCTGCATCGCATCGGTGAACTGAAACAGCGCCGCATAAGCCAGCAGATAGGCGCCAAGGGCAATGATTGCCGGGGCCTCGGGATCGTCGGGCGACAGGTAGAGGCTGACCAACTGCGGCGCGAAAAGCAGATAGATGGCAATCGCGATAACCGCAAAGGCCGTCGAGATCGCGATGACGGTCACCGCCGCATCTCGCATCCACAGCGCATCGTTGCGCCCCTTGGCCTGACCGACCCGCACCGTCGCCGCATTGGACAGGCCAAGATGCACCATGAAGGTGATCGAGGTGATCTGCAGCGCGATCCCATGCGCCGCCAGTTCCTGCGTCCCGATCCAGCCCATCATGATATTCGACGCCACGAAAAGCCCGCCCTCGGCCACGGTCGTCACGCCAATCGGCCATCCGATCCGCGCCACCTGCCACATGGCCTGCCAGTCCGGCTTCCAGAACCGCTGGAACAGGTTGTATTTCCGCGCCATGGGCAGCCAGTTGACATAAAGGACCAGCAGCACAAGCTGGATGAACTGCGTCATCACGCTGGCAATCGCGGCACCGCGCACGCCCAGCTCTGGCGCACCCAGATTGCCAAAGATGAAGACCCAGTTCAGCGCCGCATTGACCGGCAGACCCGCAAGCGTGATCCACATGATCACCTGCGGACGCTCCAGCGCCGCCAGATAGGAATTCAGCGTCAGACCGGCCAGTCCCAGCGACAGGCCCCAACCCGCGATGCGCAGATAATCCTGCGCCAGTTGCGCGGTCAGGGGCGTCTGGCCAAGCGCCAGAAGGATCGGCTCGGCATGCCACATCACCGGCATCAACAATAATGAGAACCCGACCGACAGCCACAGCGCCATGCGGGTGGCGCGGCGGACCTCTGTCTCATCGCCGCGCGCCAGCGCGGTGGCGATGACGCCCATCACGCCGATGCCGAACCCCATGCCCAGAAAGAACATGAGATGGAAGAAAGAGGTGGCAATGACCAGCGCCGCCAGTTCCGCGATCCCGTACCAGCCAACCATGACCGTATCGGCCACACCGATCGCCATACGGGCGATGTGGCTGCCGATCAAAGGCAGGCCCAGCGACAGGGTCGCTGCGACATGGGGGGCATAACGTCCAAACATGATACCGCCTTATCCCTGCCCGCACGCCCCGGCAATCGGTGATCGGGGCCGGGACCGGCGCGCGCTGATGGCGCGACCCAAATACCACAACACCCCCGCCGCGCCAGGACGCTTGCCCGGCACCGCCGCTTCTGCGATAGAGGTTCCGTTTCCAGTCATCGGAGGGATCATGAGTTTTCGCGCCCGTCATCTTCTGGGGATCGACCATCTCTCTCCGCAAGAGATCGTCGCGCTTCTGGATCTGGCCGAGGAATATGTCGCCCTGAACCGCCGCACGATCAAACATTCCGACGCGCTGTCGGGCATGACGCAGATCAATATGTTCTTCGAAAACTCGACCCGGACACAGGCCAGTTTCGAACTGGCGGGCAAACGGCTGGGCGCGGATGTGATGAACATGTCGATGCAGACCAGCAGCGTGAAGAAGGGCGAAACCCTGATCGACACGGCGCTGACGCTGAACGCCATGCATCCCGATCTGCTGGTCGTGCGCCATCCCAGCAGCGGCGCGGTCAACCTGCTGGCGGAAAAGGTGAATTGCGCCGTCATCAATGCGGGCGATGGCCGTCACGAACATCCGACCCAGGCCCTGCTGGACGCGCTGACCATCCGCCGCGCGAAAGGCCGGTTGCAGCGCCTGACCATCGCCATCTGCGGCGATATCGCCCATAGCCGCGTGGCCCGGTCGAACCTGATCCTGCTGGGCAAGATGGAAAACCGCATCCGCCTGATCGGCCCGAATACGCTGATGCCCGCGGGCGTGGCCGAGATGGGGGTCGAGCTGTTTCAGGACATGCGCGAGGGGCTGAAAGGCGCGGATGTGGTGATGATGCTGCGCCTGCAGCGCGAACGCATGGATGGCGGCTTCATCCCGTCCGAGCGGGAATATTTCCACCGTTGGGGTCTGGATGCGGAAAAGCTGGCTCTGGCGGCGCCGGATGCCATCGTCATGCATCCCGGCCCGATGAATCGCGGGATCGAGATCGACGGCACCATCGCCGATGACATCAACCGCAGCGTGATCCAGGATCAGGTCGAGATGGGGGTCGCCGTCCGCATGGCCGCGCTGGACCTTCTGGCCCGCAACCTGCGCGCCGAACGCGGCCGCGCCGCGGCAGGAGTGATGGTGTGACCCAGACTTACTTCACCAATGCCCGCCTGATCGACCCCGAAGGCCAGACCGACCAGCAAGGCAGTCTGCTGGTCCGCGATGGCGTGATCGAGGCCATCTCTGGCGTGCAGGAACCCGCGCCCGAAGGCGCGACCGTCATTGACTGCGATGGCAAGGCCTTGGCTCCGGGGCTGATCGACTGGGGCGTGAAAATCGGCGAACCCGGCGAGCGTCACAAGGAAAGCTTCCGCAGCGCCGGACGGGCGGCGGCGGCAGGCGGCGTGACCACGATCATCGCCCGCCCCGACACAATGCCCCCCATCGACACGCCCGAGGCGCTGGAATTCGTCACCCGCCGTGCCGCCGATGCGCCGGTGAATATCCGCCACATGTCGTCGCTGACCAAAGCCCGCGAGGGCCGCGAGATGGTCGAGATCGGCTTTCTGACCGATGCCGGGGCGGTCGCCTTTACCGACGGCGTGCGCCCGGTCACCGACAGCAAGATCCTGCACCGCTGCATGACCTATGCGCGCGGGCTGGATGCGCTGATCGTGGGTCATCCGCAGGATGCCAGCCTGTCACGCGGCGCGGCGGCTACCAGCGGAAAATTCGCCAGCCTTTACGGCATTCCCGCCGTCTCTCCCATGGCCGAGGTGATGGGGATGGATCGCGATCTGGCACTGGTGCAGATGACCGGCTGCCGATGGCATGCCGATCAGATCACGGTGGCGGCCTCTCTGCCCGCATTCGAACGTGCCCGGTCGGCGGGGCTGGACGTCACCGCAGGGATCTCGATCCATCACCTGACGCTGAATGAATTCGATGTCGGCGATTACCGCACCTTCTTCCGCTTCACCCCGCCGCTGCGGTCCGAGGATGACCGGCAGGCCATGGTGCAGGCCGTGGCCGACGGCGTGATCGACGTGATCGCCAGCTTCCACACCCCGCAGGACGAAGAATCCAAACGCCTGCCATTCGAAATCGCCGCCCCCGGTGCGGTCGGGCTGCAAACCCTGCTGCCTGCGGCCCTGCGCCTGTATCATCAGGGCGGGCTGTCGCTGCCGCAGCTGTGGCGGGCCATGTCGCTGAACCCGGCGAAACGCCTTGGCCTGCCGGGCGGTCGCCTGAGCAAGGGCGCCCCCGCCGATCTGGTGCTGTTCGATCCCAACGCCCCCTTCGTGCTGGACCGCTTTTCGCTGCTGTCGAAATCGAAAAACACCCCCTTCGACGGCGCCCGGCTGGAAGGTCGCGTGCTGGGCACATGGGTCGCCGGGCAATCCGTATTCAAAGGTGACGCATGACCCTGATCCTCTGGGCAATCTTCGGCTATCTGCTGGGCTCGGTCCCATTCGGCATCGTCATCACCCGCGCCCTTGGACTGGGCGATCTGCGGCAGATCGGGTCGGGCAATATCGGCGCGACAAATGTCCTGCGAACCGGGAACAAACCCGCCGCGCTGGCCACGCTTCTGCTGGACAGCGGCAAGGGTGCCATCGCCGTGCTGCTGGCCCGCCATTTCGGCGGCGAAACGGCAGGCATCCTTGCGGGCGGCGCAGCCTTTCTGGGGCACTGCTTTCCCATCTGGCTGGGCTTCAGGGGCGGCAAGGGTGTCGCCACCTTCCTTGGCACGCTCATTGCGCTGCATTGGCCCCTGGGCCTGATTGCCTGCGCCATCTGGCTTCTGACGGCGCTGGTCAGCCGGATCAGCAGCCTCTCGGCACTACTGGCCGCGGCACTGACCCCTGTCTTCGCCTGGGCGCTTGGCCGCAATGACCTGATCCTTGTCACTTCGTTCATGGCCGCGCTGATCTTCCTGCGCCACCACGCCAATATCCGCAGACTTCTGCAGGGAACCGAGCCACGCATCGGCAAGAAGTCCTAGGCAGCGCGCGGAACCCGCCACCCGAATCCGTTGTTGAACTCTGACGCCCGCGCGCCGCTCGATGCGCTCAGGGCCAGATGGATCAGACAGGTCAGGGGTGGAATGGAAGAGAAAATCGATGTCGCGGGGGACGTCAACACCATCGTGGACAAGGTCGAGGGCTGGATCAACGGGCTGATCCGGCTGACCCCCAACCTGATCGCCGCCCTGATCCTGCTGGTCATCTTCTATGTCATCGGCCGGATGCTGTCCTATGGCGTGCGCCGCACGCTGGCACGCCGCGGACGCCCGGCCCTTGCCAATGTCGGCAGCGCCATGATGCATTGGGCGTTCATGATCCTGGGCTTTCTGCTGGCCGCCACGATCGTGCTGCCCTCGCTCAAACCCGGAGACCTTCTGGCCGGCATGGGCATCGGCTCGGTCGCCATCGGTTTCGCCTTCAAGGATATCCTGCAAAACATGCTGTCGGGCATCCTGATCCTGCTTCGGCAGCCCTTCCGGATCGGCGATCAGGTGATCGTCGGGGATTTCGAAGGCACCGTCGAAGATATCGAAACCCGCGCCACCTATATTAAAACCTATGACGGGCGGCGCGTGGTGATCCCGAATTCGAACATCTATACCGGCAGCTTCGTCGTGAACACGGCCTTTGACCACCGCCGGTCGCAATACGATATCGGCATCGGCTGCAGCGACGACTGGGAAAAGGCGATGACGCTGATGACCAAAGCGGCGGCAGGCTGCCAAGGCGTCCTCGCCGATCCCGCGCCCGAGGCACTGCCGGTCGGCATCGATGCCTATCAGAACACGATACGCCTGCGCTGGTGGACGAAATCAGATCGCGCCTCGGTCATTCATACGCAGGGCCGGGTGATCCTCGCGGTTTATCGCGCGCTGGATGATGCGGGCATCGACATGCCTTACCCGACCGAGGTGATGCTGTTCCACGATCAGACCGAGGAAACGGATGGAAACCGCCTGACACAACGCGAAGGCTGGCCCGCAGGCCGCAAGGCAAAGGACGGCGAGGCCGAGGTGCCGAAACCCGCCCGCGATCTCGCGCGGGGCAATCAGCCCCCCAGGGAACCCGCCTAGCGCTGCGCCACCAGCACCCGCCCGGCGGGTCGGTCCGGCCGCGACGGCGCCTTGACCGGTGGTTCGGCATCAGCCTGCGCCTCTTTCACAACCTCCCGCAGGGACGGCCCATCGAAGGGCGCCTTCACCTTTTCAGATGCCAGCCGGGGCGCAGCCTCGGCCCGCGACAACCGCTCCAAGGCCTCCGCTCCGCGCCGCGCCGACAGCGCGACCGAGATCAGCGCCAGACAAGCTCCGGCCAGCAGGATCAGCCCCACCAACCCGATCACGCCGATAAAGACCGGCAACGGCGGCACCCCCTCCGCCGAGCGGATCAGAACCACCATCACCCCCAGCAGGGCCAGAAGCCCGATCAGAAAAACCACCGCCACCGCGCGGTTCACCCAGGTCATGATATCTGCACGCATGCGCTGCCCCTTCTCCGGACGGAATTTCCCATCGGGGTGCCACCGGAACGATCGGTTTTCAAGCCGGGCCGAACAGCCCTCGCCTCACCTTGTCGTGCGCAGGCACCATCTTTTGTGCAAAAATATCCTCTGGGGGTCCGGGGGGCGAAGCGCCGCCGGCCACCGCGGGACGCCATCAATAGGAATAATCGGCGTAGATCCGCGACAGATCGCCCTGCCATTCACCGTGAAAGCGCTCCAGCATCTCATCCGCCGGAACCTGACCCGATTCCACACTCTCCTTCAGCGCGTTCAGGAAATGCGTCTCGTCGGGGATCAGCCCGCCTGCCCCCTGCCGCGCGCGGTTCTTCAGGCCCAGTTCCGAAATCGCCAGAACCTCGCGCGCCAGATCGTGCAGCTTGATGCCATTCGCCTCGCCCTGCAGGGCATGCTCTGTGGCGGCGCGGCGCAACCCCTCGCGCGTTTCATGATCCCAGCCCTTCACCAGATCCCAGGCCGCATCCAGCGCCTCCTGATCATAGGTCAGACCGACCCACAGCGCGGGCAATGCGCAAAGCCTGCGCCAGGGACCGCCATCCGCGCCCCGCATCTCGATGAATTTCTTCACCCGCGCCTCGGGGAACACCGTGGTCAGGTGATCGGCCCAATCCGACAGCGTGGGAACCTCGCCGGGCAGGGCCGGCAAGTCGCCCTTCAGGAAATCACGGAAGGACTGGCCCAGCGCGTTGATATATTTGCCATCGCGATAGACGAAATACATCGGCACATCCAGGACGTAATCCACCCAACGGTCATAGCCGAACCCGTCCTCGAAGACGAAAGGCAGCATGCCGGTGCGCGAATCGTCCAGATCCTGCCAGATATGGGCGCGCCAGCTGCGCATGCCATTGGGTTTGCCATCCAGGAAAGGAGAGCTTGCAAACAGCGCCGTCGCCACCGGTTGCAGCGACAGGGCCACCCGCAGCTTCTGCACCATGTCCGCTTCCGAGGCGAAATCCAGATTCACCTGAACCGTACAGGTGCGATACATCATCTGCTTGCCCAGCGTGCCGACCCGGTCCATGTAATCGGTCATCAGACGGTAACGCCCCTTGGGCATCATCGGCATCTGGTCCTGCGTCCAGATCGGGGCAGCGCCCAGACCGATGAAGCCCGCGCCGATCTCATCCGCGACGGATTTCACCTCGGCCAGATGCTGGTTCACCTCATCGCAGGTCTGGTGGATCGTCTCCAGCGGCGCGCCGGACAGCTCGAACTGACCGCCCGGTTCAAGGCTGATATTCGCGCCATCGCGTTCCAACCCGATGATATTGCCCTGCTCAAGCACCGGCGCCCAGCCAAAGCGTTTCTGCATCCCGGTCAGCATCGCCTGAATGGAACATTCGCCCGCATAGGGCAGCGGCAGCTTCTTTGGTTTGCAATAGCCGAATTTCTCGTGCTCGGTACCGATCCGCCAGTCCTCGCGGGGCTTCTCACCCGCGGCCAGATAGGCCGCCAGTTGATCGCGGCTTTCGATCGGGCCACCGCCCTGCTGGGGAATCGACATGAAGCAAAGCCTTTCTCGGGGTTGGCCACCGGCCACAGGTGACAATTGCGCCGGTTCAAGTCAAGTCGCCTGATCCGAGTTTCGCCAAACCACGCGCACCGCGTCGCGCTGTTCGGTCACATGGGCCAATGCGGTGGAAACCGCGCCCATGTCCAGCCCCGGCAGGGCGGTAAAGGCATCGGCCAGCGTCGCGGCGCCGGCGGCATCGACGGGGATCAGCAAGGCCTCGCCCACACCATTGCGCAGCCGCCAATAGCCGTGGCCGCGCAGCCGCAGCAAGCGTATCTCGGTCAGATCCCGCAATGCGATCTGCCCTCCCAAAGAGACCGCGCCGTAATAGCGGATCGCGCCTTCCTCGACCTCGACCACGCCTGGCGCGTCGACGCTGCGGCGAAAGGGCAGTCTTTGCCACGCGCCGACCATCAGCGCCGCGCCGACAAGCACCGCCAGCAGACCGATCAGGCCAAAGAACCAGCCGCCCTGCAGCATCAGCCACAGCCCGGCCAGCGCCACGCCCAGCGCCACCAGCGCCTCGGACCAGCGCGACAGCCAGGCCCGGATTTCCGGGCGGATCAGGGGCATCTGCCTACCATCGTAGCAGCGAGGTTTCGTCGCTGTCCTTGGCCTGAACCCATTCGGCCTGCCCGTCGCTGGCAATCTCGCGCTTCCAGAAGGGGGCGCGGGATTTCAGCCAGTCCATCAGGTAATCCGCCGCTTCGAAAGCGGCGCGGCGATGGCGGGCGGCGGTGGCCACGAACATGATCTGTTCACCGACGCCAAGGCGGCCGTGGCGATGAACGATGCGCCAGTCGATCAGGTCAAAGCGCCGTGCGGCCTCGGCCCCGTACTCATTCATCGTGGCTTCGGTCATGCCGGGGTAATGTTCCAGTTCCAGCGCCGCCATCCTGCCGCTGTCGTCGCGCACGACGCCGGTAAAGGTGACGACCGCGCCCGCCCCTGCCCCGAAGCCCTGCAACTCCTGGGCCAGATCGAAGGCTGCGGTCTGAACGCGGGCGGACATCGGCCCTTAGCCTCCGGTCATGGGTGGGAAAAACGCCACCTCGCGCGCGCCGTCCAGAGGCGTGTCCAGATCGACCAGCTTCTGATCCACCGCGCAGCGCACGGCGCGCATATCGGCAAAAGCCTGCGCATGCCAGTCATCCATCGCCGCCAGTTGCGCGACCAGATCGCGCACGGTTCGGGCCTCGGTCGTGATCGTTTCGCGCGGCTGGCCGATGCGTTCGCGCAGCCAGGCGAAATACAGCACCTCAAGCACCATCGCCGGGCTCTTTCAGATAGGGCAGCGCCTTGACGAAATAATCCCAGCCGGTCCAGAAGGTCAGACCCGCCGCCAGCCAGATCAGCAGCAGGCCAAGACTGGTCGCCACATCGGCCCAACTGTCCATCCACAGCGGCAATTCGGCCTCGCCGACCAAGGGGGGCTGTCCACGCTCGACATAGGCCAGCCCCGTGCCCAGAAACAGCACGGCGATGGCCACCATCTGAAAGGTGGTTTTCCACTTCGCCAGCTTTGTCACCTTCAGCAGCTTGGCATTCGCGCCCAGAAATTCACGCAGGCCCGAGACAAAGACCTCGCGGAACAGGATGATGGTGGCGGGCAGGATCAGCCAGGGATTCATGCCGGAATAGCCGGTGATGACGACGATCGCGATCACCACCATCGCCTTGTCGGCAATCGGGTCCATCGCCGCGCCAAAGCGGCTTTCCAGCTTCCAGGCGCGGGCGATATAGCCGTCGAACCAGTCGGTCACCGCAGCGACGATGAACAGCACAAGGGCCGCCCAATCCGCAAAGGGACGGCTGAAATACAGAAACATCAGCGGCACGGCGGGCGCCGCGATCAGCCGAAGCAGGGTCAGGATATTGGGTATGGTCCAGCGCATGATCGCAATCTAGGCGTTTGTGCCCGCCGTGGGAAGTGGGCTTGGCAGCATCGCCGGCGGCCAATCACCGCATGCTGCGGAAACTAGCCAGCGACGGGGCGATCCGCGCGCCTATCCCTTCTGGAAATGATCCAGGATCTTCTGCGCCATCGCGGCCGAGATTCCCTCGACCGCCTGCAGATCCGCAAGGCCCGCCCGGCTGACCGCCTTGGCGCTGCCGAAATGCGCCAGCAAGGCGCGTTTTCGCGACGCGCCGATGCCCGCGATTTCGTCCAGCGGATTGGCCATCACGGATTTCGCCCGCCGCGCGCGATGCGTGCCAATGGCCCAGCGATGCGCCTCGTCCCGCAGCCGCTGGACGAAATACAGGACCGGATCATTCATCCGCAGCGCGAAGGGCCGCTGGCCGGGGCGGTGAAATTCCTCTTTGCCGTGATCGCGATCCACCCCCTTGGCGACGCCGATCATCGGAATATCCTCGACCCCCAGATCGGCCAGAATCCCATCCACGGCCGAGACCTGCCCTGCCCCGCCATCGATCAGCAGCAGATCGGGCCATGCCTCTGTCTGGCGGTCTGGATCCTCTTTCAGCAGACGGGTAAAGCGGCGGGTCAGCACCTCTTTCATCATGCCGAAATCATCGCCGGGCGTGATTTCGGTCCCCTTGATGTTGAACTTGCGATACTGGTTTTTCTGATAGCCGTCCGGCCCGGCCACGATCATGCCGCCGACGGCATTCGTGCCCTGAATGTGGCTGTTGTCATAGACCTCGATCCGGCGCGGCGGGGCGGCCAGATCAAAGGCTTCGGCCATCCCTTCCAGCAGCTTCAGTTGCGCGGCGCTTTCGGACATGCGGCGGCCCAGGCTTTCGCGGGCGTTGCGCAGCGCGTTGGTGACAAGCTCGAATTTCTCGCCCCGCTGCGGCACCTGCAGATCGACCTTGCGCCCCGCGCGTTCGGTCATGACATCCGCGGTCAGTTCGGGATCCTCGGGGCCATGCGACAGCAGGATCAGACGCGGCGGAGGTTTGCCGTCATAGAATTGCAGCAGGAAAGCCTGCATCACCTCATCGGGCGATTCCGCGCCGCCCAGACGCGGGTAGAAATCGCGATTGCCCCAGCTTTGATTGCCGCGAATGAAGAACACCTGCACGCAGGCCTGACCGCTTTCCATGTGAAGCGCGACGATATCAGCCTCTGCCACGCCCTTGGGGTTGATCGCCTGCACCGATTGCACGGCGGTCAGCGCCTTGATCCGGTCGCGCAGCGCCGCAGCGCGTTCAAATTCCATCGCCTCGGAGGCCTCGGCCATTTCCTGCGCAAGATTGGCCTGAATCGTGGTGGACTTGCCCTGAAGAAACCGCTCGGCATCGGCCACCAACTGCCCGTAATCGGCTTCCGAGATCCGCCCGACGCAAGGACCGCTGCAGCGCTTGATCTGAAACAGCAGACAGGGACGGGTGCGGCTTTCAAAAACCGAATCCGTGCAGTTGCGTAGCAGGAACACCCGCTGCAACTGGGTCAGCGTCCGGTTCACCGCGCCCGCGCTGGCAAAGGGGCCGTAATAATCGCCCTTTTCCGATTTCGCCCCGCGATGCTTCTTGATCTGCGGATAGGCGTGGGATTTGGCGACCAGAATATTGGGAAAGGACTTATCGTCGCGCAGCAGCACATTATAGCGCGGTTTCAGCTGCTTGATCAGGTTCTGTTCCAGCAGCAGCGCCTCGGTCTCGGTCCGCGTGGTCAGGAACATCATCGAGGCAGTGTCGCGGATCATCCGCGCGATACGGCCCGAATGCCCCGACGGCCGCGCGTAATTCGACACCCGCGCCCGCAGGTCGCGGGCCTTGCCGACATACAGAACCTCGCCCCGCGCATCCAGCATCCGGTAAACGCCGGGGCTGCCGTCAAGCGTGCGAAGGTAATCCTGAATTACGGTATGGCCGGTCTTTTGCGTCATGGCGATTAATAAGTGATTCTTTTCAGCCGCTGCAAGTTTTGCCACCTAAAGGCAAGCCCGAAGCTTTCCACGACTCTTGTGGATAAGCTTGTGGATGCCCTGCAGGACAGTGGCGGATCGGTCAGCAATCGTTACATTTCCTTAACTTTGCCTAATTTTTCAGCATAAACTCAAGTCATTGATTTTTATCGTTTATTTTATTAGTGAGCTTACGAATAACGAAATTATCGCGGTAAATCAGTAGCCTGCACCAAAGATCCCTTAGGGGTGGACAAAACCGCGCAGCCTGGCTGCCGCAAGGTTATTCATGCCCGACCACGTCAACGGTCTGCCACCCAAGATGCTGCCCGCCATCGACGCATAAAAGCTGCCCGGTCACGGCCTTGGCGTCGATCAGATAGCCCAGCGCGGCGCAGATATCCTCAGGGTCAGAGCCGCGCCCCAACACGGTCGCGCGGCGCTGTTCCGCAAATTGCCGGTCGCTCTGCCGCCCCCCCGCCAAAGTCGGCCCCGGACCGATGGCATTCACCCGGATATCGGGCGCCAGCGCCTGCGCCAGCATCTGGGTCATCGCCCATAGCCCGGATTTGGCAATGGCATAGGTCAGGAATTCCGGCGTCGGCTTCAGCACCCGCTGATCGACCATATTGACCACCAGCCCAGTCGCGACAGGTTCGCCCCTGTCATCGCGCCCAGCAGTTGCCGCCTGCGCGGCAAAGGCCTGCGTCAGTTGGAACGGCGCGCGCAGGTTCGATCCGATATGGCGATCCCAGCTTCGCATCGTCGCGCTGCGGATATCGTCATGCTCGAAGATCGAGGCATTGTTCACCAGCAACGACAGCGGCCCCATCTGCGCCGTGACATGCGGGATCAGTTCAGCCGTCGCGCCCTCATCCAGCAAATCGGCCTGAAAGGCATGGGCCGCAACACCCAGGTCACGCGCCTCGGCCACCGTAGCCAGCGCCTCGGGTTCCGAGCGGTCATAGTGGATGGCCACATCATATCCGCGGCCGGCCAGATACAGCGCCATCTGTCGCCCAAGTCGGCGGGCGGCTCCGGTAATCAGGGCAGCAGCCATGTCAGTTCAATCCAAATCAGCCTGGGCGGACCTTCAGCGCCCGCCCCATTTCAGTCCCAGTAACCTTGCCAGAACGCGACGAAATCCCGGCCCGCTGATCAACGCCAAAGCGACCATGACCAGCAGGAAGACGATGACCACCTTGACCATCAGCCGCCCGTGCCAAAGCGGGCAAAGGCGCTGCGTTCCTCGGCGACATCCAGCACGGCTTCGGCTGACAGACCCAGTCTGCGGAACAGCGACTGGCGCGGCGAATGCACCATGAAGCGCGTCTTGTCGCCAAAGAGTTCCTTCATCTTCGGCACCAGATGGGCGATGCCATCGGCCAGCCCCAGATCGACCGACTGCCGCCCAGCCCAGAATTCGCCGGTGAAAAGATCGCGATCCCCGGCCAGACGATCACCCCGGCGGCGGGTCACATAATCCTTGAACGCCTCGTGGATCGGCTCCAGCACATTGCGCAGACGCTCCACATCCTCGGGCTTTTCGGGACGGAACGGGTCCAGCGTGGATTTCGACCGGCCGGCCGTATGCACGCGCCGCTCGATCCCCCATTTCCCGATCAGATCCTGAAAACCGAAACCTGACGAGATCACCCCGATCGACCCCAGCACCGAGCTGTCATCCGCCCAGATCCGATCACCGGCACAGGCCAGCCAATAGCCGCCAGAGGCCGCCATATCCTCGACAAAGGCATGGACCGGCACGCCGGTTTCCTCGGCCAGCCGCCGGATCCGGGCCGCGATCAGCGATGACTGCACGGGCGAGCCGCCGGGCGAATTGATAGACAGGGCGACCGCCGCAGGCTTGCCCTTGCGAAAGGCGCGCTCGATCACCGGGGCAAGGGTGGCATCGTTCAGCCCGCCGCGACGTCCGGCCATGCCGATGGCGCCGTGCAGGCGCAGCACCGCAACGCGCGGGTTCTTGTTGATGAAACGGTCAAGAAATGGAATACGCATGGGCCACAGATAGGGCCACGGACGCCCCATCACAAGCCGCCATGCCGATCATGTCACGCGAATGGTATCGCCGGGCATGAAGGTTGGGGTCAGCGCAATGATCCGGTCTTCGGGCATAGGGTCCTTGTCCGCCACCAGCCGCGCGGCACGACGGCCGATATCCACGCGCCGCGCATCGGTGGTGGCCAGACGCACCGGGAACCCGTCCAGCAGATCGACACCATTGAACCCGGCCAGACCGATCCGGTTGGGAATATCCAGCCCCTTTTCCAGGCAGTAAAGCAGCCCGCCAGCCCCGATCATGTCGTTGGAATAATAGAGGAAATCCAGATCCGGCGCACGTGTCAGGATCCGTTCGGTCAATTCGCGCCCCTTCAGAAGAGAGGAGCCGCCCTGATAATATTCCCGCGCCTCCAGCGGCACCCCGCCCGTCGCCAGCCCCTCCTCGAAGCCCACAAGACGCTTCCGCGCGCGGTGATCTTCGGGCATATGCGTGCCGACGAAACCGATCCGGCGATAGCCTGCGGCCAGGATCCGCTCGGCCATTTCCCGGCCCGCGCGGATATGCGAGATTCCCACGATCGTATCGATCCCCTCGCCGTCGGTATCCATGATCTCGACCACCGGAATGCCCGAATTTTCCAGCATCGCGCGCGACGCCTTGCTGTGCTCCAGCCCTGCCAGGATCACGCCCGAGGGCCGCCAGGACAGCATGTCATAAAGCACCATCTCCTCGCGCGCGGGCGAATAATTCGTGACCCCGATCACCGGCTGCAACCCGGTATCGTCCAACTCGGCCGAGATCCCGCCCAACACGTCCGGAAAGACAAGGTTCGACAGCGATGGAATCACGACCGCGACCAGGTTCACCCGCTGGCTTGCCAGCCCCCCGGCGATCTTGTTGGGCACATAGCCCAGCGTCTTCGCAGCGGTCAGCACCTTCTCGCGCGTGGCAGCCGACACATCGCCCCGATTGCGCAGCACCCGGCTGACCGTCATCTCGGAAACCCCCGAAGCTTCCGAGACATCGCGCAGGGTCAGCGGGCGGCGTGGGCGTTGTGGTGTCATCGGGCGCTCGGATGGAAAGGGCTTAAAGTTTGATCCTATCCGACGACCCGCGCCGCGACAACCTTGCCAAAGCGCCCCGCCCGCGCCAAAAGGGGAAAGGATGGCCCCGTGGCTCAACTGGATAGAGCAGCCCCCTCCTAAGGGGCAGGTTGCAGGTTCAAATCCTGCCGGGGTCACCAAATTTATATCTAAAATCAAATTATTGCAACAAAGCCATCGCAGCTTCATGCTGCAGTTTGCATGATTTTCCGGTCCGTTTCGCAAGGAATCCGGCCTTTCCCTGTACAAAACCTGTACAGATGATCCCTCATCACGCTGCTGCTACCGGGTGCAGCCCAAATGAAAACCCCGGCTCGGCGGCAACCGAAACCGGGGTCAAAGTCTATGTGAAAGTATCCGACTTTCCCATTCCTTATAGCATCACCAGAGAGATGCCGTCCAGAAAAGAGGTGCAGCCATGAGGCAGCATCTGACGCACGGCGGCCTTCCTGACGGCATGACACGCTGGCAGTTCTTCGGATTGATCGAGACCGCCCGGCGTCAGCTCGGCCTCAGCAAAGGTGCTGTAGCATATCTGAAGGCCGCAATCTCGAACACGATGGCCGAGGATTTTCTTGCAGGCCGAATTTGCAGCTTCTGAACCTCGGTCACCAAAATTTCGGCTCAGGCAGAACTGGACAGACGACAGATCTCGCGCATAGAGGGTGATTTGATCCAGCCGGGGGCTGGATGATATCCCAGCTGATGGTGTAGCTGGCGGCGGGCCTCGCGCTCTGATGCGGGCCGAGCTGGTCAGTCGCGCTGCGCAGCAGGCAGGCTGACCATGACATCATCGCAGACCGGCGCAAGGGTTTCCAGCGTCATGTAGCGGCCGCGCTGGACGGTCCATTCCTCGGTCTGCTCCATCAGGATCGCGCCAACCAATCTCCGGATCGAGGCCTCGTTGGGAAAGATCCCGACGACGTCCGTGCGTCGCTTGATCTCGCCGTTCAGGCGTTCGATTGGATTCGTCGAATGCAACTTCGCGCGGTGCTGGGCGGGGAAGGTCATGTAGGCCAGAACGTCCTCTTCCGCCGTGTCCATGAGCGTGGCCAGCTTCGGTAGCCTGGGACGCATCTGGTCCGCAACCAGCCGCCACTGGGTCTTGGCCGTGGCGTGGTCGGGCTGGGCAAAGGCCGTGGCGATAAAGGCCGAGACCACCCTGCGGCTGCTCTTGCCCGCATGGGCCAGGGCATTGCGCTGGAAATGCACCCGGCACCGCTGCCAGGTGGTCGACAGCACCCGCGCCGTGGCCGCCTTGATGCCCTCATGCGCATCGCTGATCACCAGCTTCACACCCGAGAGGCTGCGGCGCACAAGATCGCACAGAAACCCGGTCCAGAACGGCTCGGCCTCGGAAGCCCCGATCGCCATGCCCAGCACGTCGCGGCGGCCAGCCTCGATGATGCCCTGACCAATGAACGGGCGGCCCGCGCCAAGCGCGAGATGCTGCATGGCGTTCTGTTCGGCGGTGCTGATCCGGTAAAGGCCGGAATCGCGCTGCGGGCGCTGGACTACGAGATGCGTCACCAGCGCAGACAGGCCCGCTTGCTCATGACCCCCGATGAAATCCTTGCCATGCCCGCAGGCAAAGCGCTGGTCTGGGCATCGGGCTAAGGCATCCGCCCCTTCGCCGTGGACAAGGTGCCGTATTACACCTGCCGTGCCCGTGCGGGGCGGTTCTTCCCGACCCCGTTCCATGACCGCGACCAGAGCCGCATTCGCATTCCGACTTGGCTAGGGATGCGAACCCGCTGCGTGATCCGTGAAGCGTTGCCGGATGCGTATCGGGATTTTCCGCAATACGCGAATGGCGAATGGGCCTTCATCGAAGGCTACCGCCCGCCAGCCTCTCCCCACATATGACCGGAGTAATGTCATGATTTTGCATAATAATCGCAAGAGTTGTATACTTAAGATAGGATCGCCTTACGGAAAGCCGCGCGATCCGTGGGAGATGGGGCCATGAAGGACGGGCAGGACAGAGAAACAGGAACTGTAACCAGCGGCGAATTCAACGTCGCCGCGAAACCCCGCATTGAGATCGACCTCGAAAAGTATCAGGCATATTTTGATGGCTCCGGCCTTACGCCCACGCAGAAGGAAGATTTCCTGCGGGCGCTGTGGTCGGTCATCACCGCCTTTGTCGATCTCGGCTTCGGGGTGCATCCCATCCAACAAGCCTGTGGACAAGTCGAGAATTCCCCTGATCTGGCCTTACAGGCCGATTCCGATGGGGTAAGCTCACCGGATACCGATCTCACAACCACATTCAACGATGCCACGGACGGGGGCTGACCCGGCGATGGCATCGGAAAGGCAGGTCAACTGAACACACACCCCAAACACATACAGAAGCCGCAGGCGGCGCTGATCTATTGCCGCGTGTCCTCCGCCAAGTAACGCCTTGAGGGCGGCGGCGATTTCATGAAGCGCCCGGGCATGATGTCGCTGCTGGCCTATCTTTCGGCGCAGCCGGGCAAGCCCTATTTGGTCATCTTTGACGATCTCAAGCGTTTCGCCCGTGATACGGAGTTCCGTATCAAGCTGCGCCGCGAGTTGGCGCAGCGCGGGGCAAGGATCGAATGCCTGAACTTCAATTTCGAGGACTCGCCGGAGGGGCGCTTCGTCGAAACCATCATTGCCGCCCAAGGCCAGCTTGAGCGCGAACAGAATCGCAGGCAGGTCGTCCAGAAGATGAAAGCCCGCGTCGAGAAGGGCTATTACGTCTTCCACCCGCCCGTGGGCTATCGCTATGCCCGCAACCTCGAGCATGGCAAGCTGTTGGTGCGCGATGAGCCTCTGGCCTCGATCATCACCGAAGTGCTGGAAGGGTTCGCAAGCGGGCGTTTTTCCTCTCAATCCGAAGTGAAGCGCTTTCTCGAACCCAAGCCAGATTTCCCCAAAAGCAGCGCCAGCGGCGACGTGCGCGTGACCAAGGTGCGCGATATCCTCGAACGTCCGACCTATGCAGGCTATGTCGAGGCACCGAATTGGGGCGTGTCCCTGCGCAAGGGCTTCCATGAGGCGCTGATCGACTACGCCACGCATGAGCGTGTGCTGGCGCGGCTGCACGGCACGTTGCAGCCTCCCGCGCGCAAGGACATCAACGAGGATTTCCCGCTGCGCGACTTCGTGCTGTGCGACGATTGCGGCGAGCCGATGACCTCCTGCTGGTCGAAGGGCCGAAACAGGCATTACGCCTATTATCTCTGCGACACGCCGGATTGCGCCTCCCGCCGCAAATCGATTCCGCGCGTGGATATCGAAGACGGGGCACGGGCGATTCTGCGCATCCTGCAACCCGCCAGCCAGCTATTCGAGGTGGCGCGGGTTATGTTCCGCGACCTGTGGAACGCGCGGCTGGAAGAGGCCAGAAACAGCCGCCGGACGCTGGCCGATCAGCTCAAGGCGCTTGAAAAGCAGATCGACGGTTTGCTTGACCGGATCGTGGACACCGACAGCGCGACCGTGGCTGCCGCCTATAAGAAGCGCATCGAAAAACTGGAACGCGAGAAGCGTATATTGGCGGATCGGGTCGAGAATGCCGTGCCGCCGCCGGGCAGGCTGAACGACTTTATCGAACCGGCCCTGCTGTTCCTCTCAAGCCCCTGGAAACTATACGATAATGGGATATTCGCGCTCAAGCGGACGGTACTGAAACTGGCCTTCGTGCAGCCCCTGCGCCACAATCGAAAAGAAGGTTATCGAACCGCGAAAATCACCTTTCCGTTCAAGGTGTTAGCGGATTTTTTAAACCAAAAGTGCAGGATGGTGGAGCCGAGGGGAATCGAACCCCTGGCCTCGTCATTGCGAACGACGCGCTCTACCAACTGAGCTACGGCCCCATAGACTGATGTTCTGGACCCCGGAACCAGCCTTGTCAAGCGACCGAAGGGCTATTGCTTCTGGTCATCCCTTTACCACTGCCTCGCCCATGCGGATGATGTCGGCTGCGGAGCGTGCGCCTGCCTCTCGGGCGCGTTCGCGGCCGCCTTGGAAGACGATCAGGGCGGGGATTCCCCGGATCTGCCAGCGTGCAGAGGCCTGCGGATGGGCCTGCGTGTCGATCTTGGCCAGACGCATCCGGCCTTTCAGGCCGAGCGCGGCCTTTTCGAATTGTGGCGCCATCGCGCGGCAGGGGCCGCACCAGGGTGCCCAGAAATCCACCATCAACGGGATCTCATCCGTTTTCGCGGCTTTCTCCAGCGTCCGGAAATCGACCGCGACGGGCTTTTGCGGCATCAGGGCCGCGCCGCAGGTGCCGCATTTGGGATTGGCATCCAGCCGGTCGGACCCGACGCGGTTGGTTTGCGCACAACTGAGACAGACGAGTTTCCTTGCAGCCATGGCGTCTCCTGTCATCTGGCGGGGATAAGGAGGCGTACTACCCGCGACAAACTCTCAGGCCTGGCCCAGCAGGCCCACCACGCGCCGCACGGCTGCGGCGTAGCCTTCAAGGCCCAGCCCGGCAATCACGCCATCGGCGCGCAGCGAGACATAGGAATGGTGGCGAAAGGCCTCTCGCTTGTGGACCTGGCTGATATGGACCTCGATCACCGGGCCGTCGAAGGCGTTCAGCGCGTCCAGCACCGCAACCGAGGTGTGGGTCAGCGCCGCCGGGTTGATGACGATGGCCGCCGCCTTGTCGCGCGCCTCGTGGATCCAGTCGACGATCTGGCCTTCCCAGTTGGATTGCAGCATCCGAATCTCATGCCCGCCCGCCACATCGCGGCACAGATCCTCGACATCCTGCAGGGTCTCGTGGCCATAGATCTCGGGCTGTCGCTTGCCCAGCAGGTTCAGGTTGGGACCGTTCAGGACATAGATCGTGGCCATGGCATCCTCGGGGTTTGGGGTTTGCCCCTTGCTAGCTTGCCAGCACCGCTTATGCCACGAAAAACGCGATGGTCATCAGGACGCCGACCAGCGTGATGAAGGCGCGCAGCAGGGTCGGATTCGTGACGCGGCGGGCAAAGATGGCGCCGACATAGCCGCCCAGAGCGCAGGCGGCCGCCAGTGGCACGACATAGTGCCAGTCGATCAGCCCGGCCACGATATAGGTCGCGACCGACACAACGGATAGCAGCGCTGAGATCAGCGATTTCAGCCCGTTCATCGTGTTCAGATCGGTGAAGCCGATCAGGCCGAAAACCGCCAGCAGCATGATCCCAAGGCCGCCATTGAAATAGCCGCCATAGATGGTGACTGCCAGCAGCAGCGCCGCCGAACCGATCCTTCCCGGACCTGCCCCGCCCTTGCGCCGCACGGATGCAAGCAACCAGGGACCGGCGGCAAACAGCACCGTCGCCAGCAAGAGCAGCCAAGGCACCAGCGCCGAAAAGGCCTGCGGCGAGGTGACCAGCAGCAAAAGCGCCCCCAGAAAGCCGCCAAGGACGGCAATTGCCAGAATGTCGCGCAGGCTCAGCGCGCCCTGCGCCCGCACGTCGTGGCGAAAGGCCCATGCGCTGCTGATATAGCCGGGGGTCGCGGCAAGGGTCGAGGTGGCATTGGCCATGATCGGCGGCACGCCGACCCAGACCAGCGCCGGAAAGGACAGAAACGTGCCGCCCCCCGCCACCGCATTCAGGATGCCCGCAGCAAAACCTGCCGTGATCAGGACGATATAATCCAGCATGGGCGCGGTTCCTTTCCGTCATGCGCATGGCGTGCCCATCCCTTGCACGCGTTGCAGGGCACATGCCAGATAGAAAAGGAAAAACCCTTGAGAAGAGGGTGATGTGAGGGCCAGACCTCAGCCCCTTGTCGGTTGCGGCAAGGCACGGCGGGCATTGATGGGCCGCCCTGCCACGCAGCGCGAATAAGATGTTCAAGAGGCTGTCAGGACTGTTGGGCGGCAGCAGCGCCGGGGATCAAAGATCTTAATCCTCAAACAGCGCCTGCTGCCCCGGCGCGACGGGTGCGGCCAGCCCAAGGTGCTTCCATGCCCGGGCTGCCAGTTGCCGCCCGCGCGGTGTGCGCGCGATCAGGCCCTGTTGCAGCAGATAGGGCTCGATCACCTCTTCGATGGCATCGCGGCTTTCGGACAGGGCGGCGGACAGCGTCTCGACCCCGACCGGGCCGCCGCCGTAATGTTCGGCCATCAGCGTCAGATAGCGGCGATCGGCGCCGTCGAGGCCCAGATGATCGACCCCCAGCCGGGTCAGTGCGGCATCGGCAATCTGGCGGTTCAGCCGGCCATCGCCCTCGACCAGCGCGAAATCGATGACGCGGCGCAGCAGGCGTCCTGCGATCCGCGGCGTGCCGCGGGCGCGGCGGGCGATTTCCAGCGTGCCATCGGGATCGGCGTCGATTCCCATCATCCGCGCCCCGCGCTGGACGATCAGGTCCAGTTCGGCAATTTCGTAAAATTGCAGCCGGGTGGGGATGCCGAAACGGTCGCGCAAGGGGGTGGTCAGCAGGCCCAGACGCGTCGTCGCGCCGACCAGCGTAAAGGGCTGCAACTCGATCCGCACCGTCCGCGCGGCCGGCCCCTCACCGATGACCAGATCCAGTTCGAAATCCTCCATCGCGGGATAAAGGACCTCCTCGACCGCCGGGTTCATGCGGTGGATCTCGTCGATGAACAGCACGTCCCGCGCTTCCAGATTGGTCAGGATCGCGGCCAGATCGCCCGCGCGCGCCAGAACCGGACCAGAAGTCATGCGGAAATTCACGCCTAACTCGCGCGCCATGATCTGCGCCAGCGTGGTCTTGCCCAGACCGGGCGGGCCGAAGAAAAGCGTGTGATCCATCGCCTTGCCGCGCATCCGGGCGCTTTCGATGAAGACGCGCAGATTGGCCCGCGCCTCGGCCTGACCGACGAAATCGGTCAGGGCCTGCGGGCGCAGGGCGCGATCCTCGGATTCGTTTTCCAGCGGCTCGGGACGCAATGTGGGATCAGGTTGGGTCATCCGCGCGCCATCGCATGCAGCCGGGCGATCCGTTCCTCGGTCGGCGGGTGGGTGGTGAACAGCCGGTCCACGCGCATCGCATGCAGCGGGTTGATGATGAACAGCGCGGCCGAGGCCGGGTTCTGTTCCGCAGGCAGGTTCACCGTGCGCCCGGCCATTCGCGCGATCTTGGCCAGGGCCGAGGCCAGCGCCATCGGCTGACCGCAGATCCGCGCCCCTTCGGCATCGGCCTCGTATTCGCGCGCCCGCGAGATCGCCAGTTGCACTATGGTCGCGGCCAGGGGGGCAAGGATCATCGCCAGAATGGCACCGATCCCGCCGCCGCGATTGTCGCGCCCGCCAGTGAAGATCAACATGTTTCCCATCATCGCGATGGCCCCGGCCATCGTGGCGGTGATCGTCATCGTCAGCGTATCGCGATATTTGATATGCGCCAGTTCATGGGCAATGACGCCTGCGATTTCTTCGGTGGTCAGGCCGTTCAGCAGGCCCTGCGTGACCGCAACGGCGGCATTCTGGGGATTGCGGCCGGTGGCGAAGGCGTTCGGCTGTTCCGTCGGCAGCAGGTAAAGCTTTAGCATGGGAAGACCCGCGCGCTGTGCCAGCTCCTGCGTCAGCGCGTGCAGATCGCCGCCCTGCTGCGGTGTGATCTCGATCGCGCCCTGCTGGTTCAGAACCATCCTGTCGCTGTTCCACCAGGTATAGATATTCCCGGCACCGGCAATCAGCAGCGCGATGATTGCGCCGCCCTTGCCGCCCATCATCCAGCCCAGACCCATCACCAGCGCGGTGAGGGCAGCCATCAATAGAAAGACCTTGGCGTTTCCGTGCATGGCGCGTTCTCCTGACTGCCTAACCCTTCGGCGCCAACAGGCGCAGCGCCGCGCGGATCAACGCAGGCGTGGCGGCATCGGGTTCCGCACCCTGTGCCTCGGCCACGGCGGCGGCGGCTTCGGACTGAGCATAGCCCAGATTGGTCAGCGCCGACAGCGCCTCGGAGACCGCACGGGCCGATGACGATGCTTTGGGTGCGGGGGGGCGCGCCTCTGCCGCGGCCATCGAGGCCGCAGCAGAGGCGGCGTCAGGCGCGGGCTCGATGCCCGCGCCTGACGCTCCTGCGCCTGCATCGACCGTCAGATCGCCCCCAAGCGCCATGATCGCCGGGGCTTTGTCTTTCAGCTCAAGCACGATCCGCTGGGCCAGCTTGGGCCCGACACCCTGGGCCTTGCGAACCGCCGCCCAGTCGCCCAGCGTGATCGCCCGCGACAGCCCATCCGCGCCAAGCGTGCCCAGCACCGCCAGCGACACCTTGGCCCCCACGCCCTGAACGCTGGTCAACAGCCGGTGCCATTCCTTTTCCAGCATGGTCGGAAAGCCGAAAAGCTGCATCAGATCCTCGCGCACCAGCAGATCCGTATAAAGCGCCACGGCCTGACCGACGGGCGGCAGCGCCGCCGCCGTCCTGTCGCTGACATGCACGATATAACCCACGCCACGGACATCGATCATCACCTGATCGCTGCCCCGATGAAGGATCACCCCCGCCAGGCGCCCGATCATGCGGCCCCCTTGGCGCGAATCTCACGGATCGAGCGTCCCTGCATGTGATGAGCGTGACAGATGGCGATGGCCAGGGCATCGGCGGCATCCGGGCCTTCGAATCTCACGCCCGGCAATTGCACCCGAACCATATGCTGCACCTGTTCCTTTCCCGCATGACCGACGCCGACCACGGTTTTCTTGACCGCATTCGGGGCATATTCGCCCACCGGCACGCCCGCCTCCGCCGGCGCCAGAAGCGCGATCCCACGGGCCTGACCCAGTTTCAGCGTTCCGACCGCATCCTTGTTCACAAAGGTTTGCTCGACCGCCGCCAGATCCGGTGCATGGGCAGCGATTACTGCGCAAAGCCCGCGATATAGCTGCGACAGACGCTGCGCCAGATCGGCCGAACTGCCATCCGCCTTCGTCTGGATCACACCATTCGCGACATGGCGCAAGCGCGGCCCGTCAACCATGATAACACCCCAGCCGGTGTTTCGTAATCCGGGATCGATCCCAAGAACCCTCATGCCTGCCCCTTCGTCTTTTTCACCGGGTTAGCACGAAAGGCGAACATCGCCTAGGGGGAACAGATAATCGCGCGGCATTTGCTTGACACCCGTTGCGCGACGGGAAACACAAAGAGCAAGCAAAAGTAAAACAACGCCAGCGGATCGAGGTCGAATGTCACCAGTCCTGATTGCCATGTTGCCATTCATCGGTGCGCTTTTGCCCGGGCTTTTGATCCGTTCCGGACGTGACGTCGCGGCAACCGCCTGCGGGACAACGACATTCCTGGCCCTTCTGGGGCTGGTCCTGCACACCCCCGCCATCATGCGCGGCGAGGTGATTACCGCGAAGTTCAACTGGCTTCCCCTGATACAGCTGAATGCGAATTTCCGCATCGACGGGCTGTCGCTGCTGTTCGGGATCCTGATTCTGGGAATCGGGCTGCTGATCATCACCTATGCGCGCTTCTACCTGTCGCGCACCGACCCGATCGGCAAATTCTATACCTATCTGATGCTGTTTCAGGGCGCGATGGTCGGCATCGCGCTGTCCGATAACATCCTGCTGCTGTTGATCTTCTGGGAACTGACCTCGCTGTCCTCATTTCTGCTGATCGGCTATTGGCGGCACCTGCCCGCCGGGCGTCAGGGCGCGCGGATGGCGCTGACGGTGACCGGGACGGGCGGGCTGGCGATGATCGCGGGCATGCTGATTCTGGGCAATATCGCGGGCAGCTATGACATCAGCCAGATCCTGCTGGCGAAAGAGGCGATTCAGTCCAGCCCGCTTTACCTGCCCGCGCTGATCCTGATCCTGATCGGGGCCTTCACGAAATCGGCGCAGTTCCCGTTCCATTTCTGGCTTCCCCACGCGATGGCCGCGCCGACGCCGGTGTCGGCCTATCTGCACAGCGCCACCATGGTCAAGGCGGGCCTGTTCCTGATGGCGCGGCTGTGGCCGGTGCTGTCGGGCACGCCGGAATGGTTCTGGATTGTCTCGACCACGGGCCTGATCACCATGCTGCTGGGCGCGTTCATCGCGCTGTTCAAGGACGATCTCAAGGCGCTGCTGGCCTTTTCGACTGTCAGCCATCTGGGTCTGGTGACGATGCTGCTTGGCTTCGGGACCGAGGCTGCGGCCTTTGCCGCCATGTTCCACATCATCAACCACGCCACCTTCAAGGCGGCGCTGTTCATGACCGCGGGCATTATCGACCACGAGGCCGGGACAAGGTCCATTGCCCGGCTGGGCGGGTTGCGCAAGCTGATGCCCATCACCTTCGGCATCGGCACCATCGCGGCGCTGTCCATGGCGGGCATTCCGCCGCTGAACGGCTTCATCTCGAAAGAGATGATGCTGTATGAAACCAGCCATCTGGAACTTGCCCGCACCGCCTTCATGGTGATCGCGACCACGGCGGCGCTGTTCTCGGTCGGCTATTCCTTCCGCTTCATCGTCCAGGTCTTCCTGGGGCCACAGCGCGATGACTACCCGCACAAGCCGCATGATCCGGGCTTTGGCATGTGGGTCAGCCCCGGGCTGCTGGTGGTTCTGGTCATCCTGATCGGCCTGTTCCCGAACACCATGGCCGGCTGGCTGGTCGATGCTTCGGCCAGCGCGGTCACGGGGACGCCGCAACATGAAAAGCTGGCCCTGTGGCATGGCTGGAACGCCGCCGTCTATATGTCGATGATCGCCACCATCGGCGGCGCAATCCTTGTCTGGATGCACAAGCCGCTGCTGGCGGCCTGGAATGCGGCCCCGCGGCCCGAGGCAAAGGCGATCTTCGACACCATCGTGCTGGCCATGGTGCGTCTGTCGCGGACCGTCACCAACAATCTGAATACCGGCTCGATGCCCCGGGCGCTGGCGGCCTTCACGCTGACGGTGATCTTCTGTGGCATGCTGGCCTGGTATTCGGGACAGGCCGGACCGACCGACCGCCCGATGCTGCCGATCTATCCGGTGCCCTTCATCAACTGGATGCTGATCCTGATCGCCACGGGCTGCATGGTGACCTTCCACCGCGTGCGCGTGCTGGCGCTGATCCTGATCAGCATCGTCGGGCTGATGACCTCGGCCTTCTTCGCCTATTTCTCGGCCCCCGACCTGGCGCTGACCCAGGCCTCGGTCGAGGTGGTGACGGTCGTTCTGCTGCTGCTGGCGCTGAACTTCCTGCCCAAGCGCACGGCGGTGGAAACGCCGGTCGTGCGCCGTGGCTGGGATGCCTTCATCGCGACGCTGGCAGGGGTGTCCTTTGGCGCGCTGAGCTATGTCATCATGCGCAGCGATTTCACCATGCCCAGCATCGCCGATTACATGCTGAAAAACAGCTATAAGGGCGGCGGCGGCACCAATGTGGTGAACGTCATTCTGGTCGACTTCCGTGGTTATGATACCTTTGGCGAGATTACCGTGCTGGGCATCGCCGCGCTGGCCATCTTTGCCCTGACCCAGACCCTGCTGCAGGGCCGTTCCTCGCGGCGTCTGCGCAATTGGGAACATACCCAGTCCCGCGCGGGCGACCGCCATCCGCTGATGCTGGTGATCACCACGCGGGTGCTGCTGCCCATCTCGCTGGTGGTGGGGCTCTATATCTTCCTGCGCGGGCATAACCTTCCGGGCGGCGGCTTTGTCGCCGGTCTGGTGGTGTCGATCGCGCTGGTGATGCAATACATGGCCTCGGGCTATGCCTGGGCACAGCAGAGGCGCTATATCCCCTATCACGTGCTGATCGGGGCGGGCGTGGTCGCGGCCGGTGTGACCGGCATCGGCGCCTGGTTCGCGGGCAAGCCCTTCCTGACCTCGGCCTATGGCTATGTGAAGCTGCCCGGGATCGAGAAATTCGAGCTGGCAACCGCGATGGGCTTCGACCTTGGCGTGTTCCTGTGTGTGGTGGGCGCGGTGATGCTGATGCTGAACTCGCTCAGCCGGATCGCGCGCCATACCGGCAGCACGATCAACCGCAAGCCGATGGATATCGACCTGAGCGACGAACAGAAGAAAGGAGCCCACTGATGGAGCTTCTCGTAGCATCCGCCCTTGGCGCGATGATGGGGGCGGCGATCTATCTGATCCTGCGCCTGCGCACCTTTGCCGTCATTCTTGGCATGACCATGCTGACCTATGCCATCAACGCCTTTCTGTTCGTCAGCGGCCGTCTGGTCGTCAACCGCCCGCCGATCCTGCAGGATCACGGCGAAACCGCCAGCATGGCGATCTATACCGACCCGATCCCGCAGGCGCTGGTGCTGACCGCCATCGTCATCGGCTTTGGCATGACCGCCGTCGTGGTGATGATGTCGCTGGGCGCCTTCGTCGAAGGCGGAGATGACCGCATCAACATGCCGCTGGATGACCGGGAGATGCCGCCGCTGAAAACCATCGACGACAATCCGAAGATCGAGGAAGAGACCGCATGACCCACTGGCTGATCGCTCCGGTCCTTCTTCCGGCCCTGATGGGATCGCTGATGGTGCTGTGGATGCGCCACGATCTGCTGTTGCAGCGCGTGTTCGGTATCCTCAGCGGATTGTTGATCCTTGGCGTCGCGCTGTTGCTGCATCACGACGCCATCAGCGGCGATATCTATGTCTACCGGCTGGGCAACTGGACCGCGCCCTTTGGCATCGTGCTGATGCTGGACCGGCTGGCGGCGCTGATGCTGGTGCTGACCGCCGTGCTGGCCGTGGTGGTGCAGCTTTACGCCATCGGATCCGGCTGGGATCGCAAGGGCTGGCACTTCCATGCGCTGTGGATGTTCCAGCTGATGGGTCTGAACGGCGCCTTTCTGACGGGCGACGCCTTCAACCTGTTCGTCTTCTTCGAGGTGCTGCTGATCGCCAGCTATGGCCTGATGATCCACGGTGGCGGCCCGATGCGCCTGCGCGCGGGCGTGCAATATATCAGCTATAACCTGGCCGGTTCCGCCCTGTTTCTGGCCGCGCTTGGCACGCTTTACGCATCCACCGGCACGCTGAACATGGCCGATATGGCCGCCCGCGTCGCCGTCATGCCGCCCGAAGATACGGCGCTGCTGCGCACCGGCGCGGTGCTGCTGCTGCTGGTCTTTGCGGTCAAGGCCGCCATCGTGCCGCTGCATTTCTGGCTGCCCTCGACCTATGCCAACGCCCCCGGCCCGGTCGCCGCACTGTTCGCGATCATGTCGAAGGTCGGCGTCTATGCCATCATCCGCTTTTTCACATTGGTCTTTCCCGGCGATTCCGTGGTCGAGACGCTGGCCAGCGACCTGATCCTGCCCGCCGCGCTGATCACGCTGACACTGGGTCAGATCGGCGTCATGGGCACGCGCAGCCTGACGCGGCTTGCGGCCTTTGCCGCGATCGCCTCGATCGGCACGCTGCTGATCCCGATCGCGGATTTTACCGCAGGCGGGCTGACGGCCGGCATGTATTACCTGATCCATTCGACGCTGGCGGGGGCCGCGCTGTTTCTGGTGGTGGACATGATCGCGGCCCGGCGCGGCGGCGATATCTGGCTGCGCCTGCGCCCGGCGATCCGCAATACGGGGCTGGTCTCGGCGCTGTTCTTTGCCTCGGCCATCGCCACGGTCGGCCTGCCGCCGCTGTCAGGCTTCATCGGCAAGCTGATGATCCTTGACGCGACCTGGACCGATCCCTGGCGCAACGGCATCTGGGCGACAATCCTGATCACCTCGGTCATTGCCATCATCGGCTTCAGCCGCGCGGGTTCCATGCTGTTCTGGAAATCGCACGAGCTTGACCCCGAGCCCGGCAATGACACCGACGAAGGCGCCCGCCCGCAGCGTGGCGCGATTCCGGTGAAGCTGGAAACCGACGAGCCGATTCAGGACGTGGACGATTCCGCCGCACCCTGGCTGTCCTTCGCGGCCCTTGTCGCCCTGCTGGCGGGCACCGCCCTGCTGACCATTTTCGCCGGGCCGGTCACCGATTACCTGCAGGATACGGCCGCCCAGCTGACGCAGCCCTCGCCCTATATCGACTCTATCCTGCAAAACCAGGAGGGCACGAAATGATCCGCAGGCTCTTTCCCCATCCCTACCTGTCTGTGACGCTGGTGCTGGTCTGGATTCTGCTGGTCAACCGCTTTGCCTGGGGATCGCTGGTCTTCGCGATCATCCTGGCCATCGCCATCCCCATCCTGACCGCGCCCTATTGGCCGGACCGCGCGCGTCTGCGCAGCCCTGCAAAGATCGCGGGCTATGTGCTGCTGGTGATCTGGGATATCATCGTGGCCAATATTCAGGTCGCGATGATCGTGCTGTTCAAGCCCAATCACAAGCTGCAGCCGGCATGGATCACCGTCCCGCTTGACCTGCGCTCACCCGAGGCGATCACCGTGCTGGCCTCGACCATCACGCTGACGCCCGGCACGGTCAGCGCCGATCTGTCGCAGGACGGGCACGCGCTGCTGGTGCACTGCCTGCATGCCCCCGAACCGGAAGAGGTCATCGACGAGATCAAGACCCGCTACGAGGCGCGCCTGAAGGAGATTTTCGAATGATCAACTATGCTTTGTATTTCGCCTTCATCTGTTTCGGGATCGGTCAGTTGTTCTGCGCCTATCGCATCATCGTCGGCCCGGGCGTCGGCGACAGGATTCTGGCGCTGGACACGATGTCGATCAACTTCATCGCGCTGATTGCGCTGTTCGGCATCACCTTCCGGACCACCATGTATTTCGAGATCATGCTGCTCTTTGCAATGGTCGGCTTCATCTCGACCGTGGCCTATGCGAAGTTCCTGCTTCGCGGCGATGTCATCGAATAGGGGGGTGGGATGATGGAATTTGCACTGGAAATCCTGATCACCGCCTTTCTGGTCATTGGCGGGATCTTCGGCCTTGTCGGGTCTTTCGGGCTGGTCAAGCTGCCTGATCAGATGACGCGGCTTCATGCGCCCACAAAGGCCGCGACGCTGGGCGTCGGCGGGATCCTGATCGCATCGGCGCTGTGGTTCTTCGGGTTCGGCGAACGGGCAAGCTGGCACGAATTGCTGATCGTGATCTTCCTGTTCCTGACCGCGCCGATCACCGGGCTGATGATCGCCAAGACCAACCTGCACCTGACCTGGCGTGCCGAGGATCTGCCCGATCCCGGCGAGGACATGCATTGGGCGACCTATGGCGATTCCGCCGAAAACAGCCTGATGGATGAGGTTGAGGACAGCGACGCGCCGAAACGGGAAAACCACTTCTGATCCTGCGCGGGGGGCCGGGCGTCACCCCGCCTTTTCCGCGCGCCGCCAGCCCACCGGCTGGACGGTGAGAACCGCAATACCAGTCACGCCCGACCTTTGCGCATCCAGCTGGGGCAGCGCCCGATATTCGCTGACCCGGCAAGCGGCAAGGATGTAGCCTGAAGCGATCTCACCCTGCGCGTTCATCACATCGACGCGCAAATCTCTGGGCGTGGCCCGACAACCTGCTGCACCCCGAACCCAGCCTTCCAGCCGCCCGTCGCTGAGGCAAATCCCCTGTTCGAATGTCACCGCCTCTTGCGCGATCCCGCGCTGAAGTTCTGCGGCCGGGCTGCGCATCTGGCCGCCGGTGTGGAAACCGGCCTTGCGGATCTGCCGACCAAGCCTGCTCATCCTGGTCATACCCAACAGCGGCATACCGCCCTCATCAGCGAAATAGACCTGAAATTTATAGGTCAGCAGCGGATTGAGCGGCTTGGTGGATGGCATGGTCTTATCCCGCGCTTCGGGCCGGGCTGTCCGCGTCAGCCGCAGGCCCGCCAGCCGTGATCGAACCGCCCGACAAAGCCAGCAATCTTGAAGCGCCCATGATCTCAGCCCCGCCTCACCTGATGATAGCATAGTCCGGGGGCCCTTGCGCGCCTTGGTGTCGGGTGGGGTCATGGCGCGTGCGGAGGATGCCCGCCCCTGCGCATTGATCAGCAGGAAGAAAACGCCCGCGCCGAGCCATCATCGGACAAAGACGCCTTTCTGGCGATGTGCCAGATCGATGAATTTTTGCAGGGCATTCGACCGCACTCTGCCCGGCGGCGTGACTGTATAGACGCCGCCACGGCGCTGCGACCAGTCTGGCACAAGGCGTTTCAACCTGCCTTGCGCGATATCCTCGCGCAGCATGAAGTCGGGCATGATGGTGTAGGAATAGCTTTCCGTGACAAAGGCGCGGATCGCAAGCGTGTTGCTGATCTCTGCGACCGTGACCGGCTGTGCGACCTCGCTGATGTCGCCCTTGGTGAACTCCCACACCCGTTTGCCCGCCAGGGCCTTGCTTGACACGAAGGGCAGGGCCGAAAGATCTGCGGGGCTGCGCACCCCGGCCTTCTGAAATGTCGCGGGCGCGCAGACGGCGATCTCTTCGAAGTCCAGCAGCCTGCGGGCAAGATTGCTGGAATCCGACAGCCAACCGACGCGAAATGTCAGATCGAACCGGCCCTCGATGATATTGGTCCGTTCATCATCCAGCGTCAGGTCGATGGTCACGTCGGGATAGGTCTCGCGAAAGCGCGCGGCGAAGGGGGCGACAAAGGCGATGCCGTAATCCACCGGGGCCGCGATGCGCAACAGGCCGCGCGGTTCGCTGTGCTTCTGCTGCACCCGCTCATAGGCGTTGTTCGCCTGTGTCAGGGCCGATTTGGCATCCTCGTAAAAGGCCAGCCCCGCCTCGGTCGGTTGCAGATGCCGCGTGTTGCGCGACAGCAGCAAGGTGCCGACCTCATCCTCAAGCAATTGCAGCTGCTTGCTGACTACCGCCTTGCTGATCCCAAGCGTCAGGGCCGCGCCGGTGATCGTGCCCGCCTCGATCGTGGCCACGAAATAGGCAAGGCGGTTGAAGTTGTTCCTGTGATCCATGTTGGTATGTTAGCTTTTAGCATACAGTCATTCAATATCATATGTCTTTCGATGACAAATGGGGACCGCTAGATCCTGCCCTAGACGCAAGGAGATATGACATGACCCAGATGACACGACGTTCCGCATTGATCGGCCTCGGCTCGGTCGCGACCCTGCCGCTGATGTCGCGCCTGTCGCTGGCATCGACCACGCCGGACTGGACCGCGCTGCGCGGCGGGGAGGATGATTTCTTCCGCGCCCCGGTGATCCTGACCGGCCAGAAAGAGGCCATCCTGATCGATGGCAGCTTCACCTATGCCGGGGGCGAGGCCGTGGTCGCGGCGCTGAAAGCCTCGGGCAAGGAACTGACCACGATCTATGTCTCGGTCAACGATCCCGATTATTACTTCAGCCTGAAGCCCATCGTCGCCGCCTATCCGGATGCCCGCGTGATCGCGGCCTCGGATACGGTCGCGCTGATACGGCAGAAGGCGCAGGCCAAGCTGGAGGCCTGGGGGCCGGTGCTGGGCCAGAACGGCCCGCAAACCATGAACGATCTGACCTTCCCGCAGATCGACGACAGCGCCACGCTGACGCTTGAGGGCGCGCAGATCCAGATCGTGACATCGGCGACCATGGCCGACCGCCGTTACCTTTACGTGCCAAGCCTGGATGCGGTCCTTGGCGGCGTCTATGTCTTCGATGACCTGCATGTCTGGACCGCTGACACGCCCACCCCCGGGGATCGGGCGAAATGGATCGCGGAACTGGACGCCCTGATCGCGCGCAATCCGGACGTGGTCGTCGCCGGTCACGGGGCGCATCCGGGCAATTCCGGCATCCCGGCGCTGGAATTCACCCGCGACTATCTGCGCAACTTTGAAAGGGAAGTGGCCAGGGCCAAGGACAGCGCCGAACTGATCGCCGCGATGACCGCGCTTTATCCAGATCTGGGGATGATGCCCGCACTGGATATCGGCGCGCGGGTCGCCATGGGCGAGATGACCTGGGGTTGATCCGGGCGATACCGAAACCGAAAGGACATGACGATGAATATCCTGTTGATCGGCGCCACCGGCATGGTGGGCAGCCGGATCCTGAACGAAGCCCTGTCGCGCGGCCATACGGTGACCGCGGCGGTCCGCGACCCCGCCAGGTTGCCGGCCCATCCGGCGGTGACGCCCGTGGCACTGGACGTGACCTCGGCGGCTGCGGTCATCCCGCAGGCACAGGCCGACGATGTCATCATTTCGGCCGTCAGCCCGCGCAACAGCGACGATGCCGTGGCCGATGCGCTGGCCTTTACCGAGGCGCTGATCGCGGTGCAGAAAGCCACCGGGAAGCGCCTGTTGATGGTCGGCGGCGGCTCTTCGCTGAACATGCCCGATGGCAGCAGCGCGCTTGACGACGCGCCAAAGGCCATCCTGCCCGAAGCCACCGGCATGCGCCGCGCCTATGCACGGCTGGTCGATGCAGATACCGACTTCGCCGTTCTGGCGCCGGGCGGGACGATCGCACCGGGCGAACGGACCGGCAGCTTCCGCCTGTCGGGGCGCACGATGCTGACGGATGACACGGGCGCCCCAAGCCACATCAGCGCCGAGGATTTCGCCATAGCCATGCTGGATGAGGCGGAAACCCCACGCCATTTCCGCACGATCTTCAACGTGGCTTACTGACGGTCATCGACCGGCGGCGCAGAAACGACCGAGTGATCGCGCGCGCCGGTTTCTGCCGTCGCGTGGCTAAGCGCGTGCTGACGGCGAAAAGATGCGGCCTATTCCGCAATCGCCTTGTCCGTCAGACCATCCAGCGCCTGCGTGACCTTGGCCCGAAGCTCTTCGGTGTCGGCCAGATCATAGCGCTCGGCAAGGGAATCCGGCGTCAGATAGCCGATGCTGGTGCCCTCTCCGTCCTGCCAGATCAGCACCTTCAGCGGCAGGTCCAGCGCGACGCGCGGATCGGCCTGCATCAGCGGGGTGCCCATCGCCGGGTTGCCAAAGATCAGCACTGTGGCGGGCTGCATCTCCAGCCCGGCCTTGGCGGCGGCGGCCTGATGATCCACACGCGCGACCAGAGAGGCGGGGCTTTCCGCGATCACCGCCTCTAGCCGGTCGGCAGTGGTGGCCACGTCATGCGGGCTGGTCTTGACCACCCATTCCTCGGCCAGGGCGGCGGTGCCGGTCAGGCAGACGGCGATCGCGGCGAAAATCCGATACATGTTCTTCCTCCTCCTTGGTCATGGCGCAGGAACGTGGCCCGCGCGGGTCGGGTTCCGGCCCACGACGGGCGCGACGGATCACCTTTGCGTTGCCAGACTTGAGCAAGCCGGGCCAGTTTGCAACAACCGGCCCAGCAGAAGGAACCCGCCGTGCCCTCAGAACAACCGCCGCATCTTCTGTTGCTGGGCGCGGGCCATGCCAATCTGCTGGCCACGCGGCCCTTGCGCGCGGCGCTGCCCGAAGCGCGGATCACGCTGATCGATGCGGCGCCGCATGCGACCTATTCGGGCATGTTTCCGGGCATGATCGCGGGGTATTACCGCGCCGATCAGCCACAGGTCGACCTGCGCCGCTTTGCGGATGATCACCGGATCACCTTTCGGCAGGGCCGCATCACCGGGATTGATCCGGTCAGGCAGCGGGTGCAGCTGCTCGACGGCGAAGAAATCCCCTATGATCTGGCCGCGCTTAACCTTGGTAGTCACAGCGCCATGCCGGAAATCGCGGGCTTTGCCGAACATGCCGTGCCGATCAAGCCTCTGGACGGGTTCGCCGACAGGCTGGCCCGGACACCGGCGCGGGCCCCTGCCGCCATTATTGGCGGTGGCGTCGCGGGGGCCGAGATTGCGCTGGCCCTGCGCCAGTCCCGCCCCGTGACGCTGATCGAGGCTGGCCCGCGCATTGCGGCCAGTCTGGGCGCGCGGGCCAGAGGGTATCTGACCGCCACGCTGAGCCGGGCCGGGGTGAGCCTGCTGACCAATGCCCGCGTGGCGCGCATTGAACATGATGCGGTGATCCTGACCGATGGCGCGCGCATTGCCAGCCGGTTGACCATCGGGCTGGCGGGGGCGCGGCCGCATGAGTGGCTGGCGCGGGATCTGCCGGTCGATCAGGCGGGCTTTGTCCGCATCGGCCCGACCCTGCAGGTCGAGGGGCACGCGACCCTTCTGGCGGCAGGCGACAGCGCGGCCATGACCCATGCGCCACGTCCAAAGGTGGGCGTCTATGCCGTCCGGCAAGGGCCGGTGCTGGCGCAGAACCTGATCGCGCTGCATCGCGGGCAGACGCTGACCCGCTATGACCCGCAGCGCGACTATCTGAAGATCATCTCGCTCGGCGATGGCAGGGCGCTGGCCGAATGGCACGGGGTGACGCTGCACGGGCGCTGGCTGTGGCGCTGGAAAGATCGCATCGACCGCCGCTTTCTGCGCAGCCTGCGCGCTTAGCGGCAGTTCCCCGGATCCAGACGGATCTGGGCCAGCACCGGATAGTGATCGGCGGGCCATGCGCCATCCGGGCGCTTTCGCAGGGCCACCGGCCTGTCGGTCAGCGTGACCGCGCAATTGACCATGACGTGATCAATGGCCCCGTAAAGGTTCAGCCCCCGATTGAAATGGAAACTGCTGCCCTTGATGGCCGTCAGCGACAGACCCGCGCGCTCCAACACCCCCACCGTCGGGCTAAGCCAAAGCGCGTTCAGATCGCCCGCCAGCACCACGGCCTCTTTGGCCGCGATCCAGGGCGCGATCCGTCGGGCAATCAGATCGACCGAGCGCATGCGGTTTTCGCCGCTGCTGAAATCCAGATGAACATTGATCACCCGCAGCGCCTGCCCGCTTTGCCGGTCGCGAAACCGCGCCCAAGAGGCAAAGGCTGGATAGGATCCGTTGAAGGTCCGCGAATAGATCACATCGGGGGTTTCTGAAAAGAAGAACCAGCCCTGATCCAAAAGCTCCAGCCGGTCACGGCGGTAAAAGATCGGCTGGGTCGAGGGGAAGCTGCGCCAATCGCCGCTGGCCGCAGCGGCAAATTCCGGCAGCGCGGCCAGCAGATCGTCGCGGGCCAGATTGATGCTGCCATCGCCGCCATGGCGAAAGCTCTCCATCTCCTGAAAGGCGATCAGATCGGCCTGCAAATCACGCAACTGGCTGGCCATGGCACCCCGACGGCGCTGCCAGCCCGCGACGGACCAGGGATCGTCATCCGGCGCATCCAGCATGATGTAATGGCTGTTCTGCGTCACGACGCGCAGGGCACCCGGCTGTGGGTCGGGCGGCGGCGCGCCGCGCGAATTCCACAGATGCGCCAGAAGCGGCAGGGCCATCAGCGCAAGAAACAGGAACAGAAGAACAATTCGCCATCGCATGAAGGCGTGATTTTCGCGGATCACCCGGCAAGTCAAGCGGCAAGGCGCGCTTCACGAAACAGTGTCCGCGCGTAACTTTCAGCCCGCGCCGACCGTATCGTCACCAAGGACGACACCGAGGAGGACCCCAGATGAAACGCCGCCTGTTCCTGGCCGCCGCTGCCACCACGCTGATGCCGCTGCGCCTTGCGGCCGCACAGGCCGTCCCGATTGCCTTTGACGGTCGCTGGAAGGCGCTGAAATTTCCGCGCCTGACCCCGACCCGCTTTGGCTTGGGCGGCGGCACCCTGACGATCCAGGGGCAGGGCGGATCCTCACTTATCTATCTGCCCGCGCCCGAGGCCGCGCGCGCCGCCCGCACTGCCCGCTGGTCCTGGTCTGTCAGCCGCAGCGTTCCGCCCACCGATCTGTCGCGAAAGGGCGGGGATGATCGCAATATCGCGCTGTATTTCGTCTTTATGGACCCGCAGGCGGCGGCGCGGCTGTCGCCCGATACCTCTCCCCGCAGGCTGCTGTCCAATCGTTCGGCCCGGGTGCTGATCTATGTCTGGGGCGGCAATCACGCGGCGGGCAGCGCCATCCCCAGCCCCTATCTGGGCGGGCGCGGCGTGACCATTGCGCTGCGCCCCTCGGGGACGGGACAGGCGCAGGCGCGGGCCGATCTGGCCGTCGATTACGCCCGCGCCTTCGGTCAGGCCCCTGGCACGCTGGTCGGGCTGGCCGTTTCCGCCGATAACGACGACACGGACAGCGCCCTGCAGGCCAGCATTTCGGGCCTGACGCTTAGCTGAGCGTCAGCACCGGCCCGCCGGCGGCCTGCGCATCGGCGCTGTCATGGGTTACCAGCAGCGCCGGGATCCGGGCGCGGGCGATGGTGTCGAAGGCAAAGCGGCGGATCGCGTCGCGCCGGTCGGGATCGAGGCCCGAAAAAGGTTCATCCAGCAGCACCGCGCGCGGCTGCGCCAGAAGCGTCCGCATCAGCGCGACCCGCGCGCGCTGACCGCCCGACAGGGTGGCGGGATCGCGCGGGCCAAAACCCTCCATCCCCGCCTGCTCCAGCGCCTGTGCAACCGCGTCACGCCGGGCCTGCCTGCCCCGGACCCGCGCGGACAGGCCGAAGGCCAGATTATCCGCGACCGACAGATGAGGGAACAGCACCGCCTCCTGGAACATCATGCCGATACTGCGCCGTTCGGCCGGCAGGGCCAGCACGTCCTGACCGTCCAGCGTGACCCGCCCGGTGGCGCGGAAATCCGGCGGCAGGTGGCCACCAATCGCCGCCAGCAATGTCGATTTCCCGATCCCCGACGGCCCGGTGATGCTGGTGACCACGCCTGGCGCGACCTGCAATGTCAGCGGCCGGAACAGCGCCTGACCGTCCGGGGTCAGAACGCCAAGCTGGTCCAGGATCAGGGTCATGCGGCTCCTTTCAGGGCGCGGCGGTTGCGATGCAGCGCGGCGGGCAGGATCAGCGCCGCCAGAAAGATCGCCCAGGGCAGCACCGCCTGCAAGACCGCATGCACCGCCGCCACCCGCCGGTCAGAGCCCGAAGACAGGGCGACAGCCTCGGTCGTCAGCGTCTCGACCCGGCCGCCCCCCAGAAACAGCGTCGGCAGATATTGCGCCACCGAGACGGCAAAGCCCACCGCCGCGGCCGTGCAGATCGGCGCCAGCAAGACGGGCAGCTTGACCTGCCACAGCCGCCGCCACGGCCCCGCGCCAAGCGCTGCGGCGCTGCGGTCCAAGCGCGGATCCAGCGCCGACCACGGACCCGCCAGCGCGATCATCACATAGGGAAAGACGAACAGCCAATGCCCCCAGATCACCGCGACCATGGGGGGCAGCGGCCCCAGGATCATCAGCCCGGCCAGCCCGATCAGAAAGGACAGTTGCGGCAGCAGCAGGGGAATATGGATCGCGGCGCGCAGCCAGCCCTCTTGCCCGCGCCGCCCCAGCCGGTCGCCGCTGTCCAGCCACAGGATCGCGGTCAGCAGGGCCAGCGATGTGGCAACCGCGCCGATCAGCGCCGTCGTGGCCACCGTGCCCGACCAGCGTGCGGCATCGGCCCAGACCCGCAGCGACAGCGAGGCAGGCCACAGATCCGGCCAGCGCCAGGCAAAGCTGATCGACCAGAGGGCCAGCGCCGCGAATGCCAGCCCGGCCAGCAGCATCATCGCACCGGCCACGGCGACCGGCAGGATCAGCAGGGGGTCCGCCCAAACCGCGCGCCGTCCTTGCCGCAGGATCGCGCGCCCGGCACCGGCCAGCAGCCGCGCCGTGCCAAGGATCAGCGCAAAGGCCGCAAGCGCCAGCGCCAGTTGCAGCAGCCCCCCGGCCGAGGCGGGCAGGATCGCCCTCAGATCCGGGTCGGCAAACATGCGGGCGACCAGCACCGCCAGCGTCGGCGGGTTCGACGGCCCCAGGATCAGCGCCATGTCCACGACCGAGATCGAGAAGGCCAGCACCACCATCACCGGCAGCCGCACCAGCGGCCAAAGCTGCGGCAGGATCAGCCACAGCCAGCAGGCCGCGCGGCCGTAACCAAGGCTTCGCCCCGCCGCCAGATGCTGCCGCAGCGGGATCTGCGTCGTCGCGCCCAGCAGCAGGAGCAGCAGGAAAGGCAGTTCCTTGACCACAAGACCAAGGATCAGCGCCAGCCCGAAGGGATCGCCCACCGTCGCCAGATCCGGCGGGCGCGCCCAGCCCACAAGCGGCGCAAGCGCGCGGGCCAGCCAGCCCGACGGCGCCAGCACAAAGGCCAGCCCGATCGCCACCGCCGCATGCGGGGCCGCCAGCAGCGGCGCCAGCAACGGTCGCAGCCGCCGCATCCGGCCGTGCAAGGTCGCCAGCACCCCGACCGCCAGCAGCAGCGACAGCGCAGTTGCCGTCAGCCCGGTCCACAGGCTGAGAACAGCGGCGCGGGCCATGCCGGGCATCGCGGCCAGATCCTGCCAGGGCTGCAGGCTTGGCCCCACGGCCCCCAGTGCCGGGAAATGCCCGAAACCGGCGCCAAGGCTATGCGCAAGGCCCAGACCGACAGGCAGGATCAACCCGCCCAGAATGACCAGCCCGGCACCTGCGCGCAAAAGCCGCGCCGATCTCATCTGGTATAGCGGGCCTGCCACTCGGCCGTCAGGCGTGTCATCCAATCGGCATGCGGTTCGGGCAGGACCGGCCCCAGCTGATCCAGTGCGGGCAAAGCCGGATCGCTGGGCAGTTCGGCAAAGGCGGCGCGCGCCTTGTCGTCCAGACGCGCGGGATCAAGCACGGAAAACGATCCCAGAACCTCGATATTCTGCATCCGGGCCTGGACCTCGGGATCCAGCAGCGTATTGGCGACCACCTTGGCCCCGGCCATATTCGCGGCGTTATAGGGGATGGCCACGAAGCTGACATTGCCGATACTGCCCGCCTGCGGGACATGCACCCGGACGGTTTCGGGCAGCAGACCATCACGGATCGCCGCCGCGGCAGAGGCCGGATCAAAGGACATATGCACGTCGATTTCCCCATCGTTCAGCAATTGCTGTTGGACCGACTGGTTTTCGGGAAAGGACTGACCCTCGCGCCAGAGGTTCGGGCGCAAGGCGTCATACCAATCCCACAGCGGTGCGGTGGCTGCGGCAAAGCTGTCATCGGTGGGCGGCACGGACAGGTCGGTGCCCTCGGGCGCCAATTCGACCAGCGCCTGTTTCAGGAAGGTCGCGCCCATGAAATTCGCCGGATCGGGATGGGTGATGCGACCGGGGTTCGCCGCCGCGTAATCGACCCAGCCCGCCATATCGGCAGGCGGTGCGTCGATGCGGGCGCTGTCATAGTTGAAGACGAATTTCGCCAGCCGCCAGGGCGATTCCAGCCCCTCAACCGGGACGGTGAAATCGACGCTATTGGCCGATCCCGGCGACAGGTCCAGATATTCCGCATTGGGCAGATTCTGAACAAAGGGCCCGTGCAACAGGCCCTGCTGCTTCATCGCCAGGAAATTCGGCCCGTTGATCCAGATCAGATCGACCTGCCCGCCCTCATCCCGGCCTGCGGTCTTTTCGGCCAACACGCGGGCGACAGCCTCGGCCGTATCGGTCAGCTTCACATGCCGCAAGCCGACACCATAACGCTCTTGCGTGCGCTGGCCGACCCAATCCAGAAAGGCATTGGTGCGCTCATCCCCGCCCCAGGCGTGGATATGCACGGTCTGACCCTTGGCGGCGTCAAGGGTGGTCTGCCAGTCCTCGGCAAGCGCGGGGGACTGGGACAGGCCAAGGGCGAGCATGGCGGAAAGCAGGGGTTTCATCGGGTCTCCTTCAAGGGTCGGCGGAAGGCTGTCCAGCCCATGCGCCAGCGCAACAGTGTGGTCACCGCGCAGGCTGCGGCAAAGATCCAGGCAAGGATCGGGAACAGATCGGGCAACAGGCACATCAGCAGAAAGGTCACGATGGTCTCGAACCCCTCCGTCAGCCCGCCCAGATAATAGATGCCCTTTTGCGGGAATGCCTCTGCCGTCTCGCCCCGGCGGGCGGCGATGGCGGCAAAGGCCAGAAAGGAAGAGCCTGTGCCGACGAAAGCCGCGATCAGTACGGCGGCGGGCAGCGCATTCGCCGCCGGATCGTGAAAGGCAAAACCCAGCGGCACCAGCGCGTAGAAGACGAAATCCAGCGCGATATCCAGAAAGGCACCGCGATCCGTGGGACCGACGCGACGCGCCACGGCACCATCCAGCCCATCCATGAAACGGTTCAGCAGGATCAGCAGCAGCGCCAGCCAGAACCAGCCCAGTGCCAGTGCCGGGATGGCCAGGATGCCGATCGCGAACCCTGCCACACTGATCGAATCCGCGCTGACGCCACGATCTGCCAGCACCGTCGCCAGGGGGCGCATCGCCGCGCGTTGCAGCGGAAGAAGCCGGGCGTCGATCATCCGCGCCTCCACTCGTGAAACCGTTCCAGCAGGGCCAGCGCACGCGGATTGACATGGGCGCGACGCCAGACGCCGGCGGTGGATTTCGCGGCCTCAGCCCAGGTGGGATAGATATGGATGGTGCCCAGGATCTTGTTCAGGCCCAGCCCGTGTTTCATCGCCAGCACGAATTCGGCGATCAGATCGCCCGCATGATCGCCGACGATGGTGACGCCCAGAATGCGGTCCTTGCCGGGCGGGGTCAGCACCTTGACGAACCCATGCGCGGCTCCGTCGGTGATGGCGCGGTCCAGTTCCGCCAGATCGAAGCGCGTCACCTCGACCGCGATGCCCTTGTCGCGGGCCTCGGCCTCGGACAGGCCGAGGCGGGCGACCTCGGGATCGGTAAAAGTGGCCCAGGGGATCACCCGGTAGTCGGCCTTGAAGCGCTTCGGCATCCCGAACAGCGCATTGACGCTGGCAAACCAAGCCTGATGCGAGGCCGTATGCGTGAACTGAAACGGCCCGGCCACATCGCCCGCCGCAAGGATATTGGGAAAGCGCGTTTCCAGAAACTCATTCACCTCGACCGTGCGACCGGCGGGGATGTCCAGCTTTTCCAGACCGAACCCTTCCAGCCGGGCGCTGCGCCCCACGGCAACGATCATCTGGTCAAAGGTGATGCGGCGGGTCTGACCATCGGCCTCGACCTCAATCCACTTGCCGTCATCCGCGCCGCAGCCGACCGCCTTGTGCCCGGTCAGCACGGTCACGCCATCCCTGCGCAAGTACTCCTCGACGAGGTCCGAGACCTCTTCATCCTCGCGGATCATCAGCCGTGGCGCCATTTCGATCTGCGTCACCTCGGATCCCAGCCGGGCGAAGGCCTGCGACAGTTCGCAGCCGATCGGCCCTCCGCCCAGAACCACCAGACGGCGCGGCGGATGGTCCTGATCCGACAGCCGGTCCCATAATGTGTCCGAGGTCAGCGGATCGACCTGATCCAGACCCGGCAAGGGGGGCATGGTGGCGCGCGCGCCCGTGGCGATGATGACGGCGCGGGTGCTCAGACGCTGCGTGCCGCCATCCTGCAAGGCAATCTCCACCGTCCAGGGGTCGATCAGGCTGGCACGGCCCTTGATCACCTCGACCCCCAGACCGGTATAGCGTTCCACACTGTCATGCGGGGCGATGCGGGCGATGGCCTGATGCACGCGCGCCATCACCTGCCGGAACGGGATCTGCGGCGGGGTATCGGTCAGCCCCCAGTGACCCGCATGGCGCATCTGATGCGCCAGCGTCGCGCTGCGGATCAGCGTTTTCGACGGCACACAGCCATAGTTCAGGCAATCGCCGCCCATCTCACCCGCCTCGACCAGTGTCACCCTGGCCTTGACCGCCGCCGCGATATAGGCCGAGACCAGCCCGGCAGAGCCTGCGCCGATCACCACCAGATTGCGGTCAAAGCGTTTCGGCCTGTCCCATCCGGCATAGACGCGCCGCCGCCGCCACAGGCCCAGCACGGCCCGCGCGATCCAGGGAAACAGCGCCAGCAGGGCGAAGGACGCCAGAATCGGGCCCGAGACGATCCCCGACAGGCTGTCCAGCCCCGCCAGCTGCGTGCCCGCATTCACGTAAACCGCCGTCCCGGCCAGCATCCCCGCCTGACTGACCCAATAGAAGGTCCAGACCGGCATCGGTGTCAGCCCCATCAGCAGATTGACCGCAAAGAAGGGCACGACCGGGATCAGGCGCAGCGAGAACAGGTAGAAGGCGCCATCGCGCTTCAGCCCCGCCTCGATCTTGTCGGCCCGCGACCCCAGCCTGGCCCGCACCCAGTCCCGCGCCAGATAACGCGCGCCCAGAAAGGCCAGCGTCGCGCCGATGGCAGAGGCGAAAGAGACCAGCAGCAATCCCTGCCAGAAGCCGAACATCGCCCCCGCCGCCAGCGTCAGCCAGACGGCGATGGGCAGCGACAGGGTGGTGATCGCGACATAGATCAGGAAAAACACCACGGCCACCGCGACCGGGCGCGCCTGTTGCAGTTCCGTCAGCCCGGCAAGCTGATCGCGCAGGCCATCAAGGCTCAGATCCTGACCGCGCAGGAAAAACAGCACCAGAATGACGACCAGCGCAAGAATGGCTATAAGAGCAGGTCGTTTCACAATGGTTCCTTCCCGAGGTTCAGCAGATCAGATCGTCATATCACTGTTGAAAGCAACTCGTTCCAGAAGGCGAAACGTTACATGATTTTTCCTTGTGGCATTACCCGCGCAGCCCGGCAACCGCCCGGACCGCTGCCTGTCCGATGCGGCGCAGCCCTGCGGCATCCTGGCCCGCGCGGGCCCGCTGCACGATCCCGCGCGCCATGGCGGCGATCAGCGACGCGCTGACCTGTGACGGGCAGTCACCCTCTTCCGGCCAGCCATCGGCGACAAGCCGTTCCGCGATCCGCGATTCCAGCGCGACCAGCCTGCGGTTACACTCTTCTTGCAGCAGGGCGTTATTGGTCGCGGCCTCCAGAAGCACGCTGGAGACAAGACAGCCCCGCATCCGCGGATCGCCTGCGGACAGTTGCACGATCTGGGCAAAGAAGGCGGTCAGATCCTCTTCCAGCGACCCCTTGGGACCAAGCGCGCGCCAAACCGGCCTCAACCGCGTTTCCGCGTAATGTGCCAGCGCCGCCAGAAACAGGCCCTGTTTGCTGTCAAAGGTCTTGTACAGGCTGTGTCGCGGCATCCCCATGGCCCGGCACAACATGTCCACCGGCGCCTGATCATATCCCTTCATCCAGAAAATGCGCATCGCGGCATCCACTGCGCTGGTCTGGTCATAGCCTCGGGGGCGCCCCCTGCTCCGCAGGAATGAGGTGTCAGGCATGAACTGAACTTGCATCAACGATCCGGTTTCAGGATAGCTGACACGCTATCAGCCAACAAGTTAACCATACGTAAATTTGCGTCAGAACTGATTTATTTTCCTTGGGCGCAGCGGCCCCTCAGCTGCCCCATTCCAAGACGATTTTCTGCGCCAGCCGGGACAGGTCGGGCGCCACCAGATCCGGCTGCGGCACATGCGCACCGGGCAGCGGCGCGTTGACGCCATGCGTGACCAGCGCGCCCTTGCCGCCAAGCGCCTGCATCCCCATCGTGTCCCAGACATGGCAGGCCACAAGGCACAGGTCCGAAAACGGCGCCTGCAGCGCATCGGCCACCAGCTGATAGGTCTGCGGCGCGGGTTTGAAATGGCCCGAGGGCGCGACGCTGAAGGCGCCTTCGAAGAAATGGCCCAGACCGGCCATATCCAGCGTCGACGGCCCGTCCGAGGGCGGCGAATTCGTCAGCGTGACCATGCGAAATCCGCTGCTGCGCAGCAGATCCAGCGCCATGGCCGCGTCCGGATGTGCGGGCATGGATCCAAGCCTGCGGCGCAGATGCGCCACATCGCTGTCGGAAATCGTCCGCCCGCGGATCTGCCCCATCATCTGCAGCACCGACCCGGCCAGCGTGGCAAAATTCTCTTTCACGCCGATCAGGGTCAGGCTTTGTGAATAAAGGATCAGCTGCGCGAACCAGTCGCGCATCACCGCCGGATCGCCAAAGAGATCGTCGAAAACCGGTTCAAGATAGGTCAGATCCAGCAGGGTCTCATTCACGTCAAACACCAGAATGGGGCGTGTCGGCATGCTGCACTCCTTCCGCTTGCCTATGGACCGGAACCGGCCGGACATCATGCGGCGGCATTGTTACAGGACCGTCGCATGTCCCGATCTTTCACCATCGCGAAGGTTTGCGCCATAGCCCGGCATGGATTCGCAGGTCGGTTTTCCGGCGCGGCACAAAGGCGCCGCCCGGCAGTTGACAGGGCGATCCGACCCCGGGGCAAGCGGCCTACCAGCTGAGATAGCGTTTGCCGGCCAGCGCGCCCAGGGTGCTGGCGATCAGCATTGCCAGCCCATACCAGATGGTAAAGAACAAGGGCGAATCCTCGACGCAATGCAGCGCATAGCCTGCGGCAATCCCGGCGGACCCCGCCAGCCCGATCAGCGCGCCGGTCAGCGCCGGCCGCACCGATGCGCCACGGCGGAACACGAAGATCCCTGTGATCAGGGTGGGCAGCGACAGCAGGGTGATGATAACCATGCAGCCGATGGCCGTATTGCCCATGATCCCCGGGATCACCTGTGACGAAGGTGTCTGAACCAGACGCGCCGTGAACAGCGCCAGCGCGGCAATCGCGGGGATGGCCAGAACGCCCAGATGCAGCGGCAGACCCGGACGCGAGGCCCGCAGCGCCAGTGCCAGCGCAGGCACCGACAAGGCCAGCGGCAACAGCGACTTGGCCAGCACCTCGGGTTGACGCATAAGCTGGCCCAGATTGGCGCGCGGCCCGAATATCATCAGGAACAGCGCCACGGTCACCACCATCGCAGCCAGCAGCACGGCTGTCGCAAAGCCCGCCGACAGCCGCGCCGGGGGCGGGCTGGCTGCAAGACGCCGGATCAGGTCGTCAGTGGCTTCTGTTGCGGGGCGGTTCGTCATTTCATCCTCTGTGCCAGTTCGGACAGGCGTTTCATGGCGCGATGCAGCGCCACACGCGCCGCACCCGGCGATACCCCCAGTTCTTCGGCGGCATCCTCGGTGCTTTGGCCTTCGATGCGCACGGCGCGCACCAGCGCGGCGGATCGGTCGTCGATCATGCCCAGCAGCCGGTCGGCATCCCGCGCGGCAAGCGGCATGGGTCCGGGTTCGGCCTCCAGCATCTCGGCCACGTCGTCAATCGGCAGATGGATCTGCCGACCGCGCTTGCGAAAAGCATCGACGACCTTGTGGCGGGCGACCGCGTAAAGCCAGGGCCGGATGGGCGAAACCCCGTCCCAGCTGCCGCGCTTCAGATGGATCGCCAGCAATACCTCTTGCAGCACATCTTCGTGCAGATCGGGCGGCAGCCCCCGGCCCCGTGCGCGGATCAGCGAGCGTAGCGGCGGCGTCACCTCGGTCAGGAAACAATGGAACGCCTGCCCGTCGCCCTGATTGGCGCGGGTCATCAGCTCATTCCAAATCCGATCCTTGTCCAGCACGGCCTCCGCCCTTGCGGCAGGCAGTCTAGCACCGCCGCTGCCCGGCAGGCAATGCCAGCCCGCGCCGATATCCACCGCCATCGTCATGCGCGGCCGACCCGCGCCGGGTCCGGGCGCATATCGCTGGCAAGGGATCGCGGCGAACAGGTCATCGCCGCGCCCGATCCAGTCCAAGGGCATAATCCACCGAGACACGCCCCGGCCCATAGGCCGCCACGGCCAGCAGCGCCGACGCCCACAGGCCATGCGTGATCCAGGCTTCGGGATAGACGAAGATCTGGATCACCGCCGTCATGGCCAGCAGCCCAAGCGCCGACAGCCGCGTCAGCAGGCCCAGCACCAGCAGCACGGGCAGCGCATGTTCGGCCGCCGTCGCCATCACCGCCGCCAGCTTGGACGGGATCAGCGGCAGGGCATATTCATGTTCGAACAGGAACCAGGTCGAGTCCTTGATGGTAAACCCCTCGACCTTGGTGCGGCCGGATTGCCAGAAGATGATCGCCGGAAAGATCCGCAGCATCAGCGCCACGAGATCGGCAGGGATCCGGGCGCAGAGGGCGTTGATGCGCCTCAGCATGGCGCACCTGCCCGGCTGATCGCGCCCTGCTGCATCAGCCAGATCAGGCGCGGGGCCGGATCGTGGTAAGGATCGACCTGCTGCGCCTGCTCGGCGGCAAAGGCCAGCGTCTCGCCCTGATGCAACGCCTCGATCAGGGCGGCATCGGCGGGGGACAGCGCCTCGACCAGCACATTGAAACAGGGGCTGCGCAGGATCAGCGCGATCTGCGGACCGGGCGGCAGGGGCGATTGCTGCGCCCCCGGCTGGTTCTGCGCCCAGATCGACACGGCCGGATGGGACAGCGACAGGATCGCGACCGAGGGATGCAGCGTCAGCCGCAGCTTTTCCGGATCCGCCGTCGCCAGAATGGCAGGCTCGATCAGATCGGCATCTGCGGCGTGAAACGCCACGCCGCGCGCATATTCGAGACGTGCGACATCGGCCATATAGGGCCATTTCGCCAGCGGCGCGAAACCTGCCAGAAAATCTGCGAAACCTGCGCCCCATTGCGACAGGACCGGGCTGCGCGGCGGATCGGCCGCCAGATAGGCCTTGGCCAGCGCGGAAAAGAAATCCGCACCGACCAGCCGCTCGATCACCGGAAAGCGGCGGCCAAGCGCCTGAGTCAGGCTGACGGCCACATTATTGCGATAGACGGCATAGCGCCGCGCGGCCTCGTCCGGGTCTGTCGCGGTGACGCCCGCAGGCAGATCGCCGCCGCTTAACGCGGCGCGGAAGGCGCTTTGGATATCAGCATGCATGAGCAGCGACCCCGGCCAGGATACGGTCGGCGCGGGCGGCCTCTTGCGCCAGCACCGACCATTCGGGCACGTCATTGTCCCACTCGACCAGCGTCGGCAGCGGGCCCATCCGCTCGATCACCTCGGCAAACAGCGTCCAGACCGGGTTCGAGACCGGCGCGCCATGGCTGTCGATCAGTAGCGGCCCCGAGGGCAGATCCTCGGAATCATGGCCGCCCAGATGGATTTCGCCAACCTTGGCCATGGGGAAATCGGCCAGATAGGCGCGGGGATCCTTGCGGTGATTGGTGCAGGAGACGAAGACATTGTTCACATCCAGCAGCAGGCCACAGCCGGTGCGTGCGGCGATGTCGGCCATGAATTCGGTTTCGGGAATGGTGGATTGCGCGAACAGCACATAGGTGGCCGGGTTTTCCAGCAACATCCGCCGCCCCAGAAATTCCTGCACCTGATCGACATGGTCGCAGATCGTGGCCAGCGTTTCTTCGGTATAGGGCAAGGGCAGAAGGTCGTTCAGATATTCGGCCCCGTGGCTGGACCAGGCCAGATGTTCGGAAAAGCTGTCGGGCTGATAGCGGTCGCACAGCGATTTCAGCCGCGCCAGATGCGCCTGATCCAGACCGTTGGCGCCGCCGATCGACAGCCCCACGCCATGAAGCGAGATTGCGTGATCGTTGCGCAGCGCGGTCAGTTGCGCATGCGGCAGACCGCCCGCGCCCATGTAGTTTTCGGCATGAACCTCGAAAAAGGCGGGCGGGTTCATATCCTTGCGGATGTCGGCGAAATGTTCGGGCTTGAAGCCAAGGCCGGCACGGGGTGGCAGACGGGTCATGATTTCCTCCTGATTGTCCGGGCGCGGGCTGGCCGCGCCCGGCATGTCTTATGCGGGCAGATCGCGATCCAGCGGCTCCAGCGAGCCCTTGCGCATGCTGCCGTCATCGGCGGCGGGCACTTCGGTCGTCATGCAGGTGCCGGCGGGAACCAGTTCCCAGGCATTGCCCTGATAATCCAGGGTCGAGGTGCCTGCACAGGTCGTGCCCGGCCCGGCGGCGCAGTCATTTTCACCAGCCATGGAAACGCCGTAGCATTTCTCCATTTCTTCGGCCTGAACCGGCGTCACAGCCATTGCGCCCAGGGCGCAGGCCAGCGACGCACCAAGCGCCAGGCGTGAGGTCATTTTGGTCATGGTGTAGTCTCCCTTTTGATCGGAAGGCATCGTCGCCTTCTCATGAAACTGCTCGGGGCGGGGGTAATGTTTGTTACAAATTTCTCTGCAAAAAATCTGCAGAGGGCTGGATAACCTTATAAAAACACGGTTTTTTCTGCGGTTTCGGACTGCGCTTGGCGTGGCATGGCAGCGCCCCGGTGGCGCCTTTGCCACCTCTGCACTGGACTAAGCGGCGGAAATTTGACGTGATGGCCGGAGACAGCCCCAAGCGATATGGTTCATGCCCCAGCTTACCCTGCGCCAGATCGAAGTCATTCGCGCCGTCGTGCTGACCGGAACGATCACCGGCGCGGCGCGGATGCTGAATGTCTCGCCCCCCGGGATCAGCCGCCTTGTGAAACATACCGAAGAATCGCTGGGCGTGCGGCTGTTCGAACGCCGGGGCAGCGTCTATGTCCCTGCCTCCGAGGCCACCGCGATCTTCGATCAGATCGGTCGCGTGTTCAGCGGGGTCGAGAACCTGAACCGCGCCGTCGATTCCCTGCAGCGCGGCGAGGCGGTGGACCTGTCCTTCGCCTCGGCCCCGTCGGTGGCGCAGTTCATCGCGGCACGCGCGGTGCGCCCGGTCCGGCAGCGTTATCCCGATCTGTTCATCGACCTGAACATCCTGAAGATCGAGGAAACCATCGACTATCTGATGCTGGATCGCGGGGAATTCGTGCTGATGAGCAGCGCGGTCGAAAATGCCGGGATCAGCAATGATATCGCCGCCCGTGGTCGGCTGGCGGCCATCGTACCCGAGGGGCATGCATTGGCGGGCCGTAACGAAGTCTCGGTCCATGACCTGATCCGCTATCCGATGATCGGGGTCGATCCCAAGGATCCCTATGGCCAGGTCTGCGCCTTTCCGCTGCAACAGGCGGGGTTGCCGGTGCGCTATTCGATGCGCGGCCGGTTTGCGCAAACGGTTGTCAGCCTTGTCCGGCATGGGCTGGGTGTCGCGGTCATCGATGAGTTTTCCGTGGCCGAGCTTTACATGCCCGGCGTGGTCCGTCTGCGCCTGACCGAAGAGGCGCCGATCACCATCTATATCGTGACCAAGACCGGCCGCGTCCTGTCCCCCTTTGCGGAATATGCGCTTCTTCAGTTGCGACGCGAATTGCAGCGCGCCACGGAATCACGACCTTGGGAACAACGCAAGGCAAGATAGGCCGCCCAGATTAACATGATGTTAACGATCGGTATGAATTTGTATTTGCGGTAAAGGTCGGTTCTTCACATGATGCAATCCATGGAGACTGCAGGATTCTCTTGCAGCAAGGGAGGCATATATGAACCGGACTTTCGTAAAATTCGCAACGGCCCTGGCCCTGACCACCAGCCTTGCTGGCGGCGCGGCACTGGCACAGGATTATCCCAGCAAGGAAATCCAGGGCATCATCCAATGGGGGGCCGGCGGCTCGACCGATACTGTCATGCGCACCGTGACCCCGCATGCCGAGGCGGTGCTTGGCGGCACGGTGGTAATGAAGAACATGACCGGCGGCGTCGGCGCCATTGCGACGAAATTCGTCTATGCGCAGAAGGCTGACGGCTACACCCTGCTGATGGGCGCCGAAAACCCGCTGCTTTACAAGGTGATGGGGCTGGGCGATATCGACTATTCCGAATTCACCCCGATCAATATCCTGGCCCGCGGCATTCCCATTCTGGTGGCCAATAACGACGCGCCCTTCGACGATTTCGCCGGGATGATCGCCTATATTCAGGCCAATCCGAATACGGTGAAATTCGGCTCGACCGGGCCGGGCGGTCTGGCCTCGGTGGTGACGGCAATGCTGAGATCGCAGACCGACATGCCCGTGACCGAGGTGCCCTATGACGGCGACGGCCCGGCGCTGACCGCGCTGCAAGGCGGCGCAATCGACGTGATGCCCGCAGTTCTGGGCGCGACGGTCGAGGGCATCAAGGGCGGTCGGATGAAGGCCATCACGCTGATCGACACCGAACCGTTCGAGGCCTTGCCGGATCTGCCCGCACTGGGCCAGACAAACCCGGAATATGCGAGCTACCTGCCCTGGGGCCCGTTCTTCGGCGTCTTCGTGAAGAATGGCACCCCTGACGAGATCGTCACCAAGCTGACCGAGGCCTATGCCACCGGTGCGCAAAGCGAGGATTTCGTCAAGCTGATGGCCGATCGTGGCTATGTGATCGAAAGCATGGCGGGTCAGGAGGCCACCGATTTCCTGAACAACTGGCAATCGGTCACCTCATGGCTGATCCAGGATGCCGGTCTGGCCAAGAAATCGCCGGAAGAATTCGGCATCCCGCGCCCCTGACAGCGCCCCGCGCCGCCCCGGAATTAGCCGGGGCGGATCCTTTCTGATCGGACAGAGGAAACGCCATGTCTGACAATCGCAAGCGCAGCGCCGGAGAGCTGGGATTCAACGCCCTGCTGTTCATCGCCAGCCTGGTGCTGCTGTGGAACGCCTACAAAATTTCCGGATTTGAATCGATTAGCTCTCCCGGCTCATTGCCGATGGCGGTCGCCCTGGCAATGGTGGTCAGCTCTGGCCTGATCCTGCTGGAGAATTTTCGCACGCCGGACCGCGACGGCACCGTCTTTTTCAAGGATATCCTGCCGCCGGTCGTGATCGTGATGATGCTGTTCATCTCGGGCTATGCGGTGCTGCTGGTGCCTTTGGGCTTCCTGCCGACCTCGCTGCTGTTTCTGTTCGTCTCGATCCTCTACCTGCGGCATGGCGGACCGGTCTTTGCCTTTACCGTGTCGCTGGCCTCTCTCATCGGCGTCTATGTCGTCTTCCGTCTGATCTTCAGCGTGCTGATGCCTGCCGGGATCGTCCCCGAGGGCGAGATTCTGGCCGCGTTCGGACGTATTTTCACGGGGGCTAACTGATGCAGGCGCTTGATTATTTCCTGATCCCCTGGCTGGATCTGAAACTGCTGTTCCTGGTCGCGGCGGGCACCTTTGCGGGTGTCTATGTCGGCGCGATCCCGGGGCTTTCGGTGACCATGGCCGTGTCGATCCTGATCGGCTTTACCTTTACCTGGGACGTCTATCCGGCGCTGTGCCTGATGGTCGGTATCTTCATGGGCGGGGTCTATGGCGGCTCGCGAACCGCGATCCTGCTGAACATTCCCGGCGCGCCTTCGGCCATTGCGACGGCGCTGGATGGCTATCCGCTGGCCCAGAAGGGGCTGGCCGGAGAGGCCATCGGCATTTCCACCGTCATGTCCTTTGTCGGCGGGCTGATCGGCATTGGCGTGCTGGCCCTGGCCGCGCCGACGGTCAGCGAATTCGCCCTGAAATTCCAGCCCCGCGATTACATGCTGCTGGCCATTCTGGGCATCCTGCTGGTCGGCTCCCTGTCCGGGGAAAGCCTGATCAAGGGCATCTTCGCAGGCTCGATGGGCCTGCTGATCGGCACGGTGGGCATGGACCCGCTGACCGCGCAGGAACGCTTTACCTTCGGCTTCACCCAATTGTGGGGCGGGATCAGCTTTATCGCGGTGATGATCGGCATGTTCGGCGTGTCCGAGGCGCTGGCCCAGTTGCACCATATCGACAAGCAGGCGGTGAAGCAGAAGATCGGCCGCATCGTGCCAAGCTGGTCGGCGGTGCGGAAATACCTGCCGCTGTCGCTGCAGACCTCGTCAATCGGGGTGATCATCGGCGCCCTGCCGGGCACCGGCGGCGATATTGCCGCGCTGATGGCCTATGACCACGCCAAGCGCATCACCAAGAACCCCGAGGTGCCTTTTGGCGAAGGCGCCAAGGAAGGGCTGGTCGCGCCCGAAACCGCCAATAACGCGGCGGTCGGCGGGGCTTTCATCCCGATGCTGACGCTGGGCATTCCGGGCGATGCGGTGACCGCGATCATGATCGGCGCGCTGTTCATCCACGGGCTGAATCCCGGCCCGATGCTGATGATCGACCAGCCGCAGATGTTCTGGTTCATCACCGGCGCACTGGTGCTGGCCAATATCTTCATGCTGATCTTTGGCCTGACAGGCATCCGCATCTTTACCAAGATCGTGGAAATGCCGCGCGCGGTGCTGATCCCGCTGATCCTGCTGCTCTCCATCGTCGGCGCCTATGCGGTCAATAACTCGATCACGGATGTCTACTGGATGCTGGCCTTCGGGGTGCTGGGCTATTTCATGAAAGCCTATGGCTATCAGCTTGGCCCGGTCATTCTTGGGGTGATCCTGTCGCGTCTGCTGGACGATAACTGGCGCCGGGCGATCCTGTCCGAAAACGGCAGCGTCGCAGGGCTGTTCAAGGGCATCCTGACCAGCCCCCTGTCGGCGGTCCTTCTGCTGATGGTGCTGTTCATCTTCTTCAGCCAGACCCCGCTGTGGCGGATGCTCAAGCGCAAGATCGGGCTGACCCCGGTGGAGCATGACCAAAACGCCCCCGGTTCGGGCGCCTGAGGAGACGGCACGGATGAAAACCTCGATCGCGACCGTCTCTATTGCGGGGAACCTGCGCGAAAAGCTGGCGGCGATTGCCGAGGCTGGCTTCGACGGGCTGGAGATCTTCGAGCAGGATTTCCTGCAGGATGCCGCCAGCCCGCGCGAGGTCGGCCAGATGATCCGCGATCACGGGCTGGAGGTGATGCTGTATCAGCCCTTTCGCGATTTCGAGGGCCTGCCCGAACCGCTGCGCGCCCGCGCCTTTGACCGCGCCCGCCACAAGTTCGACCTGATGGCCGAACTGGGCGCGGAACAGATGCTGATCTGCTCATCCGTGCATCCGCAGGCCCTGGGCGGGATCGACCGCGCCGCCGACGATCTGGCCGAACTGGCCGGGATCGCCGCGCAGCGTGGATTGCGCCTTGGATATGAGGCGCTGGCCTGGGGCCGCCATGTCAACGATCATCGCGACGCATGGGAAATCGTGCGCCGCGCTGATCAGCCCAATCTGGGGCTGATCCTGGACAGTTTTCACACGCTGGGCCGCGGGATCGACCCCGAAACCATCCGCCGCATCCCCGGCGACAAGATCTTTTTCGTCCAGCTTGCCGATGCGCCGCTGATCGAGATGGACCTGCTGTACTGGTCGCGCCATTTCCGCAATATGCCGGGAGAGGGCGACCTGCCGGTGGTGGAATTCATGCGCGCGATTGCGGCCACCGGCTATGACGGGCCGCTGTCGCTGGAAATCTTCAACGATCAGTTTCGTGGCGGCAGCCCGCATGGCATTGCCCGTGACGGGCACCGCTCGCTGATCTGGCTGATGGATCAGGTGCGGCGCAGCGATCCGGCCCTGTCGGTCGATCTGCCCGATATTCCTGACAATATCCGCGTCCAGGGCGTCGAATTCATCGAATTCGCCTCGAACAAGGGCGAAGTTCCGGTGCTGGAAACCGCGCTGCGGCAGATGGGCTTTCACCGCGCCGGGCAGCATCGCAACAAATCGGTCAGCGTCTGGCAGCAGGGCCAGATCCGCATCGTTCTGAATACCGAAGAAACCGGCTTTGCCCACAGCTTCTTTCTGAACCACGGCACCGGCGTATGCGATATCGGTCTGCGGGTCGAGGATGCGCAGGCCACGGTCGCGCGTGCCGCCGCGCTGGATGCGACGCTGTTCCATCAGCCGCTTGGCCCCGGAGAGCTGGACATCCCCGCGATCCGGGGGGTCGGCGGCTCGATCCTGCATTTCATCGATGAGAAAAGCGGTCTCGACGATGTCTGGCAGGTCGAGTTTCAGGCCACCGCGCATGAGGGTGGCGATTTCGGCCTGACCCGCGTGGATCATCTGGCCGAGACGATGAATTACGACGAAATGCTCAGCTGGACCCTGTTCTACAGCGCGATTTTCGATCTGCAGCGCCGCCCGATGATCGATGTGATCGACCCGGACGGGCTGGTCCGCAGTCAGGCGATCTCCAGCCCCGATGGCGGCACCCGGATCACGCTGAACGGGGCGCAGTCGCATCGCACGCTGGCGGGCGGCTTTCTGGCCGACAGCATGGGATCGGCCGTGCAGCATATCGCGCTTGGCAGCAGCGATATCTTTGCCAGCGCCGAGGCGATGGCCGGCGCGGGCTTCGAACCGCTGCCGATCCCCGAAAACTATTACGACGATCTTCAGGCCCGCTATGGCCTGCCTGATGACGAAATCGCGCGGTTGCGCCGCTGGAATATCCTCTATGAAGCCGATGAGGCCGGGGGCGAGTTCCTGCAGTTCTATGGCCGTCCGCTGCAATGCGGGCTGTTCTTTGAAATCGTGCAGCGCCGCGGCGGATATGACGGATATGGCGCGCTGAACGCGCCGTTCCGCATCGCGGCGCTGAAACGCCTAATGCGCGGCAAGGCAATTCCGCGCAGTTAAGACCCCAGCAGAAAGAAATACGGATGATTTCCGGCTATACCAAAATTCTGACGCATATCGGCGTCCCCACCGAAAGCTTCAAGGCATCGATGATCTATAACCCCTGGTTTCAGGCCAAGGGCATTGACACGGTGGTCATTCCCATGGGCTGCGAGGTTGAGGATTTCGCCACATTCCTGCCCCATGTCGCGCGGCTGCGCAATTTCGCGGGCGCACTGATCACCATGCCGCATAAGGTCGCGGTGGTCGATCTGCTGGACGAGGTCAGTCAGGCCGTGCGCATCTGCGGCGCCAGCAATGCGGTGCGCCGCGATCCCGATGGCAGGCTGATCGGCGATATGTTCGATGGCGAGGGCTTCGTGCGCGGCGTGCTGCGCAAGGGGCGCGCGGTCAAGGGGGCCTCGGCGCTGGTTGTGGGTACGGGCGGGGTCGGATCGGCCATCGCGGCCTCGCTGGCAGGGGCCGGCGCGGCGCGGCTGGCGCTTTACGATATCAATGCGGACTCGGCCGAACGGCTTGCCCGCAATATCCGCGCCGCCTGCCCGCAGATCGAGGTCACGACCGGCAGCAACGATCCCGCGGGCATCGACATCGTCGTCAACGCCACCCCGCTGGGCATGTCCGAGGGTGACCCCATGCCCCTGCCGGTCGAGCGTCTTGACCCCAGCAGCTTCGTGGGCGAGGTGGTGATGAAGCGCGAAGAAACTGCCTTTCTGGCCGCCGCCAAGGCAAGCGGCTGCATGACCCAGATCGGCACGGATATGCTGTTCGAACAGATCCCGGCCTATCTGCAATTCTTCGGTTTCCCCACCACCACGGCGGAAGAGCTGCGCGAGCTTGCCCAGATCCGTTATTAGGCCGGCGCCACCCGGAAAATCGAAAGCCCCGGCGAGGACCGGGGCTTTTTGATGCGGTGCGCGATGCCTTAGCCGCGCAGGGCCTTGGCCTCTTTCCGGCGGGCATGCAGCGCGGGTTCGGTATAGCCAGAGGGCTGGCTGGTGCCGGTGAAGATCAGATCTTCGGCAGCCTTGAAGGCCGGGCCGTCGAAATCGGGCGCCATGGGGATATAGTTCGGATCGCCCGCATTCTGACCATCGACCTTGACCGCCATGCGGCGCAGCGCGTCCTGCACCTCGGCCTTGCTGACCACGCCCTGCTCCAACCAGTTCGCCATATATTGCGCGCTGATACGGCAGGTGGCGCGATCCTCCATCAACTGGACATCGTCGATATCGGGCACTTTCGAGCAGCCGACCCCCTGATCCACCCAGCGGACGACATAGCCCAGAATGCCCTGACAGCTGTTGTCCACCTCGCGCAGCACCTCATCGCGCGACATGGGCGTGTCGCCGGTAAGGGCCGGGGTCAGCAGCTTGTCCAGATCGGGCACCGGGTTGCCCGCCAGCTTGTCCTGCACCGCAGCGACATCGACCATATGGTAATGCATCGCATGCAGCGTGGCGGCGGTCGGGCTGGGCACCCATGCGGTATTCGCGCCGGCCCTGGGATGGGCGATCTTTGTCTGCAGCATTTCCGCCAGCGCGTCGGGCTTGGCCCACATGCCCTTGCCGATCTGCGCCTTGCCACGCATGCCTGCCGCCAGACCGATCAGCACATTGCGATCCTCATAGGCGGACAGCCAGCCCGATTTCCGCATGCCGTGACGCCCGACAAAGGCACCGGCCTGCATCGAGGTGTGGATCTCATCCCCGGTGCGGTCCAGGAAGCCGGTATTGATAAAGACGATCCGGTTGCTGATCGCCTTGATGCAGGCGGCCAGATTGGCGCTGGTGCGGCGCTCTTCATCCATCAGGCCCAGCTTGACGGTATATTGCGGCAGGCCCAGGATCTGTTCGACCCTGGTAAAGACACGGTCGGCGAATGCGGCCTCATCCGGGCCATGCATCTTCGGCTTCACGACATAGACCGAGCCGACGCGGCTGTTGCCCAGACCTTCGCTGCGGTTCAGATCATGCATGGCGGCAGCGACGGTGACCATCGCATCCATCAGCCCTTCGGGCGTCTCCTGCCCATCCAGCAGCACGGCATCCGTGGTCATCAGATGGCCGACATTGCGCACCAGCAGCAGCGCGCGGCCCGGAAGCGTGATCTTGCTGCCATCGGGGGCAGTGATCTCGCGGTCCTTGGCCAGCCGACGGGTCATCTGCTTGCCGCCCTTCTCGAAGGTTTCGGTCAGGTCGCCCTTCATCAGGCCCAGCCAATTGCCATAGACGCCGACCTTGTCTTCGGCATCGACGGCGGCAACGCTGTCTTCGCAATCCTCAATGGCGGTCAGGGCCGCCTCCATCACCACATCGCGCAACCCCGAGGCCGAGGCCGCGCCAATCGGATGATCGCGGTTCACGACCAGTTCGACATGCAGCCCGTTATGGCGCAGGACATAGCCGGTATCCTTGCCAGCCTGATGCGTGCCGATAAAGGCGGACGGATCGCGCAGCGCGGCATCCTTGCCGTCAACGGTGGCGTGCAGACCATCCTGATCGGCGCGGTACTCTGTGACATCCGCATGGCTGCCCGAGGTCAGCGGGAAGGTATCGTCCAGAAACTTCGCGGCCCAGGCCACGACCTTGTCGCGGCGGTCGGGATCAATCCCCCCGCCACCCGAGGGCGGCGGCCCGACCACATCCGAGCCATAGGCCGCATCATACAGCGATCCCCAGCGGGCATTGGCGGCGTTCAGCGCGAAACGCGCATTGCTGACCGGAACCACAAGCTGCGGACCGGCGACCGAGGCGATCTCGGGATCGACCTTGCCATTCTCGATGGCAAAGACGGCGGGTTCGGGAACCAGATAGCCGATTTCGGTCAGGAAACCGCGATAGGCGGCGGCGTCCCAGTCCTGATTGCCCCGCGCCTTGTGCCAGTTGTCGATCTGGCTTTGCAGCGCCTCGCGATGGGCCAGAAGGTCACGGTTCTCGCCCGCGAAGTCCCGCAGCAATTCGGCATAGCCGGACCAGAACCGATCGGCATCCACACCGGTGCCGGGCAAAAGCCGGTCTTCGACAAAACCGGCAAGTTCCTGTGCAACTTCAAGACCCTGTCGTGTCGTATATGCGGTGGCGGCCATCACAACTCTCCTCTTCGCCGGGGGCGGAGCCTGTGCAAGTGGTCAATGCGGCTCCGAATCCCGGTATACTTTGGCGTACAATATTTTGCTTTCCATACGTGAGGCAATGTTATTTTCCAAGATCATTTGGAAGACTTTTCCATTTTTTGAAAAAATCTTTGCCGGTGGGAAAGCCGCCGCTGCGGCGCGGATCTGACAGGGATATGATGCAAGGTGATCGGGTGGTGACGGCTGTGGCCGGAACCTGCTGACCCGGGACGGATCTTTCCGGCCCCTTGGGCAAAAGACTGCTGGATTTTCGTGCCCCGTCACGCCGCATGAACATTCCCGATGCAGGCAGGTTATCTGGGTCAGGCGCGCGATCGGGCGCGCCATCCAAGGACGGAAGAAGGAGTTCTGAATGTATCGTCACATCGCACTTGCCCTGGGGATCGCCCTGACCGCGCCGGCAGCTTTCGCCCAAACCGCCGAGCAGGCCCCGACAGAGGCGCCGCAGGGATCCGCGATCGATCCGGGTCAGGCCTATCTTGCCGCGCGCAATCAGCTGGGCATCCTGAAGCATTGTCAGGAACAGGGCTTTACCGGACCGGAAGCCGTCGCCGCGCAGGAAAAGATGCTGGGCATGCTGCCCGGTGGCGACGCCGATGCGGGCTCCTCGGCCGAGGAAAAGGGCGCGGCGGGCACCGTCGCCATTGGCGAGACAGAGATCGCCCTTGCCGATGCCGCCTCGCAGCAGGGCACCACGGTCGAGGATCAGTGCCAGCAGATCGAGGCCGCCGTCAATCAGGTCGCCTCGCAACTGCCCGAAGGGTAGACAGCGATACCAGATGGCAGCACTGGCGGAATGCAGCGGGTCGGTCTTGTACCGGCCCGTTTCGCTTTGCGGTTTCCCTTTGCGGCGGATCAGGCGACGGTATTTTCAACGCCCGCAGGCAGGCCCAGCGGGCAGGATGAAAAGCTTTACAAGCCCTTCGTTTATGCCGATCCTGACGGCCATCCAGAAGGAAGCATCGCGTGACCGAAAGCCGAAAGCCGCCCCGAATTCATGATGTTGCAAAGCGCGCAGGCGTATCCGTCGCAACCGTCAGCCGGGTGATGTCGAACCCATCCATCGTGGCCGAGGCAACGCGGATCGCGGTCCAAAAGGCCATCGCCGAAACCGGCTATACGCTGAATGTCACCGCCCGCAACCTGCGTCAGCAACAGGTTGGCGGCGTGCTGGCGCTGGTGCCCAATCTGGCCAATCCGTTCTTTTCCGAAATCCTGGCGGGCATTGCCGATGTGCTGCGGGGCAATGGGCTGAACCTGCTGGTGCTGGACACCTCGGCCCGGGATGGGCGCAGTCAGGCCGAAACGGTCGGACCCTATCTGACACGCTCGCATTCCGACGGGGTGATCGTGCTGGACGGATCGCTTGGCGCGCAGCTTTTCGCACAACCGAACTGTCCGCCCATCGTGCAGGCCTGCGAATGGTCCGAGGATCTGGCCGCGCCGCGCGTGCTGGCCGATAATGCCGAGGGCGGACGGCTGGCCGTGCAGCATCTGACCCATCTTGGCCACCGCCGGATCCTGCATGTGACCGGCCCGGCCGGAAATTCGCTGACACGGGCGCGGCGCGAGGGGGTGCTGCGCGCCATGGCAGAAGCCGGGCTGGACGCAGGCGCGGAGCTGACCGAGGTGGAAGGGGATTTCACGCTGAAATCGGGGCATGCGGTGGCGCGCGGGATCCTGTCATCCGACAGCCGTCCGACGGCGGTGTTCTGCGACAATGACGAGATGGCTATCGGGCTGATCAACGGGCTGGCCGAGGGCGGATTGCGGGTGCCGCAGGATATCTCGGTCATCGGCTTCGACAATATCGAAATGTCGGCCTATGCCCTGCCCTCGCTCAGCACGATCCGGCAACATCGCGCCCGGCTGGGCCGCCGCGCAGCCGATTGCCTGCTGGCCCAGATCCAAGGCAAACCCTTCCCGGAAGAAACCATTCTGCCGGTGGAATTGCTGATCCGTAACAGCACGGCACCGGCGCCGCGCTGACAGACCGCTCAGCCTTTCAGCCGCGCCGACAGGGACAGAAGATCAGCCCATGCCTCGCGTTTGGCCGGCGGGTTGCGCAGCAGATAGGCCGGATGCGTCATGGGCAGCGCCGGGCGACCAAAAGCCTCGGTCCAGGTGCCGCGCAGGCGCAGGATGCCGCGTCGCCCCAAAGCCGCCTGACAGGGGATATTGCCCATCAGCACCACCACATCCGGCGCGGCCAGTTCGATATGGCGGCGGACAAAGGGCATGCTCAGCGCGATTTCCTCGGGGCTTGGATCACGATTGCCGGGCGGACGCCAGCTTAGCACATTGACGATATACAGCGCCTGTTCGGCATCGACCGCGTCGCGCGACAGGCCGATGGCGTCGAACATCCTGTCCAGCAATTGCCCCGCACGGCCAACGAAGGGACGGCCCTGACGGTCCTCCTCATCGCCCGGAGCCTCGCCAAGGATCAGCACCCGCGCCTTGGGATTGCCATCTGCGAAACAGAAGTTCCGCGCCCCCTTCTTCAGCTCGATCCCGTCATAGGCCTGTTGCGCCTCGGCCAGCGCCTCCAGTGTCTGGGCAGAGGCCGCAAGCGCGCCCGCCTGCGCAACCATGGCATCCAGATCGGGGCCATCATCGCGCCTTACAGGCGGGGCGGCGGGCGGCGCCGTCATCTGCAGCGGCGGCGCGGGATCGGGGCGTGTGCTGGCGGGCAGTTCGAAACGGTCGGTCGCCGCATCCAGCACCGGCTCATCCGCGCCCATCTCGACCTGCCATTCCAGCAGCGCAAGCGCGGTCTCGGCGTCCAGCGCGATTCCCTGATATGTCGGATTATGCTCCATCGCAGCCGCAAGCTAGGGGCAGGCCCGCCCGCAGGCAAGCCTTAGTCGGTCATCAGCATATAGCCGGTACCGCGCACGGTCTGCAAAAAGCGCGGCTCTTTCGGGTCGCTTTCGATCTTGCGGCGCAGGCGCGTGATCTGGACGTCGATGGCACGTTCCGAGTTTTCAACTTCATCGCCGGTGCCGCCGCCACGGCCCAGATCCTCGATCAGATCCGCGCGGCTGACAGGTTGGCCCCGGCTGGCGGCCAGACGCCGCAACAGCGCCTGTTCGGTGCCGGTCAGGCGGATATAGCTGTCATCCTGCCACAGCTCTCCTTTTTCCATGTCATAGCGCAAGAGGCCAAGGGTCAGGATCTTGGGCTGCGCGGCCTCGACCGCGGGCACACGGCGCAGGATTGCGGCGATCCGCAGCAGCAATTCGCGCGGCTCGAACGGTTTGGTCAGATAATCATCGGCGCCGCTTTCCAGACCAGAGATGCGGTCCTCGACCTCGCCCTTGGCAGTCAGCAGCAGGATCGGCGTCGCGATCTTCTGGCGCAGCGCACGGGTCAGCGAGACGCCATCCTCGCCCGGCATCATCACGTCCAGCACGATCAGATCGAACTCCAACCCCGACAGCAGCCGCCGCGCATGGGCCGCGTCCTTGGCCAGGGTCACCATATAGCCGTTCTTGCGCAGGAATTTTCCCAGCAAGGCGCGAATGCGCTGATCGTCATCGACGATCAGGATATGCGTGTCCTGATGTGTCATGGGTGTTTCCTAGCGCTCGTCCGAAAAATCCTTCATCGCGTGATACTGCGCCCGCGTCTCGGGGTCCATCATCGCTTCCAGAACCTGTCGAAACCCGCCGACGGCCTGCGGACCCGCCGCGCGATAGGCGGCCCGCATCCGCGCCCGCTGCGCCTCGGACAGCTTACGTTCCAGCGCGGTGCCCTTTTCGGTCAGGTAAAGCTGGCGTTCGCGGCGGTCGCGGCGGCCGATCCGGCTTTCGACCAGCCCATCCCCGATCAGCGTCCGCAGGACGCGGTTCAGCGACTGCTTGGTCACGCCCAGCACCGCCAGAAGCGAGGTGACCGTCAGCCCCGGATCGCGATTGATGAAATGCAGCGCCCGGTGATGCGCACGCCCGTAATCCATATCGATCAGGATCATGTCGGGATCAGCGGTGAAGGCACGATAGGCAAAGAACATCGCCTCGATTCCCTTGCGAAGCTGATCATCCGTCAGAAAAAGAAGATCCTCGCCGACCATGGTCTGGGTGCGCAGTTGTTCGGTCATAAAGCTTCCTTTTGCAATTTGCCCAATCGATATGGCAGCGTTGTTGACTTTCCTAGATTCCATTGCTAGCCGTCAAGTGCTTACGCAACAAAAAGATTGTTTCCGGAGGCGCTGCGCAAGAAATGAAAACCGGATGGATGGAGTAAAGAGATGACGGCGGCATATGACGATCGCGACGGCAAGATCTGGCTGGACGGTGCCCTGGTGGACTGGCGCGATGCACAGGTACATATCCTGACCCACGCCCTGCATTATGCCAGTTCAGTATTTGAAGGCGAACGCTGCTATGACGGCAAGATCTTCAAGGGCCACGAACATTCGCTGCGCCTGATCGAATCCGCGCGGCTTCTGGACATGCCCTCGCCCTATACTGCCGAGGAAATCGACGCGGCCAAGGAAGAGGTGCTGAAGGCCAACGGCTTTACCAACGCCTATGTGCGCGCGGTGATGTGGCGTGGATCCGGGCCGGATATGGGCGTCTCGGCGGCGCGCAACCCGGTGCGCATGGCCGTGGCCGTCTGGGAATGGGGCAGCTATTACGGCGATGCCAAATGGCAGGGGGCCAAGCTGGACGTTGCCAAGTGGAAGCGCCCCAGCCCCGAGACGATCCCGACCGCAGCCAAGGCGGCGGGTCTCTATATGATCTGCACCATGTCCAAACATGCGGCCGAGGCAAAGGGCTGTTCCGATGCGCTGTTCATGGATTGGGAAGGCTATGTGGCCGAGGCGACCGGCGCGAATATCTTCTTCGTCCAGGACGGAGAGGTGCATACCCCGCAGGCGGACCGGTTCCTGAACGGCATCACCCGTCAGACCGTCATCCAGATGCTGAAAGACAGCGGCGTCACCGTCCATGAACGTCGCATCAAGCCCGAGGAGCTGAACGGCTTTCAGGAGTGTTTTCTGACCGGCACCGCCGCCGAGGTCACACCCGTGGCGCAGATCGGCGACTGGAATTTCCAGGTCGGCCAGACGACGCGCAAGGTGGCCGAAGATTACGAAAAGCTGGTGCGCCGCTAGAGCGTTTCAGGGTTTAGCGGAAGCATACCCGGCGTTTTGGAAGTCGTTTTCGCATTCTTCGGGTGTGAAACGGTCCATGATGGTACCGACGGTCCTCCAGAGTGTGTCGCGTGTTCTTGCACCAGTGTCCCTCATCCAGTGTTTGAGCTTGGAGAAGGCCTGCTCGATAGGGTTCAGATCCGGGCTGTAGGGCGGCAGAAACAAGAGATGTGCTCGGGCAGCGCGAATGGCCTGGCGGACAGCCTGGCTTTTGTGGCTGCCGAGGTTGTCCATCACGACGATGTCGCCAGCATTGAGCGTGGGGACCAGCCCGCGCTCGACATAGGTACGGAAGATGTCGCCGTTCACGGGGCCGTCAAACACCCATGGTGCGTCGATCCGGTCGTGGCGCAAGGCCGCGATGAAGGTTGAGGTATTCCAGTGACCGAAAAGAGCTGCACCCGGCAGCCGCTCACCCTTCGGCCCCCAGCCCCGGAGCGGGGCCATGTTGGTCTTGACCCAGGTTTCGTCGATGAAAACGAGGCGCGTTGGATCAATCCTGCCCTGATGCCGCCGCCACCGCTCGCGGCGGCGCTTTTCCTCCGGGCGTTCGCGCTTATCGGCGACCAGCGTCTTTTTTTGAAACTGAACCCGCAGTTGCGCAGAAACCGCCACACGGTGTCATGGCTGACCGACACGCCGCGGTCTGCCAGAAGGCCCTGCAGACCGGCGAGGGTCACATGGGGACAGCGGCGCACCTGCTCAACGAGCCAGTCCCGGTGCGGTTCAAGAAGAGGGCGACGATACCCGCCCATCTTCGCCGGACTGACCGAACCGGTCCGTCGCGCCCGGTCTGTCCACTTCACCACGCTTGAGGGCGCAACCCCAAGCCGCTGATCGTGAACTCGGCCTATCGCAGCCCGGGACATAACCGGCGCGTCGGCGGTGCTAAACACTCGAAGCATCTGGAAGGCACGGCCTTTGACATCTCCATGGCCAATCACCATCCGGCAGTCTTCGAGAAAGCCGCGCGGGCCGAGGGATTTCTGGGTTTCGGCACCTATCCTCGCTCCGGCTTCATGCATGTCGATCTTGGCCCTTCCCGGCGCTGGGGCGAGCCCTTCCCGGCCCGCGCCATCCCCTTCGTCCAGGACCAGCCGCCCGCGCGGGAACATCTCGCCGACAGCCGCACGATGAAAGGCAGCGGCGCAGCCGGACTGGCGACCGTCGGCGCGGCGGGGATCGAGATTGCCGAGGACACGCTCGGCGACGCACAATCGGCGATCCAGCCGATGATCCCGCATCTCGACACCCTGCGCTGGGCCTTCATCGGCCTGGCGCTGGCCGGGATCGGCCTGACCGTCTGGGCGCGGCTCGACGACTGGAACCGGGGGCGACGGTGACGGGCATGGTGTCGGCGCTGCTGGCGTCGCGCTGGGCGCGACGGCTGGCCATCGGGATCGCGCTGATCGGCGCGGTCCTCCTCTTCCTCCTCAACCTGCGGCGGGCGGCCGAAACCGCCGGCCGCCATGCCGAACGCCTGAAACAGATGGAGCGCCAGAATGATGTCCAACGCCGCATGCTGGACGCATCCAGCAACCGCCCTCATGATCGCGACGAGCTTGCTGACCGCCTGCGAGACGGGCGGTTCTGATCCAGTCGGCGCGGTTTGCCCGCCGGTCGTGACCTACGATCAGGCGGTACGGGACCGGGCGGCGGCGGAGTTGGAGGCGCTGCCCGAGGATGCCGCGCTGGTCGGGATGATGGCGGATTACGCCGTCGTGCGCGCGCAGGCGCGGGCTTGCGGACCTGACTGAGCATCGGCCCGGTGGGTTCTGATCCACCTGGCCCGGATCACGATTGACGATGTCAAAAAGCGGCAGGGATTCGGTGCACAGCTATACTCGCACAGATATAGTCGCGGGCTGTCGCGCGTGAAAATGGGCACAATTGTGCATGCGGCAATAGATATCCGATTTCCTACGACGAGAATGAAACGCAGGTGCCGCCCCAACTTTTTCGGAGTACACCATCACCGCCACAGCGCTTTCAATCGGAATTTAATGTCGGGATGCCCATCGCTATCTTTCCGCCATGCGCAGTCCGATCACCGACCCGCATGACCCCGCGCCCGTTGATCTTCACCACGCTCGATCCCTTGACCATTGGGTCGGGCAGCGGAGGCGATCCGGGACATCCGCATTGCCCCCCTTCGACCGCAACAGGGATGCCATTGAATTTCACCAGAGTCTGACCGGGATTCATGACCGGCCCACCGCCGTGAATCGGGCAGGTATGCGCGTGGCTGAGAAGAGCTACCGGTTTCGACATATTACCCCTCTTCTTTATATGAAATAAAAACAACATCCTCATGCATTTATGGCTACCGCCTCAGCTGGGCTCATAATCATCTGGGTCAAAATATTTCATGTCAACGGTCCCATCTGGATAAACGCACAACATATCATCTCCAGGTGAACTTTCATCGGGACAAGAAACAAACACACCCAGGTCAACCGCCATTTTCTTAAGAGCAGACAACCAGTCAAATACACTGTTTATCTCAATATCGACCTTAAACGAAAAAAATAGAGATATTTTTCATTTCATGCACGAGCGCCCAACGCTGAAACCTTGGAACCCCAATTGCCTCATCAGAATCATAGGCAACTATCGCGCTACCAGGAATCTCGAATGTTGAAATCAAAGTCGATCTGAGCTGATCATAGCTCACTCCACCCCCAACATATACATCAAGACCGTCGGCAAATTCTAGGCAGAAATTCACATTGCCTCACCACCTGAAGGATGAATCTGCCTATCAACGACGACTTCATTCACATAAAGTTTTTTGGCGGTAATTTTTAATCGAATCCATTCTTCAGAGTTATCTACATAGTTTGACCACTCAACACCCAAATAGAGCGCATCACCATCACTCACCTCTTCAAGGACCTGCCCTGACTGCAAAGCTCCGCCCCGAAACAGAGGCCCGCCATCGCTTGATATCTCCGATTCACCAACAGTAACGCTGAGAATATACTCCTTACTGTAATCGTTCCGCTCCTGATCATCATCGGTATATAGGTCAAACGTTAAAGTGACCTTGCCATCAGCAGAATCAAGAACGGAAAGAACAACCTTATCATATAGCTCATACCGCTTTAGAAAGTCGCCGACTGCCATGATCATGATATCAAGCCTTGTCCATTTGGGTTCCGAATAGTAGTTCCCGGAGATATATGTGAAGAGCCAGAGTTCTTAGGTGTCGGAGCACCGTTTTTGTCCAGATAGTGATCTCCGCGACCCGTCCTATTTGGGTTTGTTCGATGATAATGATCCCGCCCTGCCCAACCAGGTCTGCCCGATTCACCTTTATCAAACTCCAGCACCTCGCCGGTCTCAGGATTCCTGAACCGTCGCCGATTAGGTGCCGGATGTTGCTCTTCTTCCCAGCCTTCCTCAAGTAAATCTTCAGGGTCCTCTGGTAGAGTAAGTTCACCACAACCCTCACATATTGTGCTATCGTCTTTTTCTCCCTCCTGCTCGTCGGTTTCCTCGGCCTCCTCCTCAGCTTCTTCCATACTGTTGATGTGATCCTGCAGCGTTGCCGCAGCCGCGCGACCAGCCATTCCGCCGAGGCGTGCACCCACCGAGCGCCCAATCATCGTACCAACAACAGGGGGCGGTATAAGCGATCCAATTATTCCGCCGATCCAGCCTCCGAACAGCCGGCCGGCCCCTTCACCCAGCGTTCCGGCCGTGGTCATGCATCAATCTCCGCCGCAACCTGATTCATCCGCGCCAAGCTATCGAGCATCGCAGTCTTAACCTGCCTATCAGGCGTCTCATCATAGGCCTGGATGAACGCACGGACGCGGGGCTCCTGTGCAACTCGGCCCTCCGTGATTGTCATAAGGTATGCCCAACGCTGATGACCTCCCAGACTGCGCATCCCCAACTCATTGCCCGAACGACGGCTCGCCGAGGCTACTCGCTCAAGCTGATGGTCAGACAAACCCTGAAAATCCGGTGGCAACGTCCTGCGCAGAAAGCTCGCGGTCCTTCGCAGCGATCTTCGTTCACGCGCACCCTGCATGCCCTCAAGGGTCGTAGCGCTGAGAGTGAGCAGTCCAGGTGGAGAGTTTGGCAAATCTATCGGTCTATCCGACTGTAGCCACTCCCGCCCATTCGCCCAGTCAGGATCAGGCGCGAAGAACAGGCTTGAAGCTGGTCCATAGAAGCGCGCTGTTTCGGACGCGTTCATCACAGGCAGTGCTTGCGCGATGACATTTGCATCTGCATGGCGAAACAGAACCGCTTCATGGGTCCCGGACTCTGTCGAGCCGTTCATATCAGGAAGCGCCAATTCGGCCGGAGGTGCAAATTCATTCGGGATCATCACCATATTGATGCCTCTGAGGTGTTTGTAGAGAGCATCGGCTCCGTCCGGGCACTGCCAGAAGACGGCGGCGGGGCGGTTGGCGATGAGGGTCATGAGGGCCGGGATGGTGTCCTGTGGCGCTCGGCCGGTGATTTTCTCCGGGCGTTCATCCAGCCAGACCATATGCGGGGCAGTGATGATCTGTTCGGGGTGGTTGTCGCCGCGATCCAGATAAAGCGGGCGGCTGACGAAATCGCCCAGCAGCAATTCGTGCGGCAGGTTGTCAAATTGTGCGCCGTCGAGCACAGCGAAGACCGGCGCGGCCTGATGGTCAAGCGCCAGCAGTGCCTCTTCAAGAGAAGCGGGGACCTGCGGCTCCACTTTCGGCTCCGTACGTGCGGCTTGGGTCCATGCTTCCTGAGAGGAGCAAGGACCATGACGATTTCGAACGAACTGCTGGACGAGCTGCTGAAAGGCTGCAAGCGGCCTGAGGATCTGCTGGGCGACGCCGGGCTGATGAAGGAACTGAAGATCCGGCTGATGGAGCGGATGCTCGGGGCCGAGTTGACGGCACATCTGGGCTATGAGGCTGGTGCGGAGCCGCCGGCTGAGCAGACCAACCGCCGGAACGGGATCGCGACGAAGAGGGTGAAGGGCTCGGACGGCGAGGTGCCGCTTTCGGTGCCGCGAGACCGGGAGGGCAGCTTCGAGCCCGAGCTGGTGAAGAAGGGCCAGACCCGGATCGATGGGGTGGATGACAAGATCATCGGGCTTTACGCTGCTGGGCTGTCGGTTCGGGACATCCAGGCCCACCTGGAAGATCTTTACGGCCTGCGGGTTTCGCCCGACCTGATCAGCCGCGTCACGGATGCCGTGCTGGACGAGGTCCGCGAGTGGCAGCACCGGGCGCTGGACCGGATGTATCCGATCGTCATTTTCGATGCCCTGCGCGTGAAGATCCGCGATGCTGACAGCCGGATGGTCAAAAACAAGGCCGTTTACATCGCCTTGGGCGTCACCCGGGAAGGGGATCGCGAGGTTCTGGGGCTCTGGATCGCCGACAACGAGGGCGCGAAGTTCTGGCTGTCGGTGATGAATGAGCTGCGCAACCGGGGCGTTCAGGACATCCTGATCGCGGTCGTGGACGGGCTGAAGGGCTTCCCCGAGGCCATCACTGCGGCCTTCCCCGAGACCACGGTCCAGACCTGCATCGTTCACCTGATCCGGCATTCGATGAACTTCTGCAGCTGGAAGGACCGCAAGGCCGTGGCGGCCGACCTGCGCCCGATTTACGAGGCCCCCACCGCTGAGCAGGCCGCCCGCCAACTGGGTGCCTTCGAGGAGAAATGGGCCGGGAAATACCCATCCATCGCCCCGGCCTGGCGCCGGGCATGGGCGGAAGTGACCCCGTTCTACGCCTTCAGCGCGGCGATCCGGAAGATCATCTACACCACGAATGCGGTGGAATCGCTGAACCGCGTGCTGCGGAAAACGCTGAAGACCAAGGGCTCGTTCCCAACCGAGGAGGCCGCAACGAAGCTGATCTTCCTCGCCATCCGCAACTTCGAAAAGGGCGGCCGCGCGGTCCGGGAATGGGTTGCGGCCCGCAATCAGCTGGCCATAATGTTCGCAGGGCGCTTCGACGCCTGAACGTATCTGAAAACCGCATGGGCCACATCAGATACACAGAGTTTCAGACACTCCCCGGTGCTGATTCTGGCAATCTTGGCCATCCTGGGCGAGATCGCGATGACCCGGATGCGCTTCGGGCGCCATGTAACCGCCATCGGCTCCAATGCCGAGGTGGCAAGGCAGTCCGCGATCCGCGTCGATCGACTGCGCTTGGCGACTTACGTCTTTCAGGGCCTCTGCGTGGGCCTCGCGACGTTGGTATACGTTCCACGGCTGGGTGCGGTAACTCCCTCGACCGGCCTTCTATGGGAGCTGGAGGCCATCGCTGCCGTCATTATCGGCGGCACCGCGCTCGCCGGCGGCTATGGCCGCGTCTGGGGCACCGTTACGAGGGTCCTGATCCTCGGCATCGTCGCCAATATTCTGAACCTCACCGATTTCATCAGCCCGCATCTGAACGGCGCCTTCCAGGGCGCGATCATCATCGTCGCGGTGCTGCTGCAACGCCGCAAGGCACATGACTGAAGCTTGACCAACGGAGGAGAAACCATGTCAATTACTCGTCGCCAGATCTTCACCCACGGGGCCGCAGGCCTTGCCCTGCCCGTGCTTGCTGTCGGCATCCGCCCCGCCGCCGCGCAGGACGCTGCCCCGGCCCGCATCGGCATCGCCATCCCTGCCGCCACCCACGGCTGGACCGGAGGACTGAACTATCACACCGAGCGCACTATCGCCGCCATGACGCAGGCCTTCCCCTCGCTGGAATTTATCCTGACCACAGCTGGCGACGTCCAGACCCAAGTCAACAATATCGAGGATCTCGTCGCCCAGCAGATCGATGCGCTTGTCATCCTGCCGATGGAATCGGACCCGCTGACCGCACCGGTCAAAGCCGCGAAGGAGCGCGGCGTTTTCATCACCACCGTGGATCGCGGTCTGGGCGAAGAAGGGATCGAAGATCTCTATGTCGGCGGCAACAATCCGCAATACGGCACCATCGCCGCCGAATATTTCAAGTCGAAGCTGCCCGATGGCGGCAAGATCGTGGTCATGCGCGGCATTCCCACCGCCATCGACAATATTCGCATTGAAGCCTTCAATGCAGCCCTCGAAGGGTCGGGCGTCGAGGTGCTCGACATGCAATATGCCAACTGGAACCCCGACAAGGGCTTCGAGGTGATGCAGGATTATCTGAGCCGTTTCCCGCAGATCGACGGCGTCTGGGCCGGCGACGACGACGCAGCACTCGGCGCCCATGCTGCCATCGGACAGGCCGGTCGGCAGGAGGAAATCGTCCTGCTAGGCGGATCGGGCATGAACCGGGTGATCAAGATGATCATGGACGGCGACAGCCTGATCGACGCAGATATCTTCTATCCACCGACACTGATCATCCCTGCGATTGAGGTCACGGCCATGCGCTACGCAACGCAGGCCCCGATCTCGGGTCAATATGTCCTGAACAGCCCCCTGATCACCAAGGACAACGCCGAGGATTATTACTTCCCCGACAGCCCGTATTGATCAACGACGGCGTATGCGCCCTGGTGCGTAAGCGTCCGGTCTGACTGCTACCGTTCACGCAGGTGCCGCTGCCCTCGCGCCCCATTGAACGTGGCCGCCCGGGACCGGGACTTCTGGCCCATGTGCTGGTCAGCAAGTATGCGGACCATCTGCCGCTCTATCGCCAGAGCCAGATCTTCGACCGCGACGGGATCGAACTGGACCGGTCCACGCTGGCCGATTGGGTCGGCAAGACCACCGCCCTGCTGGAGCCGCTGGCCGATGCCATCGGTCGCCATGTCTTGGCAGGCGAGGCAATATTTGCCGATGACACGCCGGTGCAAGTGCTGGCGCCCGGCACCGGCAAGATCCGGACAGCGCGGATCTGGAGCTATGCCCGCGACGAACGCCCATGGGGCAGTGATACGCCACCGGCCGCATGGTATCGCTTATCGGGCGACCGCAAGGGCCAGCATCCCAAGGACCACCTGGCCGGTTATCGAGGCTGGATGCATGCCGACGGTTATGCAGGGTTCGAGGAGCTTTATCGATCCGGCACGATCCGCGAAGTTGCCTGCATGGCGCATGTCCGACGCAAATTCGTCGACATCCATCGCGCCCAGGGCTCCGCCATCGCCGAAGAGGCCATCGCCCGGATCGCCCGGCTCTACGCGGTCGAGAAGGAGGCCAGAGGATCACGCCAGACCACAGGGCCGCACTGCGCAAGGCTCATGCCGCTCCGGTCTTCGATGATCTCGAGATCTGGCTGGCCATGCAACTGACCAAAATATCAGGTAAATCACCGCTCGCGGCGGCGATCCGCTATGCCCTGACCCGGATGGAGCGCCTGCGGCCCTATCTCGACAATGGCATGCTGGAACTGGACAACAATGTGGCCGAACGCGGCATGCGGGCCATAGCACTCGGACGGAAGAACTATCTCTTCGTCGGCTCCGAGGCAGGCGGCAAGGCTGCCGCCATCGCCTATACCCTGATCGAAACCGCCAAGCTCAACGATATCGACCCCTTCGCCTGGCTCGCCGATACCATCGCCCGGATCCCGGACTACAAGATCAACAGGGTCGATGACCTGTTGCCGTGGAAATGGAAAGCCTTCGCAGCAGGCACAGGCAAAACGTGGTCGCACGAGGCGGTTCACGATGAAGCGCCCTGGCACATATTCCAGTTCTTCGGTCACATCCTCGCCGATCCGGCGCAGATGCCCGCCGCAATCGGCGCAGGCGTCGCCGCCGGGCGTCAGTTCGACTTCCATGCGCGGGATATGATCCGGGATCGGCTTGCGCTTCGGCTTACCCTTTTCCTCGATGTCGGGCAGCTTCATCCGCGCGGTCATCGCCGCGGCCGCGATCGCGCTGGTTTCCAGTGCCAGCTGCAGTTGCTCGACGGTCTCGACGAACTGCCAATGCAGTTTTTGGTGTCCGGTGTTGATGTGGCGTTGATGTAGACGCGCGATTGGCCGGTGGTATGGTGACACCATCGTCTTATGTATTTGTATTTTCTGCAAAATTTGGTTGCGGGGGTAGGATTTGAACCTACGACCTTCAGGTTATGAGCCACACCCCACCCGATCCCACCATGTCAATCAAATCAACCACTTGGATCGTATGCCTTTGAATTCATTGAATTACTGACAGGAACTCGAAGGATACAACCGCAGTTCAACGGAAGTGAGCGCGTTCAGATTGAATTCTCGGGTTGACCAGGCGTTGACAAGCGACCCTGATCATTCGCGAGGGACCATCGCTACAGCCCGAGAGCCGATCACGATGCGAAGTGCAGGGAGCGGTCTTGGCTGCCTCTGGCTCTATGGGGGGCTGGTCGTGGTGAGCCTTCAAGGCGGGCAGGTGCAAAAACAGATGATCAGATCACCTTGGGGAGAGTCTCTGTCGCAGATGCAGAACAATCCCCAAGCAGATCACAATTTCTCTCTCAAAATCGCGAGCCAATACTGTCGAGCGCAGATTGGGCTTTGTCCCTTTGATATCCCGAAGGAAGCACGCCGACTCGCTTGCGGGCATAGCCTGCGAGCTGACCCAGCGCCGTGTCGATCAATACCTTGTGCCCGTCGTTCAATTGGTGACCCACCACGCTATAGGTTCGCAAAATCTCCGCAAGAGTCTCGAACGGATAGTGCTGCGGGTCGTTCTGGCGCAGGATCTTGCCAGTCAGTTCGATTGCTTCTTTGAAATCCCTGAATAGGTCGACCCCGATGCGGGTAGTTTTCTCCGCCCGCAACATCAAAAACTTTGCGCGCCGGTCGTCCAGTTGGCGACGGTCGAAAGTGTTTCCTGTGCGGCGTTCGAATTCGTTGGCTTCAGCATATCCCTGTTCGAGAAGCTTCTCGGCGACGGGAAGTTCGCCTGCCGCACATTTGGCCATGTGCCATTGCAGCCAAAAAAGCGGCATTCGCCTGATTTGTTGCTCCTGCTTGTTGTGTTCGAAGAACCTGTCGATCTCACCCCTGTCGGTGACGACATCGGAAAGGATGGAAAACCGCATCATCTGATTGAACATGCGCTGTTCGAAAGGGTTGCGATAGGTTGCCGCGAGGTTCATTAACAAAGGAACGATAGCATCCACGATTTCGGCATCGTTGAACAGGTTTTGCAGTATGTTCTGGGCCCCGATCGAGGGTACGGTCTGGATGATCTGACCGGTACGGCGCACGAGGCGGAAGGTGTCACTTCCGGCTCTAGCATTCAGCCGGTCGATGATGGCACCATAGTCCGTCTCCATCGCATTGCTGAGGAAGGAAACTGGTGCGTTCTCACCGATATGGGCGAAATATAGCGCGATGATGATCGCTGCTCGCTCGGTCTGACTGAGTGAAAGCTTATTGAATTCTTCACGATACCGATTGGTAACGTAGTCCGACCTGAGCAACCGCATCAGGAAATGCGGTAGACTTGCCTTGCAGGTGCTCTGGATGAAACGAAGCCGTGCACCGGGATCAAGGGCATGAAAATCACGCCACCCAGCGATCTGATCGGCGAGGTCGCTCAGAGCGCGTGTCTCGTTCTCGTTGAGACTGACGAGGGGTATCTTCCGGAAACTGCCGAAGCCTTCGAGCGATGCGAGGCCAATAGGGCTGGCGTCGACAGCCACGGCCCGGCTGGTGAGGATCAAAACGCCGTCCTGCCCATCAAACTGACGCGCGATGCTGGCAAGCCGGTCTACTGGCAGATCAAAGCAGTTCTCGATGATCAGTGCCGCGTTCGGGGCATGATGAAGAATGTCTGCGACCTCGTTCAGCACGCTCTCATAAGCTTGGCGCATCTGGTAGACCGGTCTTCCCCCCGACAGGCGATAGGCAAGATCGGTTGTGAGCAGGGTCTTGCCATCACAGGGATATCCCTCAAGAAGCACGATCCGGGCGTCACCTGCGATGGCAGCCAGTGTTCCCAGTATGGCGGTGCGCTGTATGTGGTACTCAGATACATCGTTGGACGCGTCCCGCGCGAGCTGCGAGGGTTCGACCTTTCCGTAGAGAAGCAGGTCTTCGATCTGGGCTCGCGTGGGAACCGTAGCCGCGGGATCCGGAGGTGTGTATTTCGCGAAACTGACGAGGCGTGGCTCTTTCGGTGCATCCTTCGCCAGAAGTCCTCTGATGATGGTGGCAAGTCCGGCCCGGCCGGTGAAGAGCGGCGTGCCGAGCCGCTTTTGAACCGCGGTGGCATCAGGGTCGGCCTGGGCCGTCGGGCGATTGATGAAGAAGGCTTTCTCACGCAAGCCTGTCAGGTCATTGATCGCTTGGTTGAGGTGGAAATCGCCGGCATTGAAACCGACAAAAACCACGATCTGAGCCTGGTCGATGTCGCGTCGAAAGCGGTTGAGCCACTTTTTCACGAAGGTGAGCTTCGCGTAGCTTTCGGCGCCGAGCACGCAGCTTTCACGAATGTTGTGTATGTCCCATTTCTGCACATAGCCGTGCAGGTGGATGATCGGCAGATTTGGCGTTGCCGTGTCGGGTTGGTCCGTGTTGTTAAGAGCCTCGACCGATTTTTGCGCGGCATGTGCCGCAATCTCGAGCGCATTGTCATAATTTGTCGTGTAGACCGCTTGCCAAGGGTAGCGTAACAGATCGGCCATATCAGAGGTCACGTTGGAAACGGTGAAACGCTCTTTCAGGAGTCTCATCATGCCGTTGTCGGCAATCTTGTCCCACAGGGCATCGGTAGCGTTTTGCAGATCCTTGTATGGCGGCTTCTGACTGAGTTCGGAATTGAATAGATTGAGCAGTTGTGCGCCAGTGCCGAGCGTTTCATCTGGGTTAAAATTCAGACAATCCGCAGAAAATCCGGCACCGCAGAACAAGATACCACCGCCGTTGCGGGCTAGGTTGAGACGCCTTTGAAACTCATCAAATGAGTTGCTCTCCATGGGTTCGAACTCCTAAAGTAACTCTCATTTGCGGTGAGGCGTGACAGCGTTTTGACTGCGTTCCTACGGTTGTATCATTCTTTATACAGGTCTAAGAACCACATTCAACGCACCCTCCAACCCGCCAGTTACCCCTCGGCCCATCTTGCAGTCCTCTTCCCAATCCTTCCAGCAAGCCATAGTGCGTCGGGTCGAAAAGCTGAAGGATGCGTTCTTTGAGGTTGGATGACCCGCTCCCCTTCCACTGCTGCGTCCTGCAACTAGCCACGACCAGCAGCTTACCGCCGACAGCCCCGCCCCTATCCCTTCGGCGTCACATCCTTCATCCCTTTCTGCAGCAACAGCGCCACCTGTTCTGCAGTGAACTTAAACCCCTGGCCGTCCGGGACTCGTTCGGCTGACACCGGGTATTTCGGGCGGCGGGGGTCGATGCCGGTGATTCTGAACTGCTCGCGGCCGGTGCTGAAAGAGCGGCCGTAATCGGCGGGGGAAAGCCCGAAGGCCTCGGCCAGCGCCTCGAACCGCAACCGCTCAGGATCGAGAGCGCTTCCATCCGGCAGGGGGATCGAGATGCGGAAGGTGGCATCGAACCCCCAACGCAGGTCGACGCCGGTGATGTCGCGCGGCTCAACCACCAGGCCATGACGGGCGGCGACTGTCTCGCAGGCCTTCAGCATTTCGGCTTGCAGGCGCTGGCACAGCACGGGCGTCAGGTTTCTTGGGGGCTTGGTGCTGGGCATGGCAGTTTCACGATTGGGAGCGTGCCGACACGATTACCCCATGGGCGGACCCCGATCAAACGATGGGTACAGATGGTGGCGTGCCTCCGTCTGCTCCCTATCCCGCGCACTGGGCCCGTTCGCCCAACGCCTTGTTCTTCCTGTCCGGAATTGCCCCCCGGCGATCAATTCCGCCTTTCGCCTGTATTCCGGTCCCGGCCCCGTGGTCCGACTTGATAGTGGCGCGGGTCTACGCCTGTGTCACAGGACTTGGAGGCGGGATGCATGGTCAAGAGACTGAAACTCAATGAGAAAACCCTGCGCGAGGCGGAACCGAAGCCCGGCGTCAGCTATCAGATCTTCGATACGGACGTGATCGGTTTCGCCGCGCGGGTGCAGGCTTCCGGGGCGCGGACCTTCACCATCGACTACCGGCACGCCGGGCGGCAGCGGCGGATGACCATCGGGCGCTGGCCGGATTGGAGTGTGACGGCCGCGCGCGAACGCGCCAAGGAACTGCGGCGCGCCATCGACGAAGGGCAGGACCCTCTGGCGGCGCGCGATGAATGGCGAGGGGCCCCGCGCGTCACGGACATGATCGACCGCTACATCGCCGAACACCTTCCGAAACTCGCCAAGACCAATGCGGGCGACCAGGTCTCGATGCTGAAGAAGATGGTGGAACCGGCCTGGGGCAACCGGCTGGTGACGGAGATCACCAAGTCCGACGTCGCGAAGTTCCTAGATTTCGTGGCCGAGGGACGGCCACGTCCCTGCAAAGCGAAGCCCAACAACCGGGCGCGCAAGCTGCAAGGTCACAAGCCCACCCCGATCCGCGCCAACCGCATGGGCGAGGTTCTGCGCAAGATGTTCACGCTGGCGATGGAATGGGAATGGCGGACGGACAACCCGGCACAAGGGTTCCATCGGCGCATCGAACATGCCCGCGAACGGTTCCTGTCGCCCGAGGAACTGACCCGGCTCGCCGCCGTGCTCGATGCCGCCGAGGATCAGCGCGCCGCGGCGATCATCCGCATGTGCATGCTGACCGGCGCTCGTGTGGGCGAAGTGCGGACGGCCCGGTTCGAACAGTTCAACCTCGACTATGCCATCTGGTCGAAGCCTGCCTCGACCACCAAGCAGCGCAAGATCCACCGCGTCCCGATTTCGCAGGACGTCGCGGCCATCGTGCGCCTGCGCCAGCAGGCGGTGCCGAGCGGGAACCCGTGGCTGTTCCCCGGCGATACCGTCGGCCAGCCCGTACGGGAAATCCGCCGATTCTGGGCCAAGGTGCAGAAGGACGCCGGGCTGGCCGACGTCCGCATCCACGACCTGCGCCACACCTTCGCCTCCCTGCTTGTCAGCGGCGGTGCATCGCTGGAAATGATCGGCAAGCTCTTGGGCCACAGCCAGATGCAGACCACCCAGCGTTATGCGCACCTGATGGATTCCCCCTTGCGCGCAGGCGTCGATACGGTGGCCAGTCTCCTGCGCCCGCGGCCCCGCCTTGTGCATGACGCAGCGCAGGACGGAACCGGCTTGCCGAAATCGGCCTGACCTTCACACCGTTTCCTCGCCACGCAGCTTGCGCCAGAGCGATGACAGCCGCTTGCGGATGGTGCTTTCATCCGGCACTTCCCCCGACTTCGAATTCTGGACGAACCAGTCCTGCACCAGCGCAACCAGCGCGGTCTGGGTGTCGGGCACCCCCTTTTCGAACAGGAAAACGGTCAGCCACGCGTACATGGAATCCCAATCGTACCGCGGACTGGCGCCGATGGTGGAGGCCGGGCGGCGCAATAGGTCGCGTTCTTCCTCGAATTGCAGCAACGACCCCGACGCCACCAGCAGGTCTGACGAGCGGATCGGCAGACCATCCGAAGGTTCGGTCACGTGCGCCCAGGTCGCGCTGCCGGGTTTGAGAACGCGCCTCAATCGGCCGATATCGTCGCTCGGCCCGAACCGCCTGAACATGCACATCAGTTCCGCGATGGGCACCTCGACCAAGCCCCCCACGACTTCATCCCCACATCTGACGGGCGGAATGCCTGCGACGACCTTCAGCTGGCCCTCTGCCGCCCAGCCCGCGACATCGGCCGGGGGACAGCCCCAGCGCACGGCAATTTCGTAGATGGAATAGAAGGCGACGGGCGGCAAAGGCATGAACGAACTCCTCTCAGACATACGGCATCCTTCGGCCAAGGCCGTCGGACTGCGGGTTACAAAAACCCGCCGTGCCAAGCACGCGGGTGGACTGGCTGCAGCCCACGTCGTCGAGGAAAACTGCCTGTAATTGGGCACCCCACCCCAAGAGGGGCGGCACCTGGCTTCGGTTGCCTTGTCGATTCTTATGTTCTGCTCAACCACGAATCTACGCATCCTGAAGGCGAACGATCAACCAGAATCCTGCACTGGCGTACCAGAACAAAAAAAGAACTTGTGGATATCATCCAGAACCGTCGGAACCCGACCGGAATGGTCCATTCCGGCAATTCCGGTCCCTGCGAAACCGGCGAAACCGCCTCAGCGCCGCCCAATCAGCCCCAAGCTGTCGGAGCGGTGTCGACGAAGCGCGGATCGTCGCCAGGAAGCGGCGCTTGGAATGCCCTGAGAAGGCTGCGGCAACGCCTGTCGCGTCGCGCGCCAGCCGCTGAAAGTCCAATAATACAAGGGGTGGAATTGGGAGATAGCGGCCAGTTCCACCTTCCGCCTGTCTTCCGGTCCTCACGCTCTGCTTCGCTGAAACCGCCCCCGGCAGAGGGGCGCGAGGCGAACGGAGCAGCCGATGAAGGACATGCAAAACGACCCAGTGGAGGAGGTCCCTGACCTTTTGGCCGACTGGATCAGCCGCGAGCAGTTGGCCCGCGCACTGGATTTGACCACAGACACTTTGTCGCGGTGGGAAGCCCGCCGTCAGGGTCCGCCCTGCACACGCATAGGTCGAAAGATCTTCTATCGCCGCGCCGCCATCCAGGAGTGGATCCGGGCGCAGGAACAGGCTCACCCGGTGCGCAAGACGCGGGGGCGGCCATGACGATCCACCCCCGCAGTTCCGCCTGGCCCGCCGACCGCGTGGCCGAGGCCCGCGCCGTCCTCGCCGATGTCGCACATCACAGCGATCTCCTGATCCGGCTCGCCTGCAACGTGCTGGTCCAACATGGCGAGACCCCGGACGAACGTGCTGATGCCCAGCGCCTTCTGGTGGTCGTTGACGCGCGGCGGCCGGTGCGGCGCGCCCAGCGCGAAGACCAGGGGAGGGCCGTGCGATGAAACGCCGCGGCACCCCCGAGGCCGATTTGCAGCGTGCGGTCGTGCAGGCGCTGCGCATCGCCCTGCCCCGCAGCGCCATCATCCACCACTGCGCCAACGAGGTGACCGAGGCCGGGCCCCGCGGGGCGAAGCGCCAGGCGATCCTTGTCGGCATGGGCGTCCATGCCGGGTTCGCCGATCTGATGGTGCTCTGCGACGGCCGCGTCCTGTTCCTCGAACTGAAGGCTCCGAAGGGGCGATTGCGGCCGGAACAGGAGGCGTTCCGCGATGCGGTGCGGGCGCATGGGTTCGGCTGGGCGCTGGTGCGCAGTCTCGACGAGGCGCTGGGCGCGCTGGCCGATCAAGGCTTCACCACGCGTATCGCTCCTGCCCCGCGGAGGCCCGCGCCATGAGTCACGAGGCCACCAACTGGGCCATCAAGCAGCGCGGATTGAAGCCGACGACCAAGATCGTGCTCTGGCACCTCTGCGACCGGTTCAACCCCGACTACGGCTGCTTCCCCTCACAGGACCGGCTGGCGCATGACTGCGAGATCAGCCGATCAACGCTGAACGATCACCTTGGCCAGCTGGAGGCCGTGGGTCTGCTGCGGCGGGTGCCGCGGCTGGACCCTGTGACCAAGCGCCAGCTGCCCACCCGCTACATCCTGGGGTTTGAGCCGGGCTTCACACCTGTGGCTGTGGTGCCGTGTCCGGAAACCGGACACGGACAGGATCAGGACGTAGAAAGCCGCGACAGTACCGATGTTTGTGACGATGACGCCATGGCCGATGCCTTGCCGTGTCCGGATTTCGGACACGGGGATGAGGCGAGTCCCGTGTCCGATTTTTCGGCCGAGCCGTGTCCGGAAAATCCCGAAAGCCGTGTCCGGATTTCGGACACTAACCCTGTAAGGGAACCTCTAAGTAAACCAGTAAAGGAGGAGGAGGGCGCGCAGGCGCGCGAGGCGATCTCCGATGAGGTCTTCGGGAACCTGATCGAGGCGCTGGGCCTCGACCCCGCCGCCCTGCCCGGCTGGTGGCAAGGCTGGCCGCCTCGGCTGCACGTCCAGCGCTGGCGCGATGAACTCGGACTGACCGAGGCGGAGATCATCGCCACGGCCGAGGCATCCCGCCAGGAGCATCCCGAACCGCCCGATGGGCCGAAAGCACTGGATCGCGCCATGCAGCGCGCCGCCCAGCGCAAGGTCGAGGATGCCGGGCGCAAGCGCCGGAAGGCGAAGACGGCCCCGGCCACGAAGCCGATCACCGACCTCCCCGCCTTCTACGCCGATCTGGTCAACTCCGACCGCTATCTGCCGGTCAGCGCGATCAGCAACACCATGCGCGATGCGATGCTGGCGAGGGGGCTGGTCACGCCCGAACGCCTGCGCGAGCGCGGGGTGCGGTGAATGGCATGGTGTCACGTCCCCGGTACGGATTGTCCCTCTGCGCAGGCGGCGGAGGACTTGATCTGGGCCTCATGCTCGCCGAACCCGGCTATCACACCCGCGCCTTCGTCGAATGGGAAGCCTGGCCAAGGGCGGTCCTCATCGCCGCCCAGCGCGCCGGGTATTTCGCCCCAGCCCCGATCTGGACCGACCTGCGCAGTTTCGACGCCCGCCCTTTCCGTGGCGCATTCGATGCCGTCCTCGCAGGCTACCCTTGCCAGCCCTTCAGCGCGGCCGGAAAGCGTGGCGGCGCGGACGATCCCCGCCATCTCTGGCCCGACGTCGCCCGCGTCATCCGCGAATGCCGCCCGGAATGGGTCTTCCTGGAAAACGTCGCCGGTCACGTCACCCTCGGGCTCGAGACTGTCCTGCGAGAGCTTTGGGGCATGGGCTACACGCCTGCGGCGGGCCTGTTCTCGGCGGCAGAGGTCGGCGCGCCGCACGAGCGGCTCCGCATCTTCATCCTGGCCCACACCGATGAGCCTGCACCCCGGCACCGGCCGCTACAACCCGGCCGGGAACAGCGACTTCACCCGGAAGGCGGAAGCGCTGGCGCTGGGCATCGCGAAAGCCCTGCCGAACCACTGGCCGACCCCGGCGGCGCAAAACTGGAAAGGGTCGAGCGAGGCGAGCATCACCCGCACCGACGGCAAGTCCCGGATGGACCTGCTGCACTACCGGGCGGAGCAGGGCTTCACCCGCCCGGCCCCGGCGACCTCGCCGGATGGGCCGCGGTCCTCGCCGCACGCCCCGATCTCGCGCCCGCTCTGGGCTTCGATGATTGCCTTGCATGGGCGCGCCGTCTCGCGGCGGATCCTGAGGGGCCGGTCGCGGCGGCGGCTGAACCCGCTCTTCGTCGGATGGCTGATGGGCTGGCCCATCGGGCACGCGCTCTGCGCCTGCTCGGTAACGGAGTTCACCCTCTGGCAGCAGCACATGCGTGGCGCTCTCTCGCAGCTGCCCATGGCCTCGGGCCCGTGGATCTGGCGGCCGATGGATGCAGCCCAGCGCCCGGCACAGATGGATTTCCTTGAAGGATTGCAGCCATGAGTTTCCACGGCCGCGTCAGCGGCACCAGGATCAAGCGCGCGCTGGGCGTGCAGGCGGCGCTGGAATGGGCCTTCCGGATCGAACAGGCGCAGCTGGAACTGCCCCTGCCCCCGGACGTCACCGAGGAAGGTTTCGGCTTCGGCCTGGAATACGTCCTCCTGCAACGCGCCGTGCTGGGCTGCAAGATCGACGGCGGACAGCACAAGATCGGCGGCTACACCCACGAGGACGCCGAGGTCATCGCCGCCACCGTCGCCGGGATCCCCGACACCCTCGGCGGCAAGCGCATGGCGATCCGCGTCGCCGAACTGGCCCGCGCCGGGCTGACCCCAGACTGGATGCCCGGCGCCGTCCCGCGCTGCGTGCCCAACATCGTGAAGCAGAACCAGCACGGCACGCATGCGGGGGCCATCGTCGTAGGCACGGAGCGCATCCGTGTTCGTGGCCCGGGCGCGCGCGCCACTTGGAAGACCATCGACATCCTGGCCTGCCCGGTCACCTTCTCGCCCCACCCGCAGCAGATCGACGCTGCCCGTCGCGGCTATGACGACTGGTGGCAGGCGCTGGGCTGGGTGCGGGACGGGCTGATCATGGGCGGTATGTTGCGGGAGGTCGAGGTGACGGCGGCGATGCCGAAGGCGCGCCCGTGGGAAAGATCACAGCCAAGCCGCTGTTAGCGGCTGGATTTCGCCCTCCGGCTGAAATACCGTCTGGAAAAGACTTACCGCGGGGCAGATTTCACAATGGCATCAATCGACAACGGCTCGGACCTCGGCATTGAAGCCGCCCTCTTTAAAGCCGCGGACAAGCTGCGTGGCAACATGGAGCCGTCCGATTACAAGCACGTCGCCCTTGGTCTGATCTTCCTCAAGCACATCTCGGACGGGTTCGAGATGAAACGCCAGGCGCTGCTGACCGAATACCCCGAGGGCGCCGAGGATCCCGACGAATACCTCGCCGACAACATCTTCTGGGTGCCGCCCGAGGCGCGCTGGTCGCATCTGCAGGCCAGCGCCAAGCAACCCAACATCGGCAAGTTGATCGACGAGGCGATGATCGCCATCGAAAAGGTCAACCCCTCGCTCAAGGGCGTTCTGCCCAAGGACTACGGCCGCCCGGCCCTCAACGCCGTCATGCTGGGCGAACTCATCGACCTGATCTCCGGCATCGCGCTGGGCGAGGGAAAGGACAAGGCGCGCGACCTCTTGGGCCGGGTCTACGAATATTTCCTCGGCCAGTTCGCGGGCAGCGAGGGCAAGCGCGGGGGTGAGTTCTACACCCCCCGCTCGGTCGTGCGCACCATGGTTGAGATGCTGGAACCCTACAAAGGCCGCGTCTATGACCCCTGCTGCGGATCGGGCGGCATGTTCGTGCAATCGGAAAAGTTCGTCGAGGCGCACGGCGGTCGTCTGGGCGACATCGCCATCTACGGGCAGGAATCGAACTATACCACGTGGCGGCTGTGCAAGATGAACCTCGCCGTGCGCGGCATCGACGCCGACATCCGCTGGAACTCCGAGGGCACCTTCCATAAGAACGAACTGCCTGACCTGCGCGCCGATGTGATCCTCGCCAACCCGCCCTTCAACATCTCGGACTGGGGCGGCGAGCGGCTGCGTGAGGATGCGCGCTGGAAATATGGCATCCCGCCCGCGGGCAACGCCAACTTCGCCTGGCTGCAGCACATCCTGCATCACCTGTCCCCCACCGGCACGGCGGGGGTGGTGCTGGCGAATGGCTCAATGTCCTCCACCCAGTCGGGCGAGGGCGAGATGCGCCGCGCCATGATCGAGGGCGAGGTCGTGGATTGCATGATCGCCCTGCCGGGGCAGCTGTTCTATTCCACCCAGATCCCGGCCTGCCTGTGGTTTCTGGCGAAGGACAAGTCGAACGGCATCGCGCGGGACCGCAAACTGCGCGACCGGCGCGGCGAGGTGCTGTTCATCGACGCCCGCAAGCTGGGCTTCATGGTGGACCGCACGCGGAAAGAGTTTTCCGATACCGACATCGCCCGCATCGCGGACACCTACCACGCCTGGCGGCTGGGCGAGGGCTATGCCGACGTGCCGGGCTTCTGCAAATCGGCGAGCCTTGAGGAAATCCGGTCCCACGGCCACGTCCTGACCCCGGGCCGCTATGTGGGGGCCGAGGCGGCGGAGGAGGACGAAACGCCCTTTGCCGAACGGTTCGCCGCGCTTCAGGAGCAACTGGAGGCGCAGTTTGCCGAGGCCGCCGAATTGACGGAGACGATCCGGGCGCGGCTGGCGGGGATTGGGCTTTGAGGGAGGGGTGGCATAAGGCTACGATCGGCACGCTGATTAGCTCAGGTGCGATTCAGGTCCACAAAGACGGCAATCATGGCGCAAACTACCCGCGCGTAGATGATTTTGGCACTGATGGTCTGCCGTTCCTAACGGCCAAATCCATCTCGGATTGGACCATAGACTATCAAGGTGCTCCACGCCTTTCTCGCGAAAAGGCAAAAACCTTCAAGTTCGGCTTTGTCGAAGGTGGAGATGTACTGCTTTCTCATAACGCCACCGTTGGAAGAGTAGCCATTGTCCCAGAAGGTCAAGAGACAGCGGTTATCGGGACATCGCTCACCCAGTTCCGGGTTGACCGCTCAAGAATACTCCCTGAGTTTCTCGCGCTCTATTTTTCGAGCCGAGAATTTCAGGAACAGCTTAGCTTTGTGATGGCGCAGACGACAAGAAACCAAGTGCCCATCACGGAGCAACGCAAGCTGCCTATTCAGCTACCTGAACTTGGCGCTCAGCAAGCGATCGTTGATGTCGCCTTTGGGCTCATCGACAAGATCGAGTTGAACCGGAAGATGAACGCCACGCTCGAGGCCATGGCGCGGGCGCTGTTCCGCGACTGGTTCGTCGATTTCGGCCCCACCCGCGCCAAGATGGAAGGCCGCCCCCCCTACATCTCCCCCGATCTCTGGTCGCTCTTCCCAAACCGCCTCGACGCCGAGGGCAAGCCGGAGGGGTGGGAGGTGCGCTCGGTCTATGACTTCGCCAACGTCGTTTACGGCGCCCCTTTTGCGTCGAAGCAGTTCAACACAGATAGCGCTGGAATTCCGCTGATCCGTATCAGGGACCTCGCCACCCACGAACCCGGTGTGTGGACAGAAGAGGTTCACCCCAAAGGCCATCTGATCGAACCCGGAGATATTGTGGTCGGCATGGACGGCGAGTTTCGTTTGCACGTCTGGAAAGGCGCGCCCGCTTGGCTGAACCAGCGCGTATGCCATTTTGAACCGCGGCCCGGTGTTCCGACAGCATTCTTGGCCGAAGCCCTGATCGAACCTCTCGCGTTTTTCGAACGTGGCAAAGTCGGCACGACGGTTATCCATCTCGGCAAGGGCGACATCGACACCTTCCGGCTGCTTCACCCGGGAACGGAACTGCTATCTGCATTCGGCGAGATCGCCCGGTCGTTGATCGATGCAACAGTGAAGAACGCAACCGAATCCCGCACCCTCGCCCAGACCCGTGACCTCCTCCTGCCGCGCCTGATGTCGGGGGAGTTGCGGGTGGCCGACATCAATTCCGAAGAGGCGGAACACGCATGACAGAGGGTTCACGAGCCAACCTCAAGCGGGCCATCGTCTCCCGTCTGGACAGCATCGCCGAGGAACATCGCCTAGGCCATCAAGCCGCCTATGCCAACAGATACAAGATGCGGTCGCTCCATGATGCACCGATCGAGCTGATGTTCGAAAAGCACCCCGAAACCGAGCCTCATCTGTGGGCGCTGGCAGCGCAAGTCGCCGCGATTCCTAAAGGCTCCCTCGTTGCAGAGCCTTATCCAAAGGCGGACCTCTACAAAGTTCCGGCGAAGGGCGGCGGCATGCAGTATGGACGCCATTCCGCACTGGAAGACATGACCTTACTCGGCCGAGCCGATCTGGTCCGTTTCACCCTGCGCAGTGTCGCGGATCTTGATGTTGTCCTGTCGGCCGTCATGCAGGCGAAGCGTCAAGTTAGCGGTGGCGACTGATGGAGTGTCGGGCGAATGAGTAGCGATTGGTATCCGGGCATCGAGCAGTTCTGCGACCATTGGAAACATGCCCCGATGCTCCAACAGACATTTGAAACGCTGAAACAGACCTTTGCCGATGGCAATGATGCATGCATTGACGCTTCAAAAAGCCTTGTCGAATGTGCTTGCCGTGTCATCATCGAGACCCTGGATGATCCCGTGAACCCAATCAAGGATTGGAAAAACAGCCCAATCAAAGGTGAGAGCCCAAGCTTTAACAATTGGGTGTCGGCTGGCCTTATGCTGCTGGAAATCCAATCAGTCCGCGATGATCCATTCAGCAAGGTGATTTCAAGGCATTTCGATCTGGTGGACGCCTTGGGAAAGTTCCGGGACAAAGCAGGACCAGTAAGCCACGGCAAAGAAGGCTTCGCAAAAAAACTTTCAGCCCACCACCGCCGGGCAGCAGTGCTTGCCGCTGATGCGCTCGTGACGTTCCTGCATGAGGCTTATCTCGAGCGCGAATCCGATCCAGGCACTACGCTTGAGCCTTACGAACGTTTCCCCAACTCGAATGCCCTCATCGATTTTCACGTCGAGGCTGAGGCTGCCAGCAGTGAGGATGGGTGGCTGGATGTAACCCTGCGACTGCCGGGGGGAGAAACGCTGGACCTCACGGTAGAGCCCTCCCGCCTGCTTTTTGGCGTCGATCGTGAAGCCTACAAATATGTGCTGGGTTTGTGCCGTGATGCTTCGCTGCCTCCCGTGACAGACGATGAGGAGGCGGCCTGATGGCGACCCTGACCGAAGCGGAAGTCGAAGCCGTCCTGCTCGATCAGTTGGGCGCGCTGGGCTATGTTTGCCTGAACGATTCGGTTTCGGGCCCAGACGGCCATACACCCGAGCGCGACGCATACTCCGACACGATCCTTGCCGGGCGCCTCCGCGAGGCAATGGCGCGGCTGAACCCGCAAATTCCCGAGGATGCGCGTGAGGATGCGTTGCGGCGCGTGGTGGCCAGCGACCGCCCCTCGCTGATCGAGGAGAACCGTCGCCTGCATCGGTTCATGATCGAGGGCGTTCCGGTGGAATATCGGGCCGAGGATGGCACGATCCGCGGCGATGCCGTGCGGCTGGTGGACCCTGAGGATGCGCTGAACGACTGGCTGGCCATCGCGCAGTTCACTGTGATCGAGAACGGCAACAACCGGCGCCCGGATGTGGTGGTGTTCCTGAACGGTCTGCCGGTGGGTGTGATCGAGGTGAAGAAGCCAGGGGCCGAGACCGCCACGCTGGGCGCAGCGTTCAACCAACTGCAGACCTACAAAGCGCAGATCCCATCGCTCTTCCGGGCCAATGCCGTGCTTGTCACGACCGATGGCGTGCAGGCGCGCATCGGCTCCCTGACCGCCGATCTGGAACGTTTCATGCCCTGGCGCACCACTGATGGCGCTGGTGTTGCGCCCAAGGGCGCGCCGGAAATGTCGGTGCTGATCGACGGGGTCTTCGCGCGGCCGCGCCTCTTGTCGCTGATGCAGGATTTCACAGTCTTTGGAGACGCGCCCAGTGGCATTGCCAAGATCATCGCGGGTTATCATCAGTTCCACGCCGTGAAGCGGGCCGTGGCCAGCACGGTGGAAGCCAGCCGTTCCGGGGGCGACCGCAAAGTGGGGGTGATCTGGCACACGCAGGGATCGGGCAAGAGCCTGCTCATGGCCTTTTACGCGGGCCAGCTGGTGCGTGAACCCGCGATGGAAAACCCGACCATCGTGGTGATCACCGACCGCAACGACCTTGACGACCAGTTGTTCGGCACCTTCTCCATGTGCCGTGACCTGATCCGCCAGACCCCGGTGCAGGCCGACAGCCGCGAGGATCTGCAAAAGGCGCTGTCGCGCGCCTCGGGCGGGGTGGTGTTCACCACGATCCAGAAATTCGCGCCGGAGAAGGGCGAGGCCTATCCGCTGCTGACCGACCGCCGCAATGTGGTCGTCATCGCGGACGAGGCGCACCGTAGCCAGTATGGGTTCAAGGCCCGGATCGAGAAATCCGGTGAAATCGCCTATGGCTTCGCCAAGCACCTGCGCGACGCTCTGCCCAATGCATCCTTTATCGGCTTCACCGGCACGCCGATCGAACAGGACGATGTGAACACCCCTGCTGTGTTCGGCCATTACATCGACGTCTATGATATCAGCCGCGCCGTCGAGGACGGGGCGACCGTCCCGATCTATTACGAAAGCCGGTTGGCGCGCATCGAACTGCCCGACGCTGAAAAACCGAAGGTTGATGCCGAAATCGAGGAACTGACCGAGGACGAAGCCGTCAGCGAACAGGAACGCCTGAAGCGGAAATGGTCGACAGTCGAGGCGCTTGTCGGAGCGGAAAAGCGGTTGCGCATGGTGGCCGAGGATCTTGTCGCCCATTTCGAGGCGCGAGTGCAGGCGATGGACGGCAAGGCCATGGTGGTCTGCATGAGCCGCCGCATCTGCGTCGACCTCTACAACCAGATCGTCGCACTGCGGCCCGACTGGCATTCCGAGGACGACAATGCCGGGCTGGTGAAGATCGTGATGACCGGCTCAGCCTCGGATCCTGAAGCCTGGCAACCCCATATTGGCGGGAAGGCCCGGCGCGACTTGCTTGCCAAGCGGGCTAAGGATCCGAAGGACCCCCTGAAGCTGGTGATCGTGCGGGACATGTGGCTGACCGGCTTCGACAGTCCCGCCATGCACACGATGTACATCGACAAGCCGATGCGGGGCCACGGGCTGATGCAGGCCATCGCCCGGGTGAACCGAGTCTTTCGCGACAAGCCCGCGGGGCTGATCGTCGACTATATCGGCATCGCCCAGAACCTGAAGTCCGCGCTGGGCCAGTATTCCAAGTCCGACCAGGAACAGGCAGGGATCGACGAGGCCGAAGCTGTCGCCGCCCTTCTGGAACGACTAGACGTCGTGCGCGCCATGTTCCACGGCTTCGATTATGCACATGGGCTGACCGGCACCCCGCACCAACGGCTTGTCGCCTTGGCAGAGGCACTGAACTGGATCTTGGCCAAACAGGACGAAGCTGCCCAGCGCGAAACCGACAAAGAAGCCAAGAAGGCGGCGCACCGCAGATATCAGGATGCGGTGCTGGCACTCTCGAAAGCATTCGCTCTCTGCTCGGCAAGCGACACCGCGCGCGAGGTTCGCGACGAAGTGGGCTTCTTCCAGACCGTCCGAGCGGCGATGATCAAGGCTTCCGGCACCTCCGGCCGTTCGGTCGTCGATCGTGATCTGGCCATCCGCCAGATCGTCAACGGTGCCGTCGCCTCGACCGAAATCGTCGACATCCTGTCCGCGGCGGGGCTGTCGTCACCCGACATCTCCATTCTGTCGGATGAGTTCCTTGCCGAAGTCGGGCAGATGGAGAAGAAGAACCTCGCCCTCGAAGCACTGAAGAAACTCCTGAACGACGAGATCCGGTCGCGCAGCCGGTCGAATGTGATCGAGACCCGCAAGTTCTCGGAACGGCTGGAAGAAGCCATCGCGCGCTACCACACCAATGCCATCAGCACGGTCGAGGTGCTGCAGGAACTCATTGCCCTGGCCAAGGACGTGCGAGACGCCCGCAGCCGAGGAGAGGAATCCGGGCTGACACCCGAGGAAGTCGCGTTCTACGACGCGCTGGCTGACAACCAGAGTGCAGTTGACGTGCTCGGCAACGACCAGCTGAAAATCATAGCCCATGAACTGCTGAAGGGACTCAAGGCCAACGTCAGCATTGACTGGGCGCACCGCGACAGCGCTAGGGCGAGACTGCGGGTGCTCGTGAAGCGCATCTTAAGGAAATTTGGTTATCCGCCAGACCTCGAGGATGCCGCAGTGCGCGGTGTCCTAGCGCAGGCCGAGGCGATGCTGTCGGAAATGTCGGGGTCATAGGTCGTGGCAACCAAGCTGATGCGAACTCTGATACCGCTACTGGCCATCGCGGCCGCTTCGCCAGCTCTGGGACAGAGCTTCTCTTGTCGAATAGGCACGCAGCCCGCTTGCCTGGACTACGGCGACAAGGTTTGCTCGAGCAGCGGAATGTGCGTCGACCGCAACGCTGCCTGCTTCGATCAGTACCAGTGCAACTACGAGGGGTTCACCTGCAAATCAAACGTAACCGAATGCGTCGAAGCACATGATTCCCTTCTGCGCAAACACAATGAGCTGGTCGACGATTTCAACGAGAATCTCGAGATTGCCAAGAAGATGGCAGCGCGGCTGGACGACATTGAAAGCTGCCTGATCTATGCCAGTACGCTCGAAGATGCGAAGCTATGTGCGCAATGATCCCCCCCTCCTCTGGTTCCTCCCCGGACCTGAACGTATGCGGGGGGGCGCAGCGCGGCGGTTCGCTAGCGTGAGGCGTTTTCACCGGGGAAGCCAGGCGGAAGCCACCTTGTGCGCTGATGCCGGAATTCGTGAGTCAGATCAGCGACTTGCGGAATCACGATCTGGCCGGGGTGGATTCCCGGCGGGAAGCCAGGGAATCCACCTCCGGGGAAGCCAGGTGGCCGGAAGCCACCGCCGAAAGCCAATTTGCTAGAAGCTTTTGAATCCGCTTCACTTTTTGGGTTGACAGATGTGCCCCCATTGACCTACCCCTTGATCATCGAAGAATTGCGCCCGGAGGAACCCCCTCGCGGGCGCTTTTCAATTACCCTCCCACACATCCCGAGCCCCGCCCCATGGACCTCGTCTTCGCGCCGAGCCAGATCGAAACCTGGCCGATTGCCCGGCTGCGCCCCTATGCCCGCAATGCCAAGATGCATGGCGACGACCAGGTGGCGAAGATCGCCGCCAGCATGGCCAAGTTCGGCTGGACCGTGCCCTGCATGGTGGCCGACGACGGCGAGCTGATCGCGGGCCATGGCCGCGTGCTGGCCGCGACCATGCTCGGGCTGACCGAGGTGCCGGTGATCCGGCTCAGCCACCTCGACGAGGCCGAGCGCCGGGCCTACCGGATCGCCGACAACAAGCTGACGGAACTGGGCGAATGGGACGAGGCCATGCTCCGCGACGAGATCGCAGGGCTGCTGGCCGAGGTTTTCGACCTGACACTCCTTGGCATCAGCGACGATGACCTCGACGCGCTGCTGCGGGATCCGGAGGCGCTGGGCGGCGATGGTCCGGTCGAGGGCGAGGACGATGTTCCGGAAATGCCGGTCACGCCGGTGTCGCTGCCGGGCGATCTCTGGCAACTGGGCGCGCACCGGCTTATCTGCGGCGACAGCACTGCGGCCGATGTGGTCGGGCGGCTGCTGGGCGATGTGCGCCCCCAGCTGATGGTCACCGACCCGCCCTATGGCGTGGAGTACGATCCCTCCTGGCGCAACGCCGCGGGCGCAGCCAAGACCAAGCGCACCGGCAAGGTGCTGAACGACGACCGGGCAGACTGGCGCGAGGCATGGGCGCTGTTCCCCGGCGACGTCGCCTATGTCTGGCACGGCGCGCTGCATGCCGGGACGGTGGCAGACAGCCTGACGGCCGCGGGTTTCGCTATCCGGTCGCAGATCATCTGGGCGAAGGACCGGCTGGTCCTCAGCCGCGGCGACTATCACTGGCAGCACGAACCCTGCTGGTATGCTGTGCGCGCCAAGGGAAAGGGTCACTGGGCCGGGGACCGCAAGCAGACCACGCTGTGGCAGATCGCCAACCGGGATCAGGATGCCGACACGGTCCACGGCACCCAGAAGCCGGTCGAGTGCATGCGCCGTCCGATCCTTAACAACTCGAGCCCCGGCCAGGCGGTCTATGAGCCTTTCATGGGATCGGGCACAACACTGATCGCGGCCGAAACCACCGGGCGGGTGTGCTTCGGCGTGGAACTGAACCCGGCCTATGTCGATGTCGCCATCGAGCGCTGGCAATCCTTCACGGGTCACGAGGCGGTGCTGGCGGAGACCGGCGAGACTTACGCCGCCCTCAAGTCCAGGAGACTGGCGGCATGAACTGCACCCTTGCCCTCCGGTACGCCGCAACCAGCCATGACGAAGTCGCCGCCCTTGCCAGCGCGGTGACCGAGTTCCAGGAGAAGATTCGCGACGCGAAGGGCTATCCCCGGATCAATGCGTTGCAACAGGATTTGCAGGCGACGCGCCAGCGCCTGGCCGTGCTGTTCGGCGAACGCCATGGCTGGCACCTGTCCAAGTCCGCCTTCTCGCCCTCGGTGCTGGCGCGGGGCGGATTGTTCAACGGGCGCGGCTATCACGTCGATCCCTGGCCGCGCGAGCTTGTCGACCACGGGTATTTCTACCGCAGGGACCGGAAGGCCGCCGCGGTGGCCGCGCATCTCTACGGTACTTTCGATGCCGCGAAGCGTCAGGACACCGAGGCCACGGCTGCGCTTCACGGGCTTCGCGCCACCTGGCCCGAGGATTTCCCGAGCTGGTATCTCCCCGGCCGAACCACGCTGATAGTCTGCACACCGCTGGCTGGACCTACGTCATGATCATGCCACCCGGCCGGATCGAACTCTGGCCCCTGGCCCGTCTCCGGCCTTACGCCCGCAACGCCAAGACCCACGATGCCGACCAGGTGGCGAAGATCGCCGCCAGCATGGCCGAGTTCGGCTGGACCGTGCCCTGCCTCGTCGCCGCGGATGGGGAGTTGATCGCGGGCCATGGCCGCATCCTGGCCGCGGCCCGGCTGGGTCTGGCCGAGGCGCCGGTGATCGTGCTGGGTCATCTGACAGAGGCTCAGCGCCGCGCCTATCGGATCGCCGACAACAAGCTGACCGAACTGGGCGGATGGGACGAGGCACTGCTGCTCGAGGAACTGCGGGGCCTGATCGCCGCGGACTTCGACCTCGGGCTGATCGGGATCCCCGAGGACGAGCTGGACGCTCTGCTGCACGATGCCGACGACCGCGCGTCCATCGACGATGACACAGCCGACACCATCCCGGAGGCCCCGGCCGAACCTATTACCCGCCCCGGCGACATCTGGCAGCTCGGGCATCACCGCCTGATCTGCGGCGATGCCACCGACCCGGCCGTGGTGGCGCGGCTGATGGACGCGGCGCAGGCCTCGCTGATGTTCACCTCGCCGCCCTATGCGCAGCAGCGCGACTATGGCGCGGCGAAGGAGAAGGTCGGCGATTGGGATGCCCTGATGCAGGGTGTCTTCGCCGCGGCGCCCGTCACCCACGATGCCCAGCTGCTGGTGAACCTAGGCATCGTCCATCGGGACGGCGAGTGGATCCCCTATTGGGAGGGCTGGCTCGACTGGATGCGCGCGCAGGGCTGGCGGCGGTTCGGCTGGTATGTCTGGGACCAAGGGCCCGGCCTGCCCGGCGACTGGAACGGGCGGCTCGCCCCGTCGCACGAGTTCATCTTCCACTTCAACCGCCAGCCTCGGAAGCCGAACAAGACGGTCGAGAGCAAGCACGCGGGCGAAACCCTCGGCGGCGGCGGCCTGCGCGGTGCGGATGGCAGGGTCCACCGCAAGACCGGTTACGGCAACGCGATCCAGAGCCATCGTATCCCCGACTCTGTGTTCCGCATCATGCGCCACAAGGGCGGGCTGGGCGCCGCCGGATCGCACCCGGCCGTGTTCCCCGTGGCACTGGTCGAGGCGGTTCTGGAAGCCTTCACCGACCCCGGCGACCTGGTGTTCGAACCCTTCTGCGGCTCCGGCACCCAGCTGATCGCGGCTGAACGCACCGGGCGGCACTGCTGCGCGGTGGAACTGGACCCGGTCTATTGTGACGTCGCCATACGGCGGTGGGAGATGGCGACGGGGCGGACGGCCAGCCGAATCACGGAAGCCGAGGCGGCGACAACGCCTGCGCGCCGGTCGAGAAAGCGCGCATGACCCAGTCCCGCCGCATGTCTCTGATCGAGGCCGCAACAAACGTGATCGTCGGCTATGCCCTCGCGGTCGGACTGCAGATCGCGGTATTTCCGGTCTTCGGCATTCACATCGCGCTGGGCGATAAGCTGGCCATCGGCCTGGCGTTCACCGGCGTATCGCTGGTGCGCGGCTATGTCTTAAGGAGGATGTTCGGACGATGGCGCTGAACTGCCGCGCCAGCGTTCGAGGGTTTATTCTGGCCCGCACCTTGTAATCACGCTGACCGATGGGCACTTGGGTAAGGCAATGCCTCATCTTTCGACCTTCTGTCTCCTCACGGCTTCAGTTGCGACTCTGACGACACTGAGCCGGGCCACCGCGATGTTGCGGGTGGCACACAAACAAGGAGACATCACGATGGCCAATGGCACCGTGAAATGGTTCAACGCCACCAAGGGTTTCGGTTTCATCGCTCCGGCGCATGGCTCCAAGGACGTGTTCGTCCATGTGAGCGCGATGGAACGCGCCGGGATCCGTCAGCTGAATGACGGCCAGGCCGTGACGTTCGACATGGAAACCGACCGCAATGGTCGGGAATCCGCGACGAACCTCGTCCTCGCCTGAACGCAAGTTCGGTAGACATGACGATTGGAGCGGGGGTGACGAAAGTCGCCCCCGCTTCTTCATTTGCGTGTCACTGCGGCGAGAGACGGTAGACCGTCCCCCTGCCCTCGACCTTCTCTGCGGCGATGGGCAGGCCCAGCTTCTTCTTGATCGCCCCGGAAATGGCACCCCTCGCGGTGTGGGCTTGCCAAGACGTCGCCGCGACAATCTCGGCGACCGTCGCGCCCTCAGGGCGCTGGAGCATGGCGATGATCTGCGCCTGCTTGGTGCCGGGACGAATGGCGACGGGTTTCGCTACATCGTCAGGCGTTTGCGCCTGTCCCGGCTTCGGCTTCGCCTTCCGCGCACTTGCTACGGCGCTGACCACCACCGGCTCTATCCCGATGGCCTCGAGCCCGGCCTCGGTGGCGATCAGCGTGGTGCCGTGGCCATCGCCGGTCTCGCGCCACATCGGCTCGCCGCGGCGCAAGTTGGCCTCGACTTCCTCGAGCCAGCCGCGGGCGATCATCTTGCCGACCACCATCTTGGCGGCGGCGCCGACCAGCCTCTCGGGTAGCGGCAAGGCGAGGTTGCCGGGCCGGGTGGAAGCGCGGGACAGGATCAGGGACTGGGTGTCGGATGGGGTGGTCATCGAGGCCTCCGGGCGCCGTGGCGCGCGGCGTGCGCGCCTTCTACGGAGGCAAGCCCCATCACCAGACGGGGCGGCCGTCGTGCCACGTGGGCGCGTCAGGCGGCGTGTTCGCCTTCCTTGAAGGCGCTATCGGTAATCTGGCGCAGCAGACCCGCGTAGAGCTTCAGGGTGCCGACATGGCCCCAATGGATCTCGTCGGGGTGGGTCTCGAAGTGGTCGTCGCTGAGGGCCTTCAGGCGCTCCAGCATGGTGTCGATCTCGGCCCTGGCGGCGATGAAGGCGTCGAGGGCTTTGGAATTGTCGGCGGCGCGACGGGTGGTCATGGCGGTGGCATCCTTCGGTGAGTTGCATCGTTCCCTTGGGATCAGACTCGCTCTTTCGCGCCCTCTAATCAACTGAATACCAAGCAATATCATTGGGTTGATCGGATTATCTGCGCCATGAAGGGCATGAGCGAACGCGAGTATGCTGCGCATTCCGGCCTGTCCCGCGGCGGGGTGCAGAAGGCGCGCAAGAACGGGCGGCTGGTGATCCATGACGACGGGTCGATCAACGCAGCGGCCTCGGATGTGCGGCGGGCGGAAATGACGGACCCCGACCAGCAACGCCGGTCGCTTGGTGGCGATGGGCTGGCCAGCGGCCCCGGTGACACGACGTCCTACATCAAGGCCCGCACGGCGCTCACAGTTTACGCGGCGCAGGAACGCCAGCTGGCCGTCCAGAAGAAGAAGGGCGCGCTGGTCGACCGCGCGCGGGCGGAAACGCTGGTGTTCCGGCTGGCGCGGCAGGAACGGGATGTCTGGGTCACCTGGCCCGGACGGGTGGCCGCACTGATGGCGGCGCAGATCATGGCGGAGATGGAACGGCAATCCGGGGCATCGGTGACGATCGAGACCGCGATCATGCAGAGGGTGCTGGAAGCCCATGTCCGCGAACAGCTCGACGCCCTCGCCGACCTCCGGGTCTCGCTTGCATGATGAGGATGACGACAACGACCTGACGGCCGACCTCGACCTCGGCTTCGACGGTGCCGAAGACCTTCTGAGGGTCTGGCGGCAGGGGATGCGCCCCGACCCGAACCTGACGGTCTCGGAATGGGCGGATCAGCATCGCTGGCTGTCGTCACGCGGCGCGGCCGAGCCGGGGCGCTATCGCACCGCCCGGGCCCCTTATCTGCGCGAGATCATGGATGCGCTGTCCCCCGGCCACCCGGCCCAGCGCATCACCTTCATGAAGGCCGCGCAGGTGGGCGCGACCGAGGCCGGGAACAATTGGATCGGTTTCGTCATCCACCACGCGCCGGGACCGATGCTGGCGGTGCTGCCGAGCCTCGAATTGGCGAAGCGCACCTCACGGGGCCGTCTTGATCCCCTGATCGCGGACAGCCCGGCGCTGCGCGAGCGGGTGAACCCGGCGCGGTCGCGGGATGCCGGGAATTCGATGCTGTCGAAGGAATTTCCCGGCGGCATCCTGGTGCTGACCGGTGCCAACTCCGCCACCGGCCTGCGGTCGATGCCCGCGCGCTATGTGTTTCTCGACGAGGTCGACGCCTATCCGGCCTCGGCCGACGAGGAAGGCGATCCGGTCACCCTGGCCGAGGCCCGGACCACCACCTTCTCGCACCGGCGAAAGGTGTTCATGGTCTCGACGCCCACGATTCGGGGGCTGAGCCGGATCGAGCGGGAATTCGAGGCGTCCGACCAGCGGCGCTACTTCGTGCCCTGCCCGCATTGCGGCGCGATGCAATGGCTGCAGTTCGACCGCCTGCGCTGGGCGAAGGGGAAGCCGGAAACCGCCGCCTACCATTGCGAGGGCTGCGAACGACCCATCGCCGAGCACCACAAGACCGAAATGCTGGCCCGAGGCGAATGGCGGGCAACATCCGTGTCAACAGACCCGAAAGCCATCGGCTTCCACCTCTCGGCGCTCTACTCGCCCTTGGGCTGGAAAAGCTGGTCCGACGTCGCGCGGGAATGGCTGGCGGCCCAAGGGTCGGACGAGACGCTGCGCGCCGCGCGTAACACGCTTCTGGGCGAGACATGGGTCGAAAGCGGCGACGCACCGGAATGGCAGCGGCTGGCGGATCGGCGCGAAGCGTGGAAGCCGGGCACGGTCCCCATGGCCGGGCTGTTCCTGACGGCCGGGGCAGACGTGCAGAGGGACCGGATCGAGGTCGATATCTGGGCCTGGGGCCGGGGTCTCGAGTCCTGGCTTGTCGATCACATCGTCATTCCGGGCGGGCCTGACGCCCCAGAAGCCTGGGACAAGCTGACCGCCTTGCTCGGGCGCAGTTGGCAGCATGCCAACGGCGCCTTCATGACCGCGGCGCGGCTCGGCATCGACACCGGCTACGAGGCTGCGGCGGTCTATGCCTGGTCCCGCAAGGTTGGCTTCGAACAGGTGGCCCCGTTGAAGGGGCTTGAGGGCTTCAACCGCGCCGCTCCAGTTTCTGGCCCTACCTATGTCGATGCCACCATCGGCGGGAAACGGCTCCGCCGCGGGGCGAGGCTCTGGTCTGTGGCCACGGCGACGTTCAAGGCGGAAACCTACCGGTTCCTGCGGATCGAACGCCCCTCGGACGAAGACCGGGCGCTGGGCGTTCTCGATGCGCCAGGGACCGTGCACATCCCCGGCTGGGCTGACACCGAATGGCTGAAGCAGCTGGTGGCCGAGCAGCTGGTCACGATCCGCAACAAGCGCGGCTATGCCCATCAGGAATGGCAGAAGATGCGCGAGCGGAACGAGGCGCTGGACTGCCGGGTCTACGCCCGTGCTGCGGTGTGGATCCTCGGCGCCGACCGGTGGGACGAAGCCACCTGGCGGCGGCTCGAGGCGCAAGCTGGCGTGGAAACGCGCATGCCCACGGCCACCGCAACCGACAGCGCCACACAAGACCCGGCCCAGCCCAAGGCCGGAACACTGACCACGCCACGCCGGAAACGGCGGGCCTACACCCCGAATTTCATGAGGGACTGATGGACCTGGAACGCATGCAGGCCCTGCTCACGGCACTGCAGGAAGCCCGTTTCGCCGGGCTGCGCAGCGTCAGCTACGACGGCAAGACCGTGACCTATGGCTCGGACGCCGAACTGGCCGCGGCCATTCGCGATCTCGAGGCGCGGATTGCAGCGGTCAGCGGCGCCTCTGCCCGCCGCCGTCGTTGGGGCACCGTGGCCACGAAGGGTCTGTGACCATGGTGCTCGACGCCTTCCGCGCGCGCCTCGGGTCCATCATCGGCGGGTTCGATGCGGCGCAATCCCACCGGCGCATGCGCGGGTTCCGAGCGACCCGCGCCCATGTGAACACGCTGATTGCGGCCTCGGGCGAGACGATCACCGCCCGCGCGCGCTGGCTGGTCCGGAACAACGGCTATGCCGCGAACGCGGTCGATGCTTTTGCCAATCATGTCGTCGGTGACGGGATCAAGCCGTCGTCGAAGGTCGCTGATGCCGCGAAGAAGGAGGAGCTGCAGAAGCTCTGGCTCGCCTGGACGGACGAGGCCGACGCCGAGGGGCTGACCGACTTCTTCGGCCTGCAGCGTCGGGCCGCGCGAGAGGTGTTCCTCGCGGGTGAGGTATTCCTGCGCATCCGCACGCGGCGTCCCGAAGATGGTCTGACGGTGCCGATGCAGCTGCAGATGCTGCCCTCGGAAATGCTGCCCCAGGACATGACCCGTGTCCTGCCCGGTGCCGGGTCGATCCGGCAGGGCATCGAGTTCGACGGCATCGGGCGGCGCGTGGCCTATCATTTCCTGCGCCGCCACCCCGGCGACATGACCGATCCGGGCCTGGCGGGCGAGACGGTGCGCGTGCCCGCGTCCGAGGTGATCCACATCCTCGACCCTGTAGAGGCGGGCCAGTTGCGCGGCGTGTCGCGCTTCGCCGCGGCGGTGGTGAAGCTCTTCACCCTCGACCTCTATGACGATGCGGAGCTGGAGCGGAAGAAGACCGCGGCGATGTTTGCGATGTTCATCACGTCGCCCGCCCCGGAAACCGCCCTCGATCCGGCCGAGGATGATCTGGAGGTGGAACCGGGCCAGGTCGTGCGGCTCGATCCCGGCGAGGATGTCACCACGCCCTCGACACCGGATTCCGGGTCCACTTATGAACCCTTCCAGTACCGCACGCTCCTGCAGATCGGCGCGGCGCTGGGCGTGCCCTATGGCTATCTGACGGGCGATACCGCGAAGGGGAACTTCTCGAACACCCGGATCGCGCTGGTCGACTTCCGCCGCCGCATCTCGGCCTTCCAGCATTCAGTGATGGTCTATCAGCTCTGCCGCGCGGTCTGGACGCGGTGGATGGATATGGCCGCGCTGGCGGGGGCCATCGACCTGCCGGGATATGCGACCGACCGGCGGCAATACCTCGCTTGCGACTGGCTCCCCACGAAATGGGACTGGATCGACCCGGCCAAGGACGCCGCGGCGGAAATCCTGCAGATCGAAGCAGGCCTGAAATCCCGGACGCAAGCCATCGCGGAGCGGGGATACGACGCAGAGCAGGTCGACCACGAAATCGCGGCCGAACGAAAACGCGAGGCGGAACTGGGTCTCGACTTCCGGCGGCCGGGATCCCCGGCACAGGCGGCGGGTGGTGGCGCGCAGGATGACCCAACTGAGAAGCCGGAAGACCCTGATGCCGCAGAGGATGGCGAGGACCGGGAACCCCGGCCCGCGGAGGACGCATGATGCACCACACCCAGATCGCTCAGCGCGTCTTCAACACACCCCTGATGGTCGATCCTGCCAAGGCGCTGGCCTTCCTGTCCGGGCTGGGGCCGCGGATCGTGGGGCGGGAAGTCAGCATCGATGGGCTGGAGATCAATGCCGAGGATCAGCATGCGGCCACCCTGCCCGCCCGGGCGTCGCTCTTCGGCGACGACCTGACCAACCGACAGGCGCGAAATGGTGGCCACCCCTTCGCCGTGGTGGACGGGATCGCGGTCATCGAAATCGCGGGCACGCTGGTGCACCGCGGCGCCTGGATCGGTCAGTCCTCGGGGCTGACATCTTACGAGGGTATCGCCGCCCAGCTTCAGGCGGCACTGGCCGATCCGGCGATCCGTGGCATCGCGCTCGATATCGACAGCTTCGGTGGCGAGGTGGCAGGGGCCTTCGATCTGGCGGATCGCCTCCGCGCCGCGCGTCAGGTCAAGCCCGTGCAGGCCTTCGTCGCCGACCACGCCCTCTCGGCCGCCTATGCGCTGGCTTCGCAGGCCGACCGGATCATCCTGCCGCGCACCGGCGCAGTCGGTAGCATCGGCGTTGTGGCCATGCACAGCGACATGAGTGGAGCGCTGGACCAGAAAGGCATCGCCGTCACGCTGATCCACGCAGGCGCGCGCAAGGTCGATGCGAACCCCTATCAGCCTCTGCCCGAGGCCGTCCGCGAACGGATCGCAGGCGAGTTGGAAGACCACCGCCAGCTCTTCGCCGAAACCGTCGCCGAAGGTCGTGGCCGCCGCCTCGACACGCTTCAGGCGCTCGCCACTGAGGCCGCCGTGTTCCGCGGCGAGGCGGCCGTCTTTGCCGGTCTTGCCGACGAGGTGGCCGATCCCGTCACCGCCTTCCGCGCTTTCGCCGCCGCACCCCGCGGCACAACCACCCCCAGAGGAAAGGGCCCGATGATGACCACTGCCCCCGAAGATCATGCGCAGCCTGCGGCCGCGCCCGCCGCCAACACGCCGGAACCGGCCGCGCCCGCGGCAGTCGCACCGCCGCAGAAGGCGACGGCCGCGATGTCGCCCGAGGCGATCCGCGCTGAGGCGGCCGAGGTCGCGCAGGTTTGCGCGCAGGCCGCGCGCCTCGGCGTCCAGATCGATGCCGCCGATGCCGTCGCCAAGGGCGTGAAGCCGGAAGCTCTGCGCGCCAAGATCCTCGCCGATCTTGCGGCCCGCAGCGATGCCGCGGGCATCATCGCCACCGCCCCGGCCACTGGCGCGAAGGAAAGCCCCATCGTCGCGGCCGCGAAGAAATCGGCCGCCGCCTCGCGCTGACAATTTTGCCCGCGCTGGGCGCCCCCATCCCCCAACATCCTGGAGACTGAACCATGCCCGTCCTGACGGAACCGCCCAGCATGGGCGATGTCCTCAAATATGAGGTCAACCCGAACTACACCCGCGAGGTGGTGACGCTTCTTGCGGGCATGCCCTATCCCGTGGGCTCGGTGCTCGGGAAGATCACGGCGAGCGGCAAATACACCCTGTCGCCCGCGACCGGGGCCGACGGATCGCAGGTCGCCACTGCCGTCCTGCTCTATGCCGTCGATGCGACGCTGGCTGACGCGACCGGCATCGTGCTGGTCCGCGGCCCCTCGATCGTGTCGCGCGCGGCCCTCGCCTACGGCGCCACCGTCGATGACGGCACCAAGATCGCCGCGAAACTCACCCAGTTGTCCACCGTCGGCATCATCGCCCGCGACGGCGCCTGACGCTCAACATCACGCTTCCCCATTCCCCCGGAGCATCCCCATGACCCTCGTCCGCAATCCCTTCGACGCTGGCGGCTACTCGCTGGCCGAGATGACGCAGGCCATCAACATCCTGCCCAACCTCTACACCCGCCTTGCCCAGATCGGCCTCTTCCGCTTCGAAGGGGTCAGCCAGCGCTCGGTCATCATCGAGCAATACGAGGGCGTCCTGAGCCTTCTGCCCTCCGTCCCCCTCGGTGGCCCCGCCACGGTCGGTACGCGGGAGGGCCGCTCGATGCGGTCCTTCGCCCTGCCGTGGATCCCGCATGACGACGTGGTACTGCCCGCCGACATCCAAGGCGCACCCGCGCTGGGCGCCTTCGATGCTGCCGATCCCCTCGTCGAGGTGATGAACCGCAAGCTTCTGCTGATGCGCCGCAAGCATGCCCAGACCCGCGAATACATGGAGATGAACGCGCTGCGCGGCATCGTGAAGGATGGCGCGGGCACCACCCTCTACAACTACTTCACCGAATTTGGCCTGCCGCAGATTTCGGTCGACTTCGTCCTCGGCACCGCAGGCACCAACGTGCAGGGCAAGGTCCGCGAGGTGCTGCGCGCCATCGAGGACAACCTTCTGGGCGAGGCCATGACCTCGGTCCATGCGTTGGTCAGCCGCGAGTTCTTCGACAAGCTGATCGCGCATCCCAAGACCGAGGAGGCCTACAAGTTCTACGCCTCGACCGGCGCCCAGCCGCTGCGCGAGGATGTCCGTCGCAACTTCCCCTTCGGCGGCATCCTCTTCGAGGAGTACTCGGGGACAGTCACCCTCTCGACCAAGGCCACCGAACGGCTGGTCCCCGCGAACGAAGGCATCGCCTTCCCCTTGGGCACGATGGACACCTTCACCACCTATGGCGGTCCGGCGAACCTGCTGGAAACGGCCAACACCATCGGCCTGCCCCTCTACGCCCGCCAGCATCTGGACGAGAAGGGCCGCTGGATCGACGTGATGACCGAGGCCTCGATCCTGCCGGTGAACAAGCGGCCGCGGCTGGCGATCCGCCTGCATACGTCGAACTGACGCCAGGCAGAAACGCCCATGTCTGTCTTTGCCGCCGCCATGGACCGCATATTCACCCATGCTTCCATGGCGGCTCCTGCCCTCTGGATCTCGGCCACCACCTCCGAGGAACGCCCGATCCGCATCATCCGCCGCGCCCCGGATCGCGTGACCGACTTCGGCGCTGGGCGGTTCGTCAGCGACACGACCGTTGTGGACGTGCGCGTGGCCGACCTGCCCGCCCCGCGACCGGGCGACGTGATCGTAATCGGCGCGGACAGCCATGTGATCCAGGGAGAACCGCTGCGCGACCGGGAGCGGCTGATCTGGACGCTGGACCTGAGGCCCGCATGAAACTGAAGCTTGAGATCAGCCCCGACCTCGCCGCCCTGATGCAGGCGGAAATCGCTGCGGGCGAGAAGGCCGTCACCATCGCCATGCGCGAGGCAGGCGCGGGCCTGAAATCCGCCTGGCGCGGCCAGATCACCGGCGCGGGGCTTGGTACCCGGCTTGGCAACTCGATCCGGCTGGCCACCTATCCCAAGGGCAGCGAAAGCCTGAACGCCGCGGCGCTGGTCTGGTCCAACGCGCCGGTGATTGTCGGTGCACATGACGCCGGGCCGCTGATCCGGTCGCGCAACGGCTTCTGGCTGGCCATCCCAACCCCGGCCGCGGGCAAATCCACCCGCGGCGGACAGATCACCCCAAGCGAATGGGAACGCCGCACGGGGCTGCGACTGCGGTTCGTTTACCGGCGCAGGGGCCCGAGCCTGCTGGTGGCGGAGGGGCGGTTGAACAGCAAGGGCCGGGCGGTGGCATCACGATCGAAGTCCGGACGCGGATTAACCACCGTGCCGATCTTCCTCCTCGTGCCGCAGGTCAAGCTGCGCAAGCGGCTCGATCTGGCGCGGGATGCCGAACAGGCCATCGACGGCGTGCCAGGGCGGATCGTGGCGGGGTGGGCTAAAACACGGTCATGACGGGACCTGTCGACATGGCAGACTCATTGGCATATATTGCCAATGAGTCGCAGGGAGACTTCCATGGCCACCAGAAACGTCGTCCTGACCGAAACGCAATCCGACCTTGTCGACCGCCTGGTGGCATCCGGGCGCTATCAGAATGCGTCCGAGGCCCTGCGCGCAGGGCTGCGCCTCCTCGAACGCGAAGAGGCTGAACTTGGCGCGTTGCGCACCCGTCTGACGGCCGGGTTGGAACAGGCCCGGAGCGGCGATCTGGCCGAGGGCAGTGGTGAAGATGCCATCCGCCGGGCTTTTGCCGCCGCGCGTGCCAATACCTGATGCCGAAACCATGGCGCCTGACAAGGCAGGCGGAGGCCTCGCTGATCGAGATCGCACGCTGGACCGTCGAGACTTTCGGACCACGACAGGCGGCGGCCTATGAGGATGACCTGATTTCCACCTGCCGCGAGATCGCCGCGGGCACCGCCCTGTCACAGGACTGCCGTCGGCTCATCGCCACCGACCTGGTCGAGGACCTGCGCTTCACGCGCGCAGGCCAGCACTTCGTGGTCTTCATTGAAGACGCCGACCAGGTGGCAATCGTGGACTTCCTGCACAGCCGCGCCGACTTGCCGCGACGTCTGGCCAACCTGCCTCTGCCGAAAGGCGACAGGGAACACTGACCCCGGGCTTGTCCCGGAACCCCGGAACAACAGATGCCCACCATCCGCGAAACCGTCCTCGCCGCGCTGCACGCGCGGTTGCAGCCGCTTGCCGCCCTCACCCTGCGTGACGAGGTTCTGCCCGAGCGGATCCCGGCGGCCGGGCTGATCATCCTGCGCGACGGCCAGCCCGGCGAGCCGGAGGTGACGCTGTCGCCCCTGCGCTACCACTATCAGCACCGGGCCGAGCTGGAGGTCGTCGTTCAGGCGGGCACTGGCCGGGCCAGCGCCTTCGATGACCTGATCACCGCCATCGGTACGGCGCTGGAGGCCGACCGGACGCTCGGCGGCCTCTGTGACTGGGTCGAACCGGAGGCCACGGCCTCGGTCGATCTGCCGGTCGAGGGCGCCGCGGCCCTTAAGGCGGCGGTGATCACTATCGTCCTGCATTACACCACCACCGGCCCGCTGGCCTGACACCCCTCACATAGGAGACCCCCATGGCACGCGCACACGGCGCGCGGGCGCAGATGGCGCTTGCGTTCGAGACGGTTTACGGCACCCCGCCCGCGAGCGGCTATCGGCTGATGCCCTTCGCAAGCACCACGCTCGGATCAGAACAGCCGCTGATCGCCTCGGAGCTTCTGGGCCAGGGGCGCGATCCGTTGGCCCCGATCAAGGACGCGGTCACCGCCGACGGCGATGTGGTGGTGCCGATCGATGTCGATGCCTTCGGCTTCTGGCTGAAGGCGGCTTTCGGCGCCCCGACCACGACGGGGACCACGCCCAAGACCCACACCTTCCAGTCGGGCAACTGGACCCTGCCCTCGATGGCCATCGAAGTGGCGATGCCGGAAGTGCCACGGTTCGCGATGTATGCGGGCTGCGTGATGGACCAGTTGTCCTGGCAGATGAACCGCTCAGGGCTGCTGACCGCGACCGCCCGGCTGATCGCGCAGGGCGAGGCCATCGCGGCCACCACGGCCGCGGGCACGCCGACTGCGCTGGGCTTGCAGCGCTTCGGCCATTTCAACGGCGTGGTGAAGCGCAACGGCACGGCGCTGGGCAATGTCGTCTCGGCCGAGATCACCTATGCCAATGGCCTCGACCGGATCGAAACCATCCGCAACGACGGCAAGATCGAGGGCGCCGATCCCGGCATGGCCGCGCTGACCGGCCGGATCGAGGTCCGTTTCGCCGATAGCGCCCTCGTCACCCAAGCCATCGACGGCACGCCCTGCGAGCTTGAGTTCGCCTACAGCCTCGGGGCCAATGCCAGCCTCACCTTCACAGCCCATGCCGTCTACCTGCCGGTCCCGCGGATCGAGATCCCCGGGCCGCAGGGCATCCAGGCCAGTTTCGACTGGCAGGCCGCGAAGGCCACCAGCCCCGCCCGGATGTGCACCGCCGTCCTCGTCAACTCCGTCACGGGATACTGACCATGATCCGCCTGAACCTGTCGAACCGGCCCGAATGGCTGGACCTGCTGCCCGGCCTGCGCGTCCTGGTGGCGCCCCTGACCACCGCGCTGATGGTCTCCGCCCGCGCCGATCCCGCCATCGATGGCCTGTCGGAAACCTCCAGCCAGGAGGACATGGCGCTGGCTATGGCCAAGGCAGTCGCCCGCCGCGCGGTGCTGGAATGGGACGGCGTCGGCGATGAGGCGGGCAACCTCGTCCCCATCAGCCCGGCCGGGATCGACGCCCTGCTCGAAATCTGGCCGGTCTTCGAGGCCTTCCAGGCGCAATATGTCGCCCGCGGCCTGATGCTGGATCAGGAAAAAAACGCCTCCGCGCCCTCGCCGACTGGTCCTTCGGCGGGGGCGACGGCTATTGCGCCGCCTGCGCAGGCCCCTGCCCGGACTGCCCCGCAAGACTGAACCGGCCGCAGACGGTCGAAGGCTGGCAGGTCTGGGATCTGACCCAGCGCCTCGGCGGCCAGCTGCGCATCGCGCCGGGTGCCGTCATCGGATGGGACATGGGTGCCGCGCTTTCACTGGCGCAGGCGCTGGGCATCAACCCCCTGATCACCGTCGAACTGCTGCCCGAGATCGAGGCGGTGATGGTGCGCAAACTCAACGAGCAGATGGTCAATGCCGAAGGAGCAGGGATCAGGCCTTGACCTTAGGGATCAGAGTCACGTCGGGCAGACCTTCGAAATGTCCGTCGCACGTCAGGAGGGTAGCCCCCCGCGCACGGGCCGTGGCGAAGACGATGGCGTCTGCCGTCGCAAGCTTGTGCGTGCGGCAAGCCTCGGCCGCCGCAAGTGCGATCTCGGTGTCGAGCGGGATGACCTGGCAGACCTGTGTAAAGGCGATCACCTGATCCGCCTTGTCCTCGCCGACCTCGCGGCTCAGCCATTTTGCGAGTTCCAGTTGCACGATGGTCGGCACCAGCCAGACGGCCTGATCCGGCAGGTGTTCTGCCAGCCGGTCGCCAGTGGCCGAACCGATCAGCCATTCGATCCATGCGGAAGTATCGACGAGGACCATCAGAAGCGGTCTGTCCGGTCACGATAGTCGGCTGAGGAAGCGCCGCGGGCGAGGCCTTTCAGGGCGTCGCGCTTCGGCACCGGGACGAGCAGGACGCCCGTCCCCTTGGGAATAAAGGCGAAGGTCAGACCGGCTTCCCAATGCTGGGCGGCCCGGATCGCCTTGGGGATCGAGATCTGGAACTTGGAAGACAGAGTCGCCGTCTCGGACATGATCATACGCCTCCATGATCGATATGCATAACGTAAGAACACAAGTCCGAAAACGCAAGGAAAGCTGCAATGGCCGAGAAGAAGGTCTCCGTCCGCCTCGTGGCGGAGGGCGGACGTCGCGTGCGCGCCGAACTGGAGGGCGTGGGCGAAGCCGGAGCGCGCGGTTTCGGCCGCCTGTCGCACGAGATGGAACTTGCCAACGCCCGGCTTGCCGCCTTTGCACGCCGGGCCGGTCTCGCCCTCGGGGCCGCTGCTGCCGCCGCAACTGCCTCGCTCGGGCTGATCGTCCGATCCACCGCCGAGAGTGCCGCGCAGATCCGCCAGTTCGCGCAGGTCGCTAACGCGACGCCGGAGGCCCTGCAGCGCTGGTCGGCCGGGGCGCGAACAGTTGGCATCGAGCAGGAGAAGCTGGCGGACATTCTGAAGGACATGAACGACCGGGTCGGGGATTTCCTGCAGACCGGCGGCGGGCCGATGGCGGACTTCTTCGAGAATGTCGCCCCGCGCGTGGGCGTCACGGCCGACCAGTTCGCGCGCCTCTCCGGCCCCGAGGCACTGCAGCTTTACGTCGACACGCTGGAACGGGCAGGCCTGAGCCAGCAGGAGATGACCTTCTATCTCGAGGCCATGGCGTCCGACGCCACGCGCCTGCTGCCACTTCTGCGGAACGGCGGGGCGGAGATGACACGGCTTGGCGAGCAAGCCTCGGACCTTGGCGCGGTTCTGGACGGCGATGCGCTGGAGGCGCTGCGCCGCACGCAACTGGCACTGGGCACCGTATCCCTCGTGTTCGATGGCCTCCGCAACCGCATCGCCGTGGCCGTCGCCCCGACCATCGAGGCGCTGGCCAATGCCTTTGTGGCGCTGGCCTCGGACGGCGGCATCCTGCGGTCGGCCATCGACACGCTGATCGGCAACCTCGGGCGACTTGCCTCCTATGCCGCGACCTTCGCTGCCGTCATGGCCGGGCGCTGGGTGGCGGGAATGGCGGCCGCAGCCCTGTCCGTGCGCGGCCTCGCCACCGCACTCGTGTTCCTGCGCGGTGCCCTGATCCGCACCGGTATCGGCGCACTGATCGTCGGCGCGGGCGAGTTGGTCTATCAGTTCTCGCAACTCGTCGCCCGGGTCGGCGGCGTGGGCGAAGCCTTCCGGCTCCTCGGGGATCTGGCGCGGGAAGTCTGGTCTCGTATCGGTCTGTCGCTCGACGCGGCGCTGGCGCGCATGGAGGCCGGATGGGAGGGCCTGAAGGCGGCTGGTCTCTCGGCTCTCGAGGGCACCATTGCGGGCGTCGTCAGCTTCGGCGACCGGACAGCCGCGATCTTCCAGGGGGCCTATGACGCGGCCGTCGCGATCTGGGGCAGTCTGCCCGGGGCCATCGGAGACTTCGCGTTTCAGGCCGCGAACGGGCTGATCTCGGGCGTCGAGGCGATGCTGAACGGCGTCGTCACCCGGATAAACAGCTTCATCGAGACGCTGAACGCGGCGCTTGCGCTGCTGCCCGAATGGGCCACGGGCGAAGGCGGGGTGCGGATCGGCATTCTCGACCCGGTGGAACTCGGCCGCATCGGCAACCCCTTTGAGGGCGCGGCAACGGCCGCGGGCGCTGCAGCCGCCGATGCCTTCTCGGCGGCCCTCGCGCGCAGCTATCTCGAGCCGCCCGACCTTGGCCTCGGCGCCATGGCTGACGACGCCCGCGCCCGGGCCGATGGCTATCGCGAGGCGGCCGGGATGCTGGCCGATGCCGCCGGTCGGCCGCTGGCCAGCTGGCAGGCGCTGAAGGATGCGGTGACCGGCACGGGGGCCGAAGCCGAGACCGCGCTGGCGGATGCCGCCGCTTCTGCCGATGCCCTGACTTCCGGGCTGAACGACACCGCCACCGCCGCAGATGGCGCAGGCGGCGCAGCACGCGAGGCCGGGGCTGCAGCGGCCGAAGGCGCGGACACGGCACTGACCGGCTGGCAAGCCGTCACAGCAGCCCTCGCCGACTACGCCGCCAAGGCGCGCGACATCGGCGGGGATATCGGCAGTGCGCTGGTCGGGGCCTTCACCTCGGCCGAGAACGCCATCGGCGACTTCGTGAAGACCGGCAAGCTCGATTTCCGCGATCTGGTGACATCGATGATCGCCGATCTCGCCAAGCTCGCTGCCCGTCGTTTCATCCTTGGCCCTATCGCGAACGCCCTTTCCGGCGCGCTGGGTGGGGCGGGTGGCATCTTTGCCAATATCCTGCACGCGGGCGGCATGGTCGGTGCCCCGGCACCCGGCCGGATGGTCCCCGCCTTGGCCTTCGCGGGTGCCCCGCGCATGCACAATGGGGGCTGGGCCGGGCTGCGGCCGGACGAGGTGCCCGCGATCCTGCAACGGGGCGAACGGGTGCTCTCGCGACGGGAGGCGGCGGGGTACGGCCAGGCCAGCCCCTCGACCGTCAACGTCACGATCAACGCCCGCGACGCCGAGAGCTTCCGGCAATCCCGGACGCAGGTCGCGAGCGACATCGCGCGCGCCGTGTCGCTCGGGCGGCGGGGCATGTGAGGATCAGCCATGGCGTTTCACGAGGTCCGGTTTCCGGACAACATCAGCCGGGGCGCGCGCGGCGGCCCGGAGCGGCGCACGCAGATCGTCGAACTGGCGAGTGGGGCGGAGGAGCGCAATGCCAGCTGGGCCAACTCGCGCCGCCGCTATGACGTCGCCTATGGCATCCGCCGCGCCGACGATCTGGCGGCAGTCGTCGCCTTCTTCGAGGCACGGAATGGCCGCCTCCACGGCTTCCGCTTCAAGGACTGGGCCGACTTCAAGTCCTGCCTGCCGTCGCAGACGCCCGGCCCGACCGATCAGCCGATCGGCACCGGCAACGGCAGCACGACCGAGTTCCAGCTCGCCAAGCGCTACACCTCGGGCGCGCAGTCCTGGTCCCGCGCCATCACCAAGCCCGTCGCGGGAACCTTGACCATCGCCCTGAACGGCACACCGCAAGCCTCCGGCTGGTCGGTTTCCACGACCACCGGCCTCATCACCTTCACCACCGCCCCCGCCGCAGGCGCCGCCATCACCGCAGGCTTCGAATTCGACGTCCCGGTCCGCTTCGACACCGACGTCCTCGACGTCACCCTCGATCTCGAACGTCTCGGGTCGATCACCTCGATCCCCCTCGTGGAAATCCGCACATGAATGACGAATCCTTCTGGTCCCACCTCTGGCGCGAGATCGCTGCCTCGACGGCGCTGATGCTGGCCTTCTGGGGCGCGCTGGGCGGTGCCACCAATGCCCTGACCACCCGGATGGCGCTGCGCGAAGCCCTGCGCCATGTCCTGCTCGGCGGATTGATCGCCGCAGGGATGGGCAGTTTTTCCATCGTGATCGTGGCGGGTTGGCTAGGTCTGCCCGACGGCGCCGTCGCCGCGGGCGGAGCGGTCGGTTCGGCCGCCTACCTGGTCGGCGTCTTCGGGGCGGCTTTCATCGAACTGATCCTCGCGAGGCTCCGCCGCGCCGGGAAGGATGACGCCGATGCATGAGATCCTTCGCCTTGCCCGTTCGCTGCGGTGCGATTCCACCGACCCCGGACAGGCCTTTGCCCACCGGCTGCGCATCGGCGTCTCGGTCGCCGTTCTGATCCTTTTCCTCTCAACCCTCGGGTAATCCCATGCAAACATCTGATCGGGGGCTTCTGGCCCTGATCCGGCACGAAGGCGTCGTGCCCGGACCCTATCTTGACGTGAAGGACGTCTGGACCTTCGGCATCGGCCACACCGCCGCCGCCGGTCCACCCGATCCGGCGCGGATGCCGCGCGGGATGCCCGCTGATCTCGATGCGGGGATTCGTGAGGCGTTCCGGCTGTTCCGCGCCGATCTCGCTGCCTACGAGGCCGAAGTGCTGCGCGCGGTGAAGGTGCCGCTCGAACCCCACGAGTTCGATGCGCTGGTCTCCTTCCACTACAACACCGGCGGCATCGCCAAGGCCGCGCTGACCCGCCACCTGAATGCGGGGAACCGCGCGGCGGCCGCAGCGGCCTTCATGGGCTGGCTGCGCCCCGCCGCCATCCGGTCCCGCCGCGCGGCGGAGCGTGATCTCTTCGCCGAGGGCCGCTACCCGACCGGCACCATTCCGGTCTGGGCCGTCGACCGCAATGGCCGGGTCGATTTCTCGCGGCCGGTCCGGCGGCTCAGCGAGACCGAGGCGCTGGCACTGCTGCGCCCGACCCCCAATCCACCGTCGATCCCCATCTCACCCGACCCTTCCACGGCCCCTGCCGACCCCGCACTCGTGCAGGCGGCGCCGAGCATTACTGCGCGCATTTTCACCTTCCTCAAGACCCTGATCGGAGCATGACCATGAATTGGACCCTCGCACGTGGCCTCGTCTATCTGGCCTGCCTTGTCGCCTCCGGCCTCGCCGTGGCCGGGCTGGCGGATTTCGACCTGGCTACCGGCACGCTCGATATTCGCCCCTTCAATCTCTATGCCCTGACCGGCGCGACCGGAGGCGTCGTGTCTTCGCTCCTCGCGTCCGTGGCGCTCCTGCGCGGCTGGGGGCGGAAGTGAAGTCGCTTTCGCCCGCGCTTCAGGCCCACCTCGACGAGGGCACGACCACGCTTGCCTGGTGCTGGCGCATCACCCGCGCCGATGGCGTGACCTTCGGCTTCACCGACCACGACCGAACGCTGTCGTTCGAGGGGACCGAGTTCGAACCGGAAAGCGGGCTGACCGCCTCCGAGGTCCGGTCGGGATCCGACCTCTCGGTGGATGCGCAGGATGCGCAAGGCGTGCTGTCGTCGGACCGGATCACGGAAACCGACATCCTCGACGGCCGATGGGACAGCGCGGAGGTCGAGGTCTGGCGCGTGAACTGGGCCAGCCCTACACAGCGCGTGCTTCTACGGCGCGGGGCCATCGGTCAGATCCGGCGCGGGCGGCTGGCCTTCGTGGCGGAGGTGCGGTCGCTGGCCCATGTCCTCGGCCAGACGGTGGGGCGGACGTTTCAAGCCAATTGCGATGCTGCGCTGGGCGATGCGCGCTGCGGCGTCAACCTCGAGGCCCCAGCCTTCAAGGGCACCGGCGCGGTGATCGATGTGCTGCGCGACCGAGCCTTCACGGCCTCGGGCCTCGGCAGTTTCGCTGCGGGCTGGTTTGCCTTCGGGCTGGTCGAATGGTCGACGGGCGCGAATGTGGGGCGGCGGGTCGAGGTGCTGTCGCACGACCTCGTCGATGGCGTGGCGATCCTGACCCTGCTGGAAGCGCCGGTGCGTCCGATCACGGCGACAGACACCTTCATTGTCCGGGCGGGCTGCGACAAGCGGATTGCCACTTGTGGTGCGAAGTTCGCCAATGTCGCCAACTTCCGGGGCTTCCCGCGAATCCCCGGCCAGGATGCCGTGCTGCGCTATGCCACGAAGGACGGCGGACACGAGGGGGCGGTGCTGTGACTGCGCCAGTTCCGACCGCCGATCCCGCTATCGTCATCGCCGCCGCCCGATCCTGGCTCGGCACACCCTATCACGACCAGGCCAGCCTGCGCGGGATCGGCTGCGATTGCCTCGGCCTCGCGCGCGGTGTCTGGCGCGAAGTCGTCGGGCCTGAGCCGTTCCCGATCCCGCCCTACAGCCGGGATTGGGGCGAGACCGGGCCGAGGGAAGTGCTAGCGGAGGGCGCGCGCAGCATGATGCCGGAGATCGCACCAGCCGACGCACCACCCGGTGCGCTGATCCTGTTCCGTATGATGCCGCGCGCCATCGCCAAGCATGTGGGGATCCTCACCGGTCCCGACACCTTCCTCCACGCCTATGAACGGCTGGGCGTGATCGAGGAACCGCTGACGCCGACTTGGGCGCGCAAGATTGCCTTCGCTTTCCTCTTCCCTGCACGCTGAGACCCTCTCATGGCAACCCTCGTCCTCGGTGCCGTCGGTTCCGCCATCGGCGGGGCCTTCGGTGGCGCGATCCTCGGCTTCTCTGGTGCCGCCATCGGCGGTTTCATCGGCTCGACCATCGGATCGGTGGTCGACAGCTGGATCGTGTCCTCGCTGGCCCCGGCGCAGAAGATCGAGGGCCAGCGCCTCGACAGCTTGCGGATCACGTCTGCTACCGAAGGCGCGATCATCCCGCGCCTCTACGGGCGCATGCGTATCGGCGGCAACGTCATCTGGGCGACCGATTTCCGCGAGGAGACGAAGACCACAACGCAAGGCGGCGGCAAGGGCGGCGGCGGTGGAAAGGTCCGGACGACCGAATACCTCTACTACGCCAGCTTCGCCGTGGCGCTCTGCGAAGGCCCGATCACCGGCATCGGGCGCATCTGGGCGGATGGCAAGCCGCTCGACATGAGCGGCATCACCTGGCGCTGGTATCCCGGCAACGAGACCCAGACCGCCGATCCGTTCATTGCGGCGAAGATGGGCGCCGCCAACACCCCCGCGTACCGCGGCACGGCCTATGTCATTTTCGAGGAACTGCCGCTTGGAACCTACGGCAACCGCCTGCCGCAGCTGTCGTTCGAGGTCTTCCGGCCGCTTGCGGATCCCGACACGGCCGAAGGGCTGGTCAAGGCCGTGACCATGATCCCGGCCTCGGGCGAGTTCACCTATGCGACCGAAGCGGTCCGCAAGACGGTCGGGGCCACGACCACGGTGTTCGGCCAGACCACCGGCGGCACCACCTCGGCCGAGAACCTGAACGCGCTGCCCGACGAGGCCGATATCGTCGTGGCCCTCGACCGCCTGCAAGCCATGGCTCCGGCCGTCGAGAGCGTCAGCCTCGTTGTCGCCTGGTTCGGCAACGACCTGCGCGCTGGGAACTGCACTATCAAGCCCGGCGTGGAAGTTTCGACCAAGGTCACCAGCCCCAAGGTCTGGACGGTCAATGGCGTGGCGCGGGCGAATGCGCACCTCGTCAGTCGCGACGTCGAGGACCGGCCGGTCTATGGCGGCACGCCTGCGGATTTCGCGGTGGTGCAGGCGATCCGCGAGATGAAGGCGCGGGGGCTGCGCGTCACCTTCTATCCCTTCCTGCTGTTGGACGTCCCGCCCGGCAATACCCTGCCGAACCCCTATTCGAACAACGCCGCCACGCGGGGACAGCCGTCATTTCCATGGCGCGGGCGGATCACCTGTTCCCCGGCGGCAGGCTTCGCAGGGACCGCCGACAAGACCGCCGCTGCGGCCACGCAGGTCTCGGCCTTCTTCGGCGCGGCCACCCCAGCGCAGTTCTCGGTGTCGGGCGACAACGTGACCTGGACCGGCCCCTCCAGCGACTGGGGCCTGCGCCGGATGATCCTGCACTATGCCCATCTCTGTGCGGTGGCAGGCGGGGTCGACGCCTTCCTGATCGGGACCGAGATGCGGGGGCTGACGACGATCCGGTCGAGCGCCAGCGCCTATCCGGCCGTGACCGCATTCAAGGCACTGGCGGCCGACGTGAAGGCAATCCTCGGGCCGGGCACCAAGGTAGGTTATGCCTCGGACTGGTCGGAGTATTTCGGCCACCAGCCGGGCGACGGGACCGGGGATGTGTTCTTCCACCTCGACCCGCTCTGGTCGGACGCCAACATCGATTTCATCGGCATTGACAACTACATGCCGCTCTCCGACTGGCGCGATGGCTTCGATCATGCCGATGCCCTTGAAGGCTGGCCCGCCATCCATGACCGCGGTTACCTGCAGGCCAATATCGCCGGTGGCGAGGGCTTCGACTGGTTCTATGCCAGCGCGGCCGACCGGTCGGCACAGATCCGCACCCCGATCACGGATGGCAGCGCAGGCAAACCTTGGGTGTTCCGCTACAAGGATCTGCGCGCCTGGTGGTCGAATGCACATTTCGACCGGCCGGGCGGGTTGGAAAGCGGCACGCCCACCGCATGGGTGCCGCAGTCGAAGCCCGTCTGGTTCACGGAACTGGGCTGTCCCGCCATCGACCGGGGCACGAACCAGCCGAACGTCTTCTTCGACCCGAAGTCGTCCGAGAGCTTCACGCCTTACTTCTCGCGCGGCTGGCGCGATGACGCGATCCAGCGCGCCTATCTGGAAGCCAGCTATCTCTGGTGGGGAACTCCGGCTAACAATCCCGTGTCGGCCATCTACGGCGGCCGGATGGTCCATGTCCCCGAATGCGCCGCCTGGACCTGGGATGCGCGGCCCTATCCGTTCTTCCCCGAACTGACCGGCGTCTGGACGGACGGCCCGAACTGGCGGCTTGGTCACTGGCTGACCGGGCGGCTCGGCGCGGTGTCACTGGCGGCCCTCGTGCGCCACCTCTGCCTGCGCGCTGGGCTTGATGAGGCGTTGATCGACGTCACCTGCCTCTGGGGCGCGGTCGAGGGCTATGTGATCGGGGCCCTCGAAAGCCCTCGGGCGTCGATTTCCACGCTGGCCCGCCACTTCGGCTTCGATGCCATCGAGACCGAAGGCGTGATCCGTTTCGTCATGCGCGGCCGCGCCTCGGTCGCCACGCTGGCCATCGACGATCTGGTCGCCAGCCGTGAGGGCGAGGCTTTCGAACTGACCCGCGGCCAGGAGACGGAACTGCCGCAGGCGTTGAAGTGGCAGGTCGCACGGGCGGACGAGGATTACGACGCGGCGCTGGTCGAGGCACGGCGCATCACCGTGGATACAACACGCATCGCGTCCGAGTCCTTCCCGATGGCGATCCCGCCCGAGGAGGCCGAACGCCGCTGCCGCCGCGCGCTGATGGAAGCCTGGATCGGCCGGGAAAGCGCGACCTTCCGCCTGCCGCCCTCGCGACTGGCCCTCGATCCGACCGACGTGATCCGGCTCGCGCATGACGGCCGCGAGGTGGAATTCCGGCTCGTTTCGGTCGCCGATGCCGAGGCGCGCGGGATCGAGGCGGTCCGTCAGGACCGTGCAGCCTATGATCTGCCGCCCGGTGATCCGCGACCGGCCTCGCTTTCGAGCCCCGTCGTCTTCGGCACGCCCGAGGTGGTGATGCTGGACCTGCCGCAGATCAGCGAAGATCAGCCCGCCCATCGCCCCCTGATCGCCGCCCATGCCAGCCCCTGGCCGGGTGAGATCGCGGTGTTCCGCAGCGCGTCCGCGGATGGGTTCAATCTCCTGACCACATTCGGCAGTCGGACGCGGATCGGCACGCTGGCCCTCGACCTCTTTTCGGGGCCGACCTCCCGCTTCGACCTTGGCAACGAGTTGGTCGTCGATCTGCTGTCAGGAACGCTGGAGAGCGTGACGGATGTCGCGCTGTTCGGTGGGGCCAATGCACTGGCGGTCGAAAGCGCCCTTGGACAGTGGGAGATCGTCCAGGCGGGTCAGACAGAACTCATCGCCCCCGGCCGCTATCGGCTCACCCGTCTCCTGCGTGGCCAGCGCGGAACGGAGCATGCCATCGGCAACCCGGCTCCGGCCGGGGCGCGGGTCGTGGTGCTGGATGCGACTTTGGCCTCACTCCCCATTGCCGAGGCCGACCTTGGCTTGCCATGGAACTTGCGCGTGGGCCCGGCTGCGCGGGCGGTCAGCGACGCGAGCTATGCCGCGCTGGGCTTCACGCCGACCGGCCGGGGTCTCGTGCCCTTCGCGCCGGTCCATGTCGAACAGCCGTGGCGAGCGACCCGCAACCCGGGCGATCTGACGATCCGCTGGGCGCGCCGATCCCGCGCACTGGTCGCCGATGCCTGGGAGCAGGTCGAGGTGCCGATCGCAGAAGACCTGGAAAGCTACGACGTCCAGATCCTCGACGGGGCCGCGGTCAAGCGCACACTGACCAGCAGCACGACCTCTGTCCTCTACTCCGCGGCGCACCAGAGTTCCGATTGGGGCGCGCCGCTCGGGCCCGGCCAGACGCTGGCCATCCGCATCTTCCAGCTCTCGAACCGCCTCGGCCGCGGCACTCCTGCGACCGTGACCCTCCAGTTCTGATCCCAACCCACGGGAATCCCCATGTCCGACACCACGACCCATCTGGGCCTGCCGTATCTTCTGGCCGCCCAAGCCCAGAAGCATGTCACCCATAACGAGGCGCTGCGCCTGCTCGATGCCATGGTGCAGCTTTCCGTCCTTGACCGGATGCGCACCACGCCACCCGCCAGCCCGGCAGACGGCGACCGACACCTGGTGGCTTCCGGCGCCACTGGCCTCTGGGCGGGGTGGGATCTGAACATCGCCTTCTGGATCGACGCCGCATGGATCCGGCTGGTGCCGCGCACCGGATGGATGGTCTGGGTCGCAGCCGAGAGCCTGTTCCTCGTCTGGACCGGCAGCGCCTGGGAGGTCGTGGGCGAACCGCGCGACGTATCGGATGCCGTGTTCAGCCTCGTGAACGATGCGGACCCGACGAAGAAGGCGACCTTCTCGCTGGCAGGGATCAGCGCGGGCACCACGCGCAGCTTCACACTGCCAAACACCTCGTCCGAGTTGGCGATTCTCGCAGGCACCCAGACCTTCACCGGCAACAAGACCTTCTCCGGCACGTTGACCGCCTCGGGCACAGTCGCGGTCTCGGCTGCCTCCGCCAGCATCGGGACGGCCACGACGACCGCGATCTACGGCATGGGGACCGGGGCCACGACCTCGGGCGTGACCAAGACCGTGAACCTCGGCACCGGTGGCGCATCCGGATCGACCACCGTCGTGAACATCGGCTCGGCCACGGCTGGCGCGGGCGGCACGACCGTCATCAACACGCCCACGGTCACCTTTGCCAATGCCGTCACGCAGGTCGGCATGCCCCAGGCGAACCTGACAGCGCAGCTCTTGGGCCTCGGCGGGGCCACGGCCGACAGCTACAATCGGTTGTCGGTAAACACACCAGCCGTCCTTCTGAACAACGCCGGTGCCGGGATCGAGGCGACGGTCAACAAGGCCGCGGCAGGGAACGACGCCGCCTTTGCCTTCAAAACCGGCTTCTCGGCGCGGGCGCTGATTGGCCTCCTTGGCAATGACGACTTCAGCTTCAAGGTCAGCCCGGACGGCTCGGCCTTCTACGACGCGATCAGGATCGACCGCGCGAGCGGCCAGGTGGAACTGCCGCAGCCCACGGTCCTGCCGGGGCTGGCCGCCGCGCCATCCCCGCCGCCCTCAGGCAAGGCATCGGTCTACGCCCGCAACCGTGCCGGGGCGCCGTGGATCGACGTGATGCGCCCCTCGGGCCGGGACTTCCCGCTCCAGCCGCATTTCGGGGTGAACCGGATCGCCAACTGGTCGCCCTCGACCGGCACGACGGTGACCACCGAAGGCCTGCCAATCACTTCGGTCGGCACCGTTTCGACGCCCACGCTGGCCGCAACGAACCTTGCGACTTCCATGCGGCGCTGGCGTCTGACATCGGCGGCCGTCGTGGACTCGGTGGCCGACCAGCGATCCGCTGGCTGGGCCTGCTGGCGCGGCAATGCCGCAGGCCTTGGTGGCTGGACCTTCGTGACGCGGATTTCGCTGACGACGCTGCAAGCGACAGGCATGGGGTTCTTCGGGCTCTATGGATCAACCGCAGCGCTTGCCACCACCTTGACGCTGGCTGCAGCCATCAACTGCATTGGTATCGGCTTCCAGCGCGGCACCCATGCCAACTGGCAGCTGGTCGCAAACGACGGGACCGGGGCACCGACCTTGACCGACCTCGGGGCCGCCTTCGCCATCGCGACCGGCGGCGTCGTGACCCTTTTCATCGCTGCGCCGCCGAACGGTTCGTCGGTGTGGGTCCGAACTGTGAATGAGGTCACCGGCGCCATCTTCGAACAGGAAATCACCGCCGATCTGCCCGCCGCGACGCAGTTCCTGTCGCCGCGGCTGTTCCTGAACACCGGCGCCACGGCCGCCGCCGTCGCCTACGACTGCGCTGGGGTCTATGTCGAGACGGACTTCTAGGGCGGCGGGCGCATTCGTCCCCCCAGCGGATGCGCCCGCCCCTTTCAATGGCCGGAAGCCGACCATTGGGCTGGCGAAAACTCGAGCCAGCCTGGCGGGCTCCGAGCGGGTTCGCCGCCATCCCCGCCGCCGCGCTTGATCCGGCCCTCTGTCCAGCGTCTCCTGCGGTCCCCGCGCTTTCGGGTCCGGGTCCTCATCGTCGATAGGAAGCAGTCGGCGAACTAATCGGCCTCACTGCTCCGCGCTTCCGTCGTGGGCGCTGGCTGCGCCAGGCCCGCGACGATCTGCCGAAACTCGCCAAGGATTTCGCCATGGTTCTTGTCGAGGTAGCGGGCGAGACGGTCATTCTGCAGGAGCCGCTCGACATAGCGACCGGCCACCACCAGCCGGAGGTGATCGGGCCCAAGGGTGCCTTCGATCAGCTTGATGTTCTTTTGCAGGTTGGCCATCTCGGCCTTCATCCGCTCGGCTTGTTCGCGTGTCACACCTGCAGGTGTCTTCTTTGCAGCCGGGTCTACCAGGTCAGCGGCGTCAGATGCTGCGAGGATCGCCTCGACATAGGGCACCGTGTAGTTGTTAGCCGCAACCATCAGTTCCGCCGCCTGAATCTGCCGCAAGGGCTTCATCTTCCGCAGGGACCGGAAGCTGTTGATCGGGCAGTGCCGGGCCTTCAGCAGTTCGGCGGCCTCCGGACAGATTCCGTTCAGCAGGGTCCGCTTCTGTCGGATCAGAGCGATGTTCACATTCAGCGTTGCCGCGATGCGGGCCTCCGATACGCCACGCTCGACCGCGCGCAGGATCATCTTATGCTCCTGGATCGTGGCGAGGCGGCTGATGCGCTTGTTGTAAGTGAAGGATTCGTCGTCGGTCGCCACCAGGCAGGTGACGGTCGTCTCGCCCATTTCCTTCAGAACATTCAGCCGAACATGGCCATCGAGAAGGATGAAGGACCCTTCCTGTCCTGCCGCACGGGCGACCACCGGCGGTTCGATCAGCCCGACCTCGCGGATCGACGCGGCGATCTGTCCATACTTCTGGCTCTTGGGCACTGTGGCCGGCAGTTGCTTGACCGGCAGGATCGCGTCGATCTGGATCGTGCGCAGGTTCGCCTCGAATCCCGGGCTCTTCGGCGGAGGCATTTTCTCCATGTGTGTCATGATCTTGGCTCCTGAAGGCCATCGACGATCATGCGCGGCACGGAATCGAGCCCCTCGGCACGAAGCAGCGTCAAGAAGTTCTCATCCTTCAAGAGCGACTGAAATGCAGCATCGAGAAACAGCAGGCTGCTGCGCGTCGACTGCGCCCTGCGGACCATGTCCTGCTGACGCTCGGCCTCGGCGCGATAGGCTTTGACCAGCGCGGCAGATGTCATTCGCGCGCGTGGCTGTTTGTTCCGCGCGCCACCTCGCTGCTTGCCGTGACGGTGGCGCAACTCGACCAGCCGCCGCGCCTCCAGCAATTTCTTTCCGCGCAGTTCACCCGAGGCATAAGCAGCCTCCAGCGCCTTCTGCACGTCCTTCTCCTCGGCCCGCGTGATGTAGAGCGCGACGCTGAGCGGCATCTGCCCGGTTTCGACCGCGATCAGCAGGCGTTCTTCACCGTTGGCGATCAACTCACCGATTTCATGGACATAGGCGAGGGAAAGCCCCGTCTTGTCGGCGATCTGATGGTCCGAATATCCGCGGTCGCGCAGGATGGCGATGTCCTGCAACAGTTCGAGCGGCCGCTGCTGGCGGCGGGCGATGTTCTCGATCACGCTGCGCAGAAGGCGTTCGGCCTCGCTCGCATCCACGACGATGGCCGGGATGTGGGTTTCCCCAAGGGCGACATAAGCCTCCATCCGCCCCTGACCGCAGACCAGACGATAGGACACTCCCGCCTCTTCATCGACCCGGGCGACGGTGATCGGCTTTTTCAGCCCGACCTTGCCGATACTGTCCACGAGCGCGCGAAAGGTCTTTTCCGAGCGTTCGCGCGGATTTTCCACGGTGATGGCGGAAATCGGGATCATCTGCACTTCGTCCCGCATCTCGACTTCGCTCACCATGGTGTCACCTCCGAAACCGGAACGCGCCTCGCCATGTCGAAGAAGAAATCCAGCGTTTCAAATCGGAAAGCGTCCAGCATCAGGCCATTCTCCTCGGCAAGCCTCAAGGGTTTGATCCGCATCTCGAATTGGGGCAGCAGGTAGTAGTCGAGCGCGGCGGTATTCGTTCGCTCCATCCGGATGGCGATGGTGATGTCGGGCGCGAGGCCGGTGTCGAAGCGGATTTTCCAGCGCAAGCCGCCCGCGGAAGTTTCGCGGCAGTGGGCGACGACGACGGAGGCGGTGAATTCGCCATTGATCGTCAGCAGGTCTGTCGCCGGATTGCGGGACACGGTGCCGCCAAGACGGGTGATCTCGCAGATCACACGCTCCACCTCGTCGCCGTGGAACAGCCGCAGCATGCGGTTCACTTCGATGTAGTGGTAGTCCCGGTCCGGAGTGAAGCCGACAAGGGAATAGGCCCGGATCAGGCTGCCGAACCGATGGGCATAGGCGCCGCTGGACGGCATTCCGTCGGCCTCGTCGATCACCAGACCGGATATGTAGCCATGCCGCTGGAACAGCCGCGTCAACCGTTCCAACATCTCGTCGTCCGAGAATCGGCGGTTGCGGGCGGCGATGATCGCCTGCACCTTCTGAAACTGTTTCGGCTCGACGATGGCCTCGAAGGCCCCTTCCGACCGGATCCACATCTCCGGGCCATTCGCGACCCGCTTCTGCTTCAGCTTGAAGGAGCGCCGGTTATAGACGTTGTTGCCGATGTATTTCTCGTTGGTCAGGATCTGATGGACGGTGGCGCGGGTCCAGGCCCGGCCGAGATCGGTCAGGATTCCGCGCTCGTTCAGTTCGGCCGCGATTTCGCTTTCCGAACGGCCGTGCTTGAGGAACCGGCTGTAGATCCAGCGGACGGTTCTTACCTCGGCGTCTGGCCCGGGAACCAGGATCACCCGGTCTGTCTGCAAGCTCTTGTGCTCACCACGCTTCAGCTCGGCCTTCACCTCGCCGCGTTCGTCAAGCAGAACCCGGCGAAGGCCAAAACCCGCCGCACCGCCCTGACGGAAGCCGCGTTCGATCAAGCGGCACTGTCCGATGAAGACCTTGTTGGAAAGTTCCCGGCTGTATTCCCCCGCCATCGCGCGCTTGACGCTCTTGACGATCGTGGCAACCGGGCCGCCGTCGTTTTCGAATTGCTCGGCGCAATACTCGACTTGCTTGTTTGCGCGACGGCAGATGTATTCGTAATAGGCGGATTCATCGGCATCCTGAAACCGCCCCCATCGGCTGACGTCATAGACAAGGATCACCTCGAAATCCGCCGTGCCGTCCTGCACATCCTGGATCAGCTGTTGTAAGGCTTCGCGCCCCTCGATCCTCAGCCCGCTCTTTCCGGCATCAGCATAGGAACGGACCAGTTCAAAGCCGCGTTCCTCCGCGTATTTGCGGATCGCATCCGACTGGTTTTCCGTCGAGTATTTCTGATGGTCCGTGGACATGCGGACATATTCGGCCGCACGGCGCTTTGGCGGGGAGTTCGCCGGTTCTTTTGTTGAGGGCGGCTCTCTGCCTGCCATTCCTGTCTCCAGATCAGTTCATGCAGGCGTCTCCGTCTGGTCGGACCCGGGGTATTGGCTGGGGCGCAAAATGGAATCTGCCGCTGTGTTGTCTTCCCCAAAGGTTTACCGGAGGAGGACGCCGCGATGCGGATCAAGATGGGCACATCTGTGCCGAAAATGGGCACAACTGTGCACCTGGACGCGGATCAGGCCGCCTATCGCAAGGCCATAGCCGACACCCTGCGGCGCGAACTGGGGCACACACATCAGGCCATCAAGACGGTGATGCGCTGGACCGGAGCGAGTGAACGGACGGCCAAGTACTGGTTGTCTGGCGAACGCGGGCCGAGCGGGGAGCATCTGATCCGACTCGCGCAGCATTCCGATGCGGTGTTGATCACCATCCTGACCATGGCCGAGCGACTGCCGGAGCAGCGCCGGCAGCACAGATGTGCCGGTTGCCCCGCGCGTGACCTGGTGTTGCAGAACCTCGGACAGGAATGGAAATTGTCCGAGGGTTCCTGACACGCAAGGGAGCGGCCGGACGCCACCCCGCCCGGTCGTTCAGGAAACAAGTCGCCACAATGTTCATGCGGAGATTATAACCCCATTCTCCGCATGAGTTGCGGCGAATGCCAAGGGATCATGCTTTGATATCATTTTCCTGCCAGTCTCTGTCGCCAAACTGGCTTGACGGCAGACTGCTGGCGACAACGTCTCTTGGTGTCAGAATGGGGCCATATTCTGTTGCCAAGCGCACTTGTCGTGACTAGGTTGGCGTCAAACCCCGTTGATGATAGAATCGGCACAATTATGATCACCAAACCTTACGATCTTACGGATGCCGTCACCTATCACATCGGCACCTTTCCCCCGCCCGCCCTCGACTACGAGGTGCTGCTCGGGCCGCTCGAAGAGGCAGCCGCCTCGCTTGCGCGGTACGACACCAAGATGTCAGGCATGGTGAACAGCGAGTTATTTCTCGCCCCCCTGCGTCGCCAGGACGCGGTGACGTCTTCCCGGATGGAGGGGACGATCTCGACCATCGAGGAACTGTACCGGCTGGAGGCCGAGGAAGATGCGGGTAGCACCGACCCCTACCGGGAAGCGCGCAACGACGACGTCGAGACCTACCTTTACTCCCGCGCATTGCGGAATGCCCAGCAGGCCCTCGCCGAGGGCGCCCCACTTGGCGAACACCTGATCCGGACCGCCCACCAACAGTTGCTGTCCTTTGGACGGGGTGCCCGCAAGCGCCCCGGCAGCTACAAGGTCGAGCAGAATTACATCGGGGACGAACGGCGAGGAAAGATCTACTACGTCCCGATCGCTCCCGAGCAACTGGGCCCGGCGATGGCCGAACTCGTCCGCTACATCAACGAAAGCACGATGCGGCCATTGATCCGCACCGCCATCGCGCATGTCGAATTCGAGGCCCTGCATCCGTTCGAGGACGGCAACGGCCGGATCGGCCGCATGTTGATCACCCTGATGCTGTGGAAACTCGGCGTCCTGCATCAGCCAAACTTCTTCGTTTCAGGTTACTTCGAAGCCCACAAGGACGAGTACATCGAACGGATGCGCGCGGTCTCGGCCACCGGCGACTGGACCGGCTGGGTGGTATTCTTTCTCAAGGCGATGCACGCCCAGGCGACGGTGAACATCCAGACGGCCGACGCCATCTTCCGCCTTCACGGCGAGATGCGGGAACGGTTCCGCGAAGTGCTGAACTCGCAGTTCCATGATCAGGCGCTGGACTTCGTCTTCGCGAGCCCGATCTTCCGCAACGACCGCTTTGTCGAACGTTCGGGGATCCCACCGTCCTCCGCGCGCGCGCTGTCCCGGCGCCTGGTCGAGGCGGGCATGCTGCGGACCATTGAACCGGCTTCGGGGCGACGCGCGGCGATGTACGCCTTTGATCCGCTGCTCGATCTGCTGAAGGTGTGACGGCCATGGCCGCGATCATCCGCACCGTCGATGGGGGGCTCGTAAAACGTTGACCAGGTGTTGACAAGATTTTGGAACGACGAAAGCCGAGCGTTTAGCTCGGCTTTGAAGTCTTTGATATTCCGAAGGATTTTGGTTGCGGGGGTTGGATTTGAACCAACGACCTTCAGGTTATGAGCCTGACGAGCTACCGGGCTGCTCTACCCCGCGCCGATTGCGCTGATCTTTGTTTTGATTGCGCGTATTTTCATCGTATCAGAGATTTCGCTTCTTTCCAGGTCTGGCGGTGACCTACTCTCCCACGTCTTAAGACGCAGTACCATCGGCGCAGCGGCACTTAACGGCCGAGTTCGGGATGGGATCGGGTGTTTTGCTCGCGCTAGGGCCACCAGACCAGGAAAGAAGCGATCAGCGTTGCTGCATGTGCAGTTTGTTGTCCAAGGATGCTTTTGGAAGCGACAGTCTGTCTTCTTCCGGATCAAATCAAGCCTATCGAGCCATTAGTACCGGTCAACTGAATGCATTACTGCACTTACATCTCCGGCCTATCGACGTGGTGGTCTTCCACGGCTCTCAAGGGATACCTTGTTTTGAGGGGGGCTTCCCGCTTAGATGCCTTCAGCGGTTATCCTGTCCGTTCATAGCTACCCAGCACTGCCGTTGGCACGACAACTGGTCCACCAGTGGAACGTTCACCCCGGTCCTCTCGTACTAGGGGCAACTCCTCTCAAGTATCCAACACCCACGGCAGATAGGGACCGAACTGTCTCACGACGTTCTAAACCCAGCTCACGTACCTCTTTAAACGGCGAACAGCCGTACCCTTGGGACCTGCTCCAGCCCCAGGATGAGATGAGCCGACATCGAGGTGCCAAACGATGCCGTCGATATGGACTCTTGGGCATCATCAGCCTGTTATCCCCAGCGTACCTTTTATCCGTTGAGCGATGGCCCTTCCACTCGGGACCACCGGATCACTATGGCCGTCTTTCGACTCTGCTCGACTTGTCAGTCTTGCAGTCAGGCTGGCTTCTGCCATTGCACTCAACGAGCGATTTCCGACCGCTCTGAGCCAACCTTCGCGCGCCTCCGTTACTGTTTGGGAGGCGACCGCCCCAGTCAAACTACCCGCCACGCAGGGTCCCGGATCCTGATAACGGACCGCGGTTAGACATCAAGAGTGCGAAGGGCGGTATCTCAAGGATGGCTCCCCAGAAACTGGCGTCTCTGGTTCAAAGCCTACCGCCTATCCTGCACATCGCAATCCTGATGCCAGTGCGAAGCTGTAGTAAAGGTGCATGGGGTCTTTCCGTCTAACCGCGGGAAGTCTGCATCTTCACAGACAATTCAATTTCGCTGAGTCCACATTTGAGACAGCGGGGAAGTCGTTACGCCATTCGTGCAGGTCGGAACTTACCCGACAAGGAATTTCGCTACCTTAGGACCGTTATAGTTACGGCCGCCGTTTACCGGGGCTTCAATTCAAGGCTTGCACCTCTCCTTTTAACCTTCCGGCACCGGGCAGGCGTCAGACCCTATACGTCGCCTTACGGCTTCGCAGAGCCCTGTGTTTTTAGTAAACAGTCGCCACCCCCTGGTTTGTGCCCCCGACCGACAGTTGCCTGCCAATCGGGCCTCCTTCTCGCGAACTTACGGAGGTATTTTGCCGAGTTCCTTAAATGTGGTTCTCTCAAGCGCCTTGGTATTCTCTACCAGTCCACCTGTGTCGGTTTCGGGTACGGTCTCATGGAGGGCTATTTCCAGGAACCGCTCAGCTGCCAGTTCAATCCGATAAGGACTGACAACCTCTGCGATCCGTCACCATCTCCTGGCCCAGGAATATTAACCTGGTTCCCATCGACTACGCCTTTCGGCCTCGCCTTAGGGGCCGGCTTACCCTGCTCAGATTAGCTTTAAGCAGGAACCCTTGGACTTTCGGCGACAGGGTCTCTCACCCTGTTTGTCGCTACTCATGTCAACATTCTCACTTCTGATCACTCCACCGGTTGCCTCACGGCCCGGCTTCACAGTCAGAACATTGTCTCCGTAACATCTGACGATGCTAAAGAGACAGCGTTCTATATCACAGAACGCTCCGCTACCACGCACATAAATGTGCATCCAAAGCTTCGGCTCGTGGCTTGAGCCCCGTTACATCTTCGCCGCAAGACCTCTTGATTAGACCAGTGAGCTGTTACGCTATCTTTAAAGGATGGCTGCTTCTAAGCCAACCTCCTGGTTGTTTTGGAAGTCTCACATGCTTTCCCACTTAGCCACGAATTGGGGGCCTTAGCTGTTGGTCAGGGTTGTTTCCCTCTCCACGACGGACGTTAGCACCCGCCGT
>NZ_CP067137.1 GCF_028553785.1 Paracoccus fistulariae
ATGTATACGCACGAAGACCTCGCCCGGCTGCAGGCGCAATCCCTGAAGATGCAGGGATGGATCCGCCGACAGACCTTCAGCCCCGCCAATGAAAAGACCCTGCGGCGCTTTTCCAGCTGGGAGGTGGCCGAACTGATCTTCAACATCAACCAGTCCACCTTTCGCGGCAAGCTGGCCGCCGATCCGAACCTTCCCCTCGGGGAAGTCGAAGAGGATGGCCGCCAGCGTTGGTTCAGTCTGGATGAGATCAACGAGCTGCGCCGCCGCATCAAGGTGAACAAGACCTCGCTGATGCCGCCCCGCCCCGAGGGCAAGCGCGCCTTCCGCGCCGCCATCGCCAATTTCAAGGGCGGGGCCGGCAAGTCCACCGTGGCGCTGCATTTCGCCCATGCTGCCGCGCTGGACGGCTATCGTGTGCTGGTGGTGGATTTCGACCCGCAGGCGACGCTGTCCCATTCCATGGGCCTCAGCGATGTGGGCGAGGATCACACGGTCTGGGGCATCATGGCCCGCGATCTGGAACGCGAGACCGACCGGATGAATGCGGCCTCGGCCGGGGCGGAATCGGGCACCGCCCTGCCCCAGCGAAAGCTGCCGGCCTCGATCCGCGACATGGGCCTTGGCACGCTTCGGCCCGGCGACTTCATCAAGCCGACTGCCTGGCCGACCATCGACATCGTGCCCAGCTGCGCCAATGCCGCCTTCGTCGAATTCGCCAGCGCCCAGTATCGCCACCTGAACCCGGAATGGACCTTCTTCGGCGCGGTGTCGCGCTTTCTCGACAGCCTGGCCGATGATGCCTATGACCTGATCCTCTTCGACTGCCCGCCGGCCATCGGCTACCAGTCGATGAATGCGGTCTTCGCCGCCGACATGCTCTATATCCCCTCTGGCCCCGGCTATTGGGAATATGACTCGACGACCAGCTTCATCGGTCAGCTGGCCGAGGCGCTTGAGGATCTGTCGCATGGCTTCGAAAACTTCCCCACGGGGAAGATCACGCTGCCCAAGGCCTTCTGCGACATCCGCTTCCTGATGACCCGCTACGAGCCTTCGAACGATCTGCATCAGGCGATGATGGGCGCCTTTCAGCAGGTCTTTGGCGACCGCATGGCGCAGCACCCGATCGAGATGACCCGTGCCGTTGAACAATCGGGCCGTTTCCTCTCGTCGATCTACGAGATCGACTATCGCGACATGACGCGCGGCACATGGCGTCGGGCGCGGGCGACCTTCGATCAGGCCTATGACGAATTCAAGACCCATGTGCTGGCCGCCTGGGACAAGCTGGAGGATCAGGCATGAGCCGCAAGCGCCGCATGTTCGACATCGAAATCCCCGCCGAAGAGCCCGAAACCTTCCCTGCGGGGAAGGCCGGCGACAAGGAAACCCGTCGCGGCCCGATGGCCTCGGCCATTGCCGAGACCGCCGAAAGCACCCGCGACCGCGCCCGCGTCGAGGCCCAGATCCGCGCCGAAAATGACGCGCTGGCGCAAGAGCATGTGCGCCTGAAGCGCGCGGGCCTGATCACCGACATGATCCCGCTGGCGGCGATCGACACGCATAAACTGATCCGCGACCGCGCCCCGGTCGCGGATTTCGAGCTGGCCGAACTGGTCGAATCCATCCGCGATATCGGCCTGTCGAACCCGATCCGCGTCGAGCCTGCGGGCGAGGGGCGTTACGAGCTGATCCAGGGCTTCCGCCGCCTCTCGGCCTATCGCCAGCTTCTGGAAGAGACCGGCGATGACGAGGCCTGGGGCCGGATCCCGGCGGGCATTGCCGCGCGTGGCGACGCGCTGGAACAGCTCTATCGTCGCATGGTCGATGAGAATATGGTTCGCAAGGACATCTCTTTCGCCGAGATGGCGCAGCTGGCCCTGCATTACGCGATGGACCCGCAGACGTCCGAGCATGACCCGGAAAAGGCCGTCGCGATCCTGTTCAAATCGGCCGGCTATCAGAAGCGCAGCTATATCCGCAACTTCATCCCGCTGGTGCAAAGCCTGGGCGAGGCGCTGCTCTATCCGCAGGAAATCCCGCGCGCGCTTGGCCTGTCGCTGGCGCAGCGGCTGGAGGAGATTCCGGGCACCGCCGCCGCGATCAAGGCAGAGCTTCAGGATTGGGACACGCGCTCGATCAAGGATGAGCTTGACCTGCTGCGCCGTTTCGCGGGGCAGGGGGATCCGGTCGCCTCGGGCCGCGCGCCGACGGCCAAGGGCACCGGCGCCGCCTCCACCGGCAAGGCCAAGACCACGTTCCAGATTGTCCGGCCGCAGGGTCGCGCGAAATGTACCGCTGCCAATGGGCGGCTGGAAATCCGGCTGCCGCGCGACTTTTCCACCGTGGACCGTCGCAGGCTGGAGGCTGCCGTGGCCTCGTTGCTGGATCAGCTTGACTGATCTTCGGGGGCCTTCCCCGCGGGGAAGATCCGTCCCGCCATCTATCCCAGCAGATCGGTGGCGGGATTGTCCGTGATCTCGACATCCGCATAGTAGCGCTGCGCCTGATTGGCGCTGCGATGCAGGCTCAGCTGCATGGCGGCGGGCAGGGGCGCGCCGTCCAGCGCGGCCTGTGTCAGAAAGCCCGCGCGCAGCCCGTGGGCGCTGGCGAAATCGGGCGGATAGCCGGCCAGTTCCAGCCGGTGCCGGATCACATCGCGCACGCCATCGGGGCCAAGACGCCGTTTCAGCACGCGGTCGGCCTGGCTGACGTGGCGGAACAAGGGGCCGCCCAACAGCCCCGCCAACCGGATCCAGTCCATGACCGCGCGGGCAGGGCGCCCCTTCAGCGGCAGGCGCGGCGCGGCATCGGGTCCGGTGGTCTTGGTCGTCAGCAGCCGGACCCGCAGCAGGCCCCGTTCGGCAAAGTCCCGGCTGTGGATATCGTCCAGGTTCAGGGCCGAGATCTCGGACCGGCGCCGCCCGCCCGAGGCCCAACCCAGCATCAGCAGCGCCCGGTCGCGCAGGCCGCGATGGCTGTGGTCGCAGGTGGTCAGCATCGCCTCCAGCACCGGTCGGGTGATCGGGTTGCCGGACTTGCGCTGCGTGGGTCGGGCCGCTGCGCGCCGCGCCCGGCCGCGCGCCTGCGCCACCAGTGGGGCCTCGAAGGGCGAGGGCAGGTTCTTCATCCGGTGGAAGGCCCGCCAGCTGGCCACGCGCCGGTCCAGCGTCGCCGGGGCAGGGCAGGCGAGGCTGCGGCGCAGGCCGAGGGAGATCAGCGCCTGCGCCGCCTGTTGCGCGGGTCCGGGACGGTCGGTCAGATCGGTCGAGTGATCCGTCAGGAAGCGCAGCGCCACGGGCTCGCTTTCAGGCCAGGTCAGCGGTTCGTTATAGGTCGCCAGCTTCCAGGCCGAGATATAGGCCAGGTCACGCTCCCACGCGCGGAGCGTGTTGGCAGGCGTTCCGCGACGGTAGAGGTCGGTCAGCGCCTCGGCCTCTTCCGGCGTCAGCGACAGGGGGGTGATAGGCAGGTCCATGCGCCCAGAATGTCGTCTTCCCTGCGGGGATGTCAAGAGCCGTGATAAGGGAACATTATCGGGGATGATATGGCGCGGGACAGGGCGCCGAAGTGCTCCGCATATATGGGTTATTATGCGGATAAATGGTGGATAGCACAGTCATCGTTTGGTGCTTTGTAAAAGGCCGATACGGGTGCGGATCGGCCCGCCCCATGCAGAACAGGTCGGATGCCGGGCAGGGCAGGGGGGGCGCTTGCCAGCCTGCCCTCTGACGCTGCCGGTCGGGCTCTCGGGACGCTGAGCCAGATCATGCGACATCCTCGGCCACGGCGGTCCGATATGAACCGAACGGTTCCCTCTTGCCCGAGGCCCGGCCGGATGGAAGAATTGCGAGGCGACATTCCGTCCCGTCAGCACAGGCGCGAAGAACCATGCTTCTAGAGCGCGATGACCCGCTTGCCATCTGTCACGCTGCCTTGACCGGCATTGCCCATAAGGGCGGCCATGCGGTTTTCGTGGCCGGCGAGGCGGGGATCGGCAAATCGGCGCTGCTTGAATGCTTTGCGCAAGGGCTGCCGAAGGATCAGCCGCAGGCCATGGCGATCTGCGACCCGCTGGATACGCCGCGCCCCATGGGTGCGGTCCGGGATCTGGACGCCATGCTGAGCGAGGATCGCCGACTTCTGCCGGCAGAGCGCGATCTGTTCGACGGCTTCCTGCGCAAGCTGCAAGGCGCGCGCGGCCCGGTCGTGCTGATGATCGAGGATCTGCATTGGGCCGATCAGCGATCGCTGGACTGGGTGCAGTTCATCGGTCGCAGGCTTTCGCAATTGCCGGTGCTGCTGATCGCCAGCTTTCGCGATGACGAGGTCGATCCGGGCCATGCGCTGCACAGCGCCTTGGGCGCGATCCCCGCGCAGCGAAAGACGCGGATCGATCTGGCGCCGCTGTCGGTCGATGCCATCCGCCAGTTGGGCGGCGATCATCCGCAATCCGCCGCCGACTTGCGCGAGATCACCGGCGGCAACCCGTTCTATCTGACCGAGATCATGAACCACGATGCGCGACTGGCGGCGCTGCCCGGCTCGGTCGCGGATGCGGTCAATGCGCGTCTGAACGGTTTGTCCGACGCGCAATGCCGGTTTCTGGAAACCCTGTCCTGCTGTCCGGGGGCGATCCCGTTCGACTGGATTCGCCAGCTTGAGGATGGGCCGGCCCATTGCGATGTCGCGGTCCAGCGCAGGTTCCTGATCCTCGCCGGGGAGGACATCAAGTTCCGGCATGAATTGCTGCGGCTGGCCGTCTATCAGCGGTTGCCGCCGACGGCCTGCCGCGCGGCGCATGGGGTTTTTCTGGATCTGCTGCTGCGGGACGGAACGGGCGACGACATGCTTGGCCATGTCGTCCATCATGCGACCGGGGCGCATCGCAACGATGTCCTTCTGCGCGAAGCGCCGCGCGCGGCGGCCGTCGCGGCGCGGTTGGGCGCGCATCGCGAGGCGGCACGTTACCTTGGCCATCTGCTGCCGCTGCTGCCGGACCAGCCCGCCGATATCGCCGCCGAGCTTTACGAAAGCTGGGCCTATGAGGCGGGTCTGGCGCTGCGGATCGACGAGGATGTCATTGCGGCGCGTGAACAGGCGGTGTCGCTGTGGCGCAAGGTGGGCGATACCGAGCGGGTGGGCGAAAACCTGCGCTGGCTGTCGCGCCTGCACTGGTATCGTGGCGAGGCCGAGATCGCCCAACGCTATGTCCGCGAAGCGATTGCCGAGCTTGAGGGCCGCAAGGCCTCGCCCGCGCGGGCCAGGGCCTATGCGCTGCGGGCGCAGTTCCACATGTTGCAGGACCAGATGCCCGAGGCGATGACCTGGGGCGAAGAGGCCCGCGCGATGGCCGGCACAATCGGCGATGACGAGACCTTTGCCCATGCGCTGAACACCATCGGCTCGGCCCGGATGTTTCGTGGCGATCCGACGGGCGAGGGGTTGCTGCGCGAAAGCCTTGCGATCTCGCTGGAGCGCGGGCTGGATGAGCAGGCGGCCCGGGTCTATACCAACCTGTCGGAATGTCTGGTCGAGGCGCGGGATCTGAAGGCCGCCGCCGATCTGCTGGAGGAAGGCATTGCCTTTGACACCGCCCATGATCTTGACGCCTGGACCTTCTATCTGATCGGCCGCAAGGCGCATCTGTTCTTCGAAATGGACCGCTATGGCGATGCCCTGCAGATCGCCGAAGAGGTGCTGACCCGCGAGGGGCAGACGCTTGTGATGCGCATGCCCGCGCTGATCATCCGCGCGCGGACAAGGCTGCGGCTGGATCTGCCCGATGCGATCACCACCCTGCGCGAGGCGCTGGAAGAGGCCGGGAAGATAGACGAGCCGCAATATCTGTCGACGCTGCATATCGCGCTGATCGAGGCTGCCGTCCTGGCGCATGAACCAGACCTGGCGGATGAGGCTGTCGGCTGGCTGGACCGGCTGGGGCCCGATCATCTGAGCCCGCGCAAGCGGGGCGAGGCGGTCTTCTGGTCGCGCCTTGCCGACCGGCCTGTCGCGGCGCTGTCGCAGGCCGCGCTGCCCGATCCCTTTCAGAAGGCCGCGCGGGGGCAGTTCACGGCGGCGGCGGATGGCTTCAGGGCCGAATCCTCTGGCTATCTGGCGCTGTGGTCGCAGGCCCTGATCGCCACGCCGGAGGCGCTGCGCCTTGCCGACCGGGGTTTCGCGGAACTGGGCGTCACCGCGGCCCGACATGCGCTGCGTCGGCGCTTTGACATCCCGCTTGGGTCGCTGGACAAGGCCGCCCGCAGATCCGCCGCCGCCAACCCCTATGCGCTGACCCGGGCGGAACTGACCGTGCTGGCGCATCTGGTCGATGGCAAAAGCAATGCGCTGATTGCCGAGACCCTGTGCCGGTCGCGGCGGACGGTGGAAAACCACGTCGCCTCGATCTTCTCGAAGCTGCGCTGCCATAACCGCGTCGAGGTGGTGCTGCGCTGCCAGAGCGAGCCCTGGATCCTGCCGCGATAATTCCGGCGCCAAATGAGCCCCGCAAGATGAGCCCGCGCAAAATGAGTATGTGTACTCATGCCCGAGGGGGTGGTTTCGGCTATGCTTGGAAGATGCGGCGCTGGCTGCATCCTGTCACCATATAGATCAGAGGTGCTTCACATGGTAACTGGTTTCAGAGAAGGACTGGCAATCGGGTTTTCCGCATGGGTTCTGGCAGCGGCCTGTCCGCAGGCTGCCACGCTTGACCCGGGCGGCATGATCGTGATGCCGGGATCGACAGCAGAAAGCAATCCCGAACTGGCCGGCACGGTGGTGAACGACAACCTGCTGTCCACGTCACTGTCCTATGTGCCGGACGGTCAGCAGACGCTGTTCGCCTATTTCAAGGTGCAGAACCGCGTCACCCGATCGGCGCTGGACGATACGATGATCTTTGGTCCGCGCATCCTGCTTGGGGCCAATGTCACGGCTGGAAACCTGCTGGTCGACCGGGTCGAGATATCGGGCTTTGGCAGCTATGCCATCGATGCCAGCTATCGCACCGACGGGTTGGGAGATCGCGGCCCGACCAGCGCGACGCGCTCTGCCGACGGGAATGTGCTGGATTTTGCGTTCAATTTCCCCCTGACGATCAGCAACCTGTTTCAGGGCACGCATGAAGAAAGCTTCTTTCTGTCGCTGAAGACAGATGCCCGGGCCTTCGAAAACACCGGCCGCCTGAGCATCTTCGCCCGCGCGGCGGGTGACGAGTTCAACACCTATCGTTTCGATGTCGGGGATGTGGCCGTGCCCATCGACCCGCCATCGCCGGTGCCGCTGCCTGCCTCGGCCGTGCTGATGCTGGCAGGGCTGGCGCTTCTTGCCAGGTTCCGCACCGCCCGGACGTAAGGCCCGCGATCGGTGCATGACAGAGACCGCCGGACGATGCCGATTGCCCGGCGCAGACCGTTTCGGACTTCCTCCTCCTCCACCACGAAAGGACGATTCCCATGCCAACCGTAACCCTTGCCGACTACCAGACCTTCCAGGACGCCAGCCGCCGCGAGGCGCTGCGCTTCAGCTTCAACCTGCCGGATAATTTCGTCGAAGGCACCAGCCGCGCGATCCCTGTTCTGACATTTCGGGTGGACGCGACGCAGGACTGCATCTGCTGGGTCCATGTGAATGACAGCGTCAACGATCCGCGATCCTCCAACGCCTCTGTCGAGCTTTCCGTGCGTGGCGGCCATGGACACAAGACCGTCCATGAACTGCTGCGCGGCACCGGTCTGAAGAAAGGCGACGGGATCGCACGACAGAACACCATCCTGATCCACAAGGCCCCAAGCGCAGGCGGCAATTTCTACGTCTCGGACGTGGTGCTGACCTATCAGGTCAGGCTCAACATCTGACGGAATCCTGCGCAGCCAGGTCAACGGCTGCGCCTCACGCCAAGGACGGTCGCATGTGGCTGAAACCTGCGACCGTCCGTCCCGCATCTGACCGGGTCGGTGCCCTGCGGGATGTTCGGCGCTGCTATTGCTTCCTTGTTTCGAAAAGCCCGGATCCGGCCCCGCCCGCAGATAAGACGGATCCTGAGTGGCTGATCGGTTCATGCGGCATTCGGTATCTCATGCGGTATTGCCTAGCAACTGTATCTGTCAGGGAGCAGTGGCGACCCATTTCTGACGGTTTTTGCATAGCGCGTTCGCGACGGTGACCAGCTTTCTGGCGACGGCGGTGATTATGACCTTGTGCGGCTTGCCAGCCTTGCGGAGACGATCTGCGAAGGACCTCAGGTTTGGATTGTGATGTGCTGCGACTAAGGCCGCCTGGAACATCACGTGCCGCAGGGCGCGGCGCCCTCCGGCGATGGCGCGCTTCCCACGAAGAGTTCCGCTGTCGTGTGCGACCGGTGCTAATCCAGTGAGTGCTGCGGCCTCTTCGCCGGTGATGGTGCCGATCTCGGACATTTCTGCGATCAGCATCGAGCTGGCAACAGGGCCGATCCCAGGAATGGAGCGGAGGACGGCAGCCACCTCTGACAGGTGATCGTCGCTGGCGATGGCTCGGGTGATCCGGTCTTCCAGTTCCTCGATGATACCGTCGATCCTTTGCTTCAGTTCGCTGTCGACGTCCTCGAACATCAAAGCGGTTCCCAGTTTCTGGTGCGCGCGGATTTGAGCCAGAAGACGTTTGCGCATTTCGACCAACTGGGCTCGTTTTGATGTCAAAGCTCTGAGAAGGCGCAGCTTTTCTGTGGGAAGACCGCGGCCTGCTTCGGGCCGGAACACGAAGAAGCGGGCGATGAGTTCCGCATCGATCCGGTCGGTCTTGGCGCGCGTGCCGCGGCTTTGCGCAAACGCCTTTACCTGTGCGGGTGGCACTTGGCGGGCCGCAACACCCTCTGCCTCCAGAAGCGCCCAGAGCTGCCATTCTTGACCACCTGTCGACTCGAAGCAGACGATGGCATTTCGGTCCCGGGCAAGACTCGCCACGGCAGCATGACCTGCCGCAGCGTTTGGCACTCTGAGGCGATGGCCATCGGGGAGGCAATGAATGTCCAGCCAGTCGCAGCTGACATCTATGCCGATAACGCGGCCATGTGATAGGTTGTCCAGGCGGTCTCCGCCGTCAAGAAGCGGTCTCTCCCATAGCAAACACACGGTACGCGCGATGGCGGCCCTCACCGTCCTTAAGACGAGATCCAAAATCCCAAGCGGAAGACCTGAACATTATCTACGAGGTCAGCGAACTGCCTCCACGGCTCTGATCAGACAAGGGTCCTTCCGCCTGGGCTCACCCCTTCGAAGAAGGGGCGATAGGGTTCGCCGTGTTTGACTACGGCGTGTACGGGGCTGTTCCCGGCAAGGGCTGAATGGCGCCGCCTGGGATTTTAGAAGCCGTTGATGTATTCAAACAAGGCCAATTCGACCTGCCGTCTGGTTTCCCAATTCCGGCGCCAGATCAGTTCGGCCCTGAGGGCCTCGAAGATGGAGCGGGTGAACGCCACCGGTTCGAGAGAACCCGCGACGTTTGACGGCGGCGTTGTCATAGCAGTTGCCCTTGCCGCTCATCGAAACCTCGAAGCGATACTTGCGCAGGAGCTTCTGGTCATCGTGGCTGCAATATTGCGAGCCGCGATTGGTGTGGTGAATGCAGCCCGGCGGCGGCTGGCGCAGGTTGATGGCCATCTGCAGCGCACGGATTGCGAGGTCGCGTTTCATGCGGTCGCTGACGGCCTAGCCGATCACGCGCCGGGAATAGAGATCGATGATCACGGCGAGATAAAGCCAGCCTTCACCGGTCCAGAGTGAGGCATCGAACGCCACTGGTCCGGGAGAGAGGCCGAACGCTGATATCGCCTGCCCACTTCTGGTTGGGGCCTGTCGCCGAGAAATCCTGATCGAGCGGGTTGGGCGCGATGTTGAACGCATGATCGCTGTCGGTGCTGCGCTTGTATTTCCTTGTTCGCACAGCACAAATCCCGTTCTCCTTCATCAGCCTGCCGACCCGCCGCTCGCCGACGGGAAAGCCCGACTCCTGCAATTCCGCTGTCATACGCGGACGGCCATAACTGCCAAGGCTCAGGCGCTGTTGCTCGCGAATAGCACCATGCCGTCACGCTGGCGCCGACTGGGCGGCCTGCGCCGCCAGGCACGCAACCCACCCGGACTGACCTCGAACAACTAGTCGATGCGGGCGTGGTCGGTTCTTCATAAGAGCGGTGCGTTGCTCGGGTCATGCAACCTGTTTACATAATCTTAGCGAATTTCGAATATTTCGAATGTTGCGATTGTTTCGAATGATGGATACCCTATATCAAACACGAGAAGAGAGAACCGGAGAGAGAAGATGAACGCCCTCAGAAAAGAGGCGTTCTTTGATCGTTTACCCGACGAGGTCGAGATCAAGAACGCCGAGCAACTCAGAACGATTGTCGCCTCCCAGATCAAGGAAGGCGAACCGACGAAGCTGTCACTTGCCCTAGAAGGCGGCGAAGTTCAAACTGTGACGCTTGCGCCTGCCTTGACGGCTTCGCTGCTCGAAGTGCTGCGGCTCGTGTCGAGCGGTCGCGGATTTCGGATGATCCCCGTAGAGTCAGAGCTGACCACGCAGCAGGCAGCAGACCTTCTCAATGTGTCCCGCCCGTTCCTGGTGAAGCTTCTCGAGGAAGGTAAGATTCCGTTTGCGAAGACCGGCCGCCATCGCCGGGTTCGTGCAGACGATCTTTTTGCCTACAAGAATGAGCGTGACGCGTCTCGCTCGGATACTTTGAGTGACCTTGCCGCAATGGACGCGGAAGAAGGTCTTGTATGAGCCGATACACTGATCGGTTCACAGCTCTCCTCGATGCCTGCGTTCTTGGCGGCGCGCTTCGAAGAAACATGCTTCTGAGCCTGGCCGAGGCCGGCTTGTTCCGGCCTCGGTGGAGCAGTCGCATTCTTGACGAGACCCAGAAAGCGATCGCCCAGATCATCAAGGGCGCAACCGATGGTTCCCGGCAAAGGGCGGCAATCGAAGCAGCATTCCCTGAAGCTATGGTGACTGGTTATGAGATATTCGAAGACAGGCTCGCGTTGCCCGATCCAGACGACAACCACGTGCTGGCAGCGGCAATAGCGACGTCTGCTTCAGTCATCGTGACGGACAATCTTGCCGACTTTCCTTTTGCGGTTCTGGACGCGCACGCCATCCAGGCGATTTCCGCCGACGACTTCATCGCCGATACAATCGAGCTGGATCCCTCGGAGGCCATTCTGGCCCTGCGTCGGATGCGGGAGCGCTTCAAGAACCCGGCGCTCGATGTTGCGGCTTTGATTCACAAGTCAGAAGCGCAGGGCCTATTACAGGTTGGGTCCATGCTTCCTGAGAGGAGCAAGGACCATGACGATTTCGAACGAACTGCTGGACGAGCTGCTGAAAGGCTGCAAACGGCCTGAGGATCTGCTGGGCGACGCCGGACTGATGAAGGAACTGAAGATCCGGCTGATGGAGCGGATGCTCGGGGCCGAGTTGACGGCACATCTGGGCTATGAGGCTGGTGCGGAGCCGCCGGCTGAGCAGACCAACCGCCGGAACGGGATCGCGACGAAGAGGGTGAAGGGCTCGGACGGCGAGGTGCCGCTTTCGGTGCCGCGAGACCGGGAGGGCAGCTTCGAGCCCGAGCTGGTGAAGAAGGGCCAGACCCGGATCGATGGGGTGGATGACAAGATCATCGGGCTTTACGCTGCTGGGCTGTCGGTTCGGGACATCCAGGCCCACCTGGAAGATCTTTACGGCCTGCGGGTTTCGCCCGACCTGATCAGCCGCGTCACGGATGCCGTGCTGGACGAGGTCCGCGAGTGGCAGCACCGGGCGCTGGACCGGATGTATCCGATCGTCATTTTCGATGCCCTGCGCGTGAAGATCCGCGATGCTGACAGCCGGATGGTCAAAAACAAGGCCGTTTACATCGCCTTGGGCGTCACCCGGGAAGGGGATCGCGAGGTTCTGGGGCTCTGGATCGCCGACAACGAGGGCGCGAAGTTCTGGCTGTCGGTGATGAATGAGCTGCGCAACCGGGGCGTTCAGGACATCCTGATCGCGGTCGTGGACGGGCTGAAGGGCTTCCCCGAGGCCATCACTGCGGCCTTCCCCGAGACCACGGTCCAGACCTGCATCGTTCACCTGATCCGGCATTCGATGAACTTCTGCAGCTGGAAGGACCGCAAGGCCGTGGCGGCCGACCTGCGCCCGATTTACGAGGCCCCCACCGCTGAGCAGGCCGCCCGCCAACTGGGTGCCTTCGAGGAGAAATGGGCCGGGAAATACCCATCCATCGCCCCGGCCTGGCGCCGGGCATGGGCGGAAGTGACCCCGTTCTACGCCTTCAGCGCGGCGATCCGGAAGATCATCTACACCACGAATGCGGTGGAATCGCTGAACCGCGTGCTGCGGAAAACGCTGAAGACCAAGGGCTCGTTCCCAACCGAGGAGGCCGCAACGAAGCTGATCTTCCTCGCCATCCGCAACTTCGAAAAGGGCGGCCGCGCGGTCCGGGAATGGGTTGCGGCCCGCAATCAGCTGGCCATAATGTTCGCAGGGCGCTTCGACGCCTGAACGTATCTGAAAACCGCATGGGCCACATCAGATACACAGAGTTTCAGACACACCCGTTCCGCCGCGAAACCCCGCTGACCTGCTTCTTGATTCTCGCCTGATTATGACCTAAATCTTGGTCATAAGGAGACCCATGATGCAGATCGCCGTCGCAGAAGCAAAGGCCCAGTTGGCCGAATTGATCCGCCGCGTTGAGGCTGGAGAAGAGATTGAGCTAACCCGTTATGGTCGTCCGGTCGCGCGGTTGACTGCTGCAGAGCGGACCGGCAACAAACTGATTGGATGTATGAAGGGTCAATTCCAATTGCCGGATGATATCGGGGCAGGGGACGCAGAGGTCGCCAGACTGTTTAGGAACAGCAGCGTTCTGCCTGAATGAGGCTGCTGCTTGATACCCATATCCTGCTTTGGGCGATGCTGGATGACCCAAGGCTAAGCGCGGGTTTGAAGGATAATATCGCCGGGGCAGACGCCATTTACGTTAGTGCCGCGACTGTCTGGGAAGTGTCTATCAAATCGGGTTTGGGTAAGCTTGACGTTCCGGTTGACCTGTTTGACCGTGCCCTCGCTGCGGGTGCGCAGCCTCTGCCGATTACCTGGACACATGCCCGGGCGGTGCAGGCGCTTCCGCCACATCATTCAGACCCATTCGACCGCTTACTGATCGCGCAAGCGCGCTGTGAAGATTTGTGGCTGGTTTCGGTGGACACGAAGTTCCGCAGCTATGATATCCCGCTGGTCGACAGATAGGTTTCGCGGCGAAATCGCGCCATGCTTTTCGCTCGACCGGGATGCCGCCAACGGAACGGTGTCCTGTAAGGTCTGGGTCGGGAAGAGCGAGCACAGCTCGTGCGGACTCGCGCAATCGGCCGGAAACTCGGCCAGTTCCAGCAGATGCCGGATGATGTCGCGGGTAAAGGCCAATCAGTAAGGCTGACCGGCCGGATCAGCGGCCTGATCCAGCCCATCACCTACTGCCCGTGCGACCCGGCCCTTCAGTGACAGGCGTGGCGCGTTTTCCGGCCCGGCAGTCTTTGTGCGCAGCACGCGGATCTGGGTACGCGATGTCTAAGCAAATTCGCGGGCGTCTATATCGTCGCAATTTAACGCCGCCTCATCAGAGGTTGAAAGCGGCGCGGGGATCCGGTCGGGTGCTACGGAGCTCGCCTATGAGCGAACCATTCAGCCGCTGCCGAAGATCGGGCCCTGGAAAGACATGCTGGACGAGATGCTGGCGGTGAACGCGCGGAAGCCCAAGCGCGAGCGACTGACCCGTATTCGGATCTTCGAGGAACCCCGCGCCTGAGGTTATGATGGCGGCTATGATGCCGTCCGGCGATACGCGGCCTCCTGGTCGAAGGAGGCAGAGGTGGCATCTGCGGCCGCCTATGTCCCACTAACCTTCGATCCAGGCGAGGCCTACCAGTTCGATTGGAGCCACAAGATCGTGGTGATCGACGGCGCGACGACCACGGTGAAGGTGGCACATGTCCGCCTGTGTCACAGCCGGATGCTGTTCGTGCGTGCCTAACCAAGCCAAACCACCCATGGAGTTCCGAGGATCAGAAAACAGTCCGGGGACTGTTTTCCCGAGGGACGGACAGGTCGAGCGGATGAACCGAACAATCAAAGACGCCACCGTCAAACGCTTCCACTACGACAGCCATGATCAGCTCCGGACGCACCTCCGTGACTTCATGGCCGCCTACAACTTCGCCCGCAGGCTCAAGACCCTCAGCGGCCTCACGCCCTACGAATACATCTGCAAAATATGGACATCAGAGCCAGACAGATTCAATGTCGATCCGATCCACCAGATGCCGGGACTGAACAACTAAGCAACCGAGATAACCTGACCGGTTTCGCGCGAGTGCGTCGCGGCGTCGGCCAGGATCTGGGCACGCAGCCCGTCGACGATGTTGGGCGACGGTTGCCTCCCTCGGGTCACGCAATCGATGAAATGGGCCATTTCCGCGCGATAGGCGGCCTGGTAGCGCTCCAGAAAGAAATGCTGTGCAGGGGCTTTGGTGAAGCCGGAGGCTGTGGCGATCTCGACGGTGTTTTCCAGCATGTTTTCGGCGCGCAGCATTCCCTTGGCGCCGTGAATCTCGATTCGTTGGTCGTAGCCATAGCTGGCCCGCCGGGAATTGGTGATCTGGCAGATACGCCCGCGGGCTGTGGTCAGCGTGACAGCGGCTGTGTCTACATCGCCGCTCTGCCCGATTTCGGGATCAACCAGCGCCGCGCCGACCGCATAGACCGACACGGGCTCTTCGCCCAGAAGGAACCGTGCCATGTCGAGATCGTGGATCATCATGTCACGGAACAACCCGCCCGAGGATTTGATGTAATCGAGCGGTGGCGGTTCGGGATCGCGGGACTGGATGGTGACGATTTCGACTTCGCCAATCTCTCCGGCCGCGATGCGCGATTGCACATTGGCGAAGTTCGGATCGAAACGGCGGTTGAAGGCGGTCAGAAAGGGGATGCCCGCTGATCTGACCGCATCGATGCAATCGCGGATGCGGTCGGCGGACATGTCCACCGGCTTTTCGCAAAATATCGCTTTTCCGGAAGCTGTTGCGGCGTGGATCAGATCGTAATGCGTATCGGTCGGCGTCCCGATTACAATGGCATCTACCGATGCGTCCTCGATTAGCGCAAGAGGCGTCATCAGCTTGGCGCCGGTTTGCGCCGCCAGCATCCGGGCCGGTTCTTCAAAGGCGTCGGCCACCGCCGCGACGCGGGCGCCCTCCAGCTGGGCGATGGATTGCGCGTGGACCTTGCCAATCCGTCCGCAGCCAAGAAGTCCTATACTCAGCATGTCACAGCGCCTTGAAATCGCGCAGCACCCTGCGGGTTGCTGTCACCAATGGATCATGAGTTTCACGCAGGATTTGCACACGGTCAAAGCGCGCCGAATCGCGGCTCACGGCGTCGCGCAGCGCCTGTCCAAAGGCCATGCGCAGTTCGGTGCCGATGTTGAATTTACAGATGGATGAGCCGCGCGCCAAAGCCTGACGTTGCGCGGCGGGCACGCCAGAGCCGCCGTGAATGACCAAGGGCACACTGGTGACGGTCTCGATCGCGCGGATGCGGGGCTCATCAAGGCCTCCTTCACCATCCTTTTGCAGATGTACATTGCCAACCGAGATGGCAATTGCGTCCACGCCGGTCTGGCTGGCGAATTGCGCGGCTTCGTCAGGGTCGGTCCCGGCCGATCCTTCGCCGCCGGTATAGCCAACAAAGCCGATCTCGCCCTCGCATGACACACCTGCCGCGTGGGCCATTTCAGCGATGGCAGCGGTTTCGTCGATATTCTGGGCCAGCGACTTCCGCGATCCGTCGTACATGACCGAGGTGAAACCGCTGTCGATGGCGAGACGGCAATCATGCGCCGTGTAACCGTGGTCCAGATGGGCTACGACCGGGACCGAGGCGTTCTCGGCCAGATGGCGGAACATCGCGGCTAGAACGGGCAGGGGGGTATATTCGCGGCAGGACGGTCCGGCTTGCAGGATCACAGGGCAATCCTCGGCTTCGGCGGCGGCGACATAGGCACGCATATCCTCCCATCCGAGCGTCACAAGACCGGCGACGGCATAGCCATCACGCAACGCGGGTTGCAAGACCTGAGATAGCGTGGCGAGGGTCATTTGAACTTTGCCACCATGTCCATGATGCCGGGGATCGTGTGCAGTTGTTCGGCATGGGTGGGTTGGAAATACTGTTTCAGACTGCGCTGGCTAAGCCCGCCCAGAATAGTGAAATAGTACATTTCATAACCCGGCAGCACGGCGCAGGGATGATAGCCCTTGTCGATCAGGATCGTCGAGCCTTCCACGATGTGATAGGCGTCGCCCGGCTTGCCATCGTCCCGTTGCAGCATTTGCATCCCCGAGCCGTAATTCGGCCGGAAGCGGAAATTATAGGTCTCGTCGTGGCGAGTCTCAATGATGTTGCCGTTTTCGTCCCGGCGGTCGGTGTCGTGCTTGTGCGAGGGAAAGCCAGACCAGCCGCCTAGACCGACGGTATATAACTCGGACACCAGCAGCCGCCCGACCCTGCCGTGATGTGAGGCGCCAAGGATATGCTTGATCTTGCGGTGTGTTTTTGTGTCATCCGAGCCATATTGCACCACGTCCAATTCATCCGCCCGGACCGAAAAGGGTTCAAGCTTCCGGTCGTATTTCGCGCCGGCGATAAAGGTCTCGGTCGCGTCGGTGGTGCACGTAATGCGGACATTGGCGCCGGTGGGGGCATAGACGCCCTCGGGTTCGCCATCCCAGACATTTTCGGTGCGCTGGCCAATGCCGTCAAAACGCGTGCCGTCTATCTGTACATCGACGGTGCCGGTCGCAGGGACGATGCAGGTCTCATAACCCGGCACCGCATAGTCGAAATGCTGGCCCTTCGTCAGTTTGATGATGTTGAAATAGTTCAGCGGCACCAGTTCGTGATCCGCGTCGACGATCGGCGTATTGGCGTTGTCATATGGGGCGATGTGCATCGGCCTTTCCTTTCAGGTCTCTGTTGGGCCGGGGTGATTGGCCAGAAAATCATCGAGTTGTGCACTGGTGGGCATGGCGGGCGCACAGCCGGGCTGGCTGACAACGATCGAGGCGCAGGCCGAGCCGCGCAGCACCGCCTGACGCAGGGGGCGACCTTCGGCGATAGATGCCAGAAGGCCGGCTAGAAAGCTGTCGCCCGCACCGTTGGGCTTGACCGCTGTCACCGGGTAGATACCGGTCCGGATTTCCTTTCCCTCGGCAAAGGTGATCGCGCCCTGATGGCCCATCTTGTAGATCACAAGCTTGCCGGCCGCTGCCAGATCACGCGCCTTGCACAGGCCTTTGCCCGGACCGCCGGCCATGAAGTCGAACTCTTCGTCATTGCCGACGATAAGATCGCTGTCTTCTCCCGCGCGGGTCAGCACCTCTGCCGCGACCTTGGCCGAGGGCCAGCTGTAAGGGCGATAGTCGATGTCAAAGATCACCGGAAGCCCGGCATCTCGGGCGTTCTGGAAGGCGCGGAAGGTCGAGCTGCGTGAGGGTTCGGCGGCAAATACGGTTCCGGCGGTGATGAGGGCGCTGAAATCGCTGTAATCGACGCGGTCCACATCGGCGTCCGTGACCTGAAAATCCACGGCGTTGTTGCGGTAGATGCAGAGCTGAAAGTCCTCGATCGTGCTTTCATAGACTGCCAAAGACACGCGGTATTCGCCGCCGATGATTTTGACATAGCCGGTCTCGGCACCATAAGACCGCAGTCGGTTTATGCAAAATCTCCCAACTGTATCATCGCTGACCGAGGTAACCAGCGCGGCCTGCATTCCCAATTTGCACAGCCCTACGCAGATATTGGCCGATGAGCCGCCGATATCGGCGCGGAAGCTCTGGGCGTTTTCGGCCTTGGTGCCTGGCGGATCGGCAAATAGGTCCATGCCCGCGCGACCAAAGACGGCGAAGCGGCCGCGTTTGATGGCGGCGATCAGCGGCTGCATCAGACGCCCCGCCGTTGATGTTTGCGCTCGGCCTCCCAGTTCTGGTGTGCGGTGCGGACGCGCTGGCTGCTGGTGACATGCGGTGTGCCGACTTCCCACCAAGCGTGACCCTCTGTGGTCCAGCCGTTGTAGGGATCGACATCCATCACGATCACATAGGTCTTTTCAGATGCCTTGGCGCGTTTGAACGCCTTGGCCAGTTCGGCGGGGTTGGCGACCTTTTCTGCCTGTGCGCCCATCGCGGTCGCATGGCCCACGAAATCCACTCCGAAGGGTTCGGGGATCGTCGGGCAATCCTGCAGCAGATTGTTGAAGCTTTCGTTGCCGGTGTTGTTCTGCAGCTTGTTGATGACGGCAAAGCCGCCATTGTCCAACAAGAGGACGATCAGCTTTTTGCGGCTGAGAACGCTGGAATACAGATCCGAGTTCAGCATCATGTATGATCCGTCACCGCAGAAGGTGATCGTGTCCTGATCGGGCTCTTGCTGCGTCTGGGCGATGCGCGCACCCCACGCGCCCGCGATCTCGTAGCCCATGCAGGAAAAGCCAAATTCGACGTCCACCGTGCCGGTCGCGCGCGTGCGCCAATTCGCAGTTACTTCTGCCGGAAGTCCGCCCGCCGCTGCCACGATCCGGTCACGCGGGTCACAGAGTTCGTTCACGACGCCGATGGCCTGTGCGTAGGAGTTGGGGCGATTGCCGGGGCGGACGTTCTGCGCGACATAGGCATCCCATTTCTGGCGCTCGGCCTTGGCAAACTGTACCCAAGGGGCAGGGGCGGTGTAATCCAGCGCAGCATCCAGCGCGGTCAGCGCAAGCTTTGCGTCCCCGACCACTGGCAGGGAGCGATGCTTTCCCGCATCATGCCGGGCCGCGTTGATCGAGACAAGCTGCGCGTCCTTGGCAAATGCCGTCCATGAGCCGGTTGTGAAATCCTGCAATCGCGTGCCGACGCACAGGATCACATCCGCCTGTCGGGCGACTGCGTTGGCGCTGTCCGAGCCGGTAACGCCGATGGGGCCGATGTTCAGATCATGTGTGGCCAGCATGTTCGCACGTCCGGCGATGGTTTCGATCACGGGGATCTGGTGGCGCTCGGCAAAGGCGGTCAAATCAGCGACAGCGCGGGAATACTGCACCCCGCCCCCTGCGATGATCATGGGCCGTTTGGCGGCCTTCAGCGCTGCTGCCGCGTCATTGATTTCGGCGGTGTCGGGCGATTGGCGCCTGATCCGGTGGGTTTGTTCGGCAAAGAACGCGACCGGGTACTCATAGACCCAGCCTTGTACATCCTGCGGCAGCCCAAGAAAAGCCGGCCCGCAATCTGCCGGGTCCAGCATGGTTGCGATGGCGGCTGGCAGCGACTGGATGATCTGCGCGGGGTGGGTGATCCGGTCCCAGTAGCGGGTGCAGGGCTTGAAAGCGTCATTCACGCCAAAGGTCGGGTCGTTGTAGTTTTCGAGTTGCTGCAAAACTGGGTCGGGCAGGCGGGTCAGGAAGGTGTCACCGCACAGCATCAGCATCGGCAACCGGTTGGCATGGGCCAAGGCAGCCGCTGTCAGCAGATTGGCGGTGCCGGGACCTGCCGAGGCGGTGCAGAACATGAACCGCTGTCGCAGCCATTGCTTGGCATAGCCTGCCGCCGCAAAGCCCATGCTTGTTTCATTCTGACCGCGATAAAGGGGCAGCTCGTCTTGTACGCCATACAGTGCCTCGCCCAGGCAGGTTACGTTGCCGTGGCCAAAAATGCCGAAGCCTCCGCCACAGAGACGCGTCCTCGCACCGTCGATTTCGATATATTGATGCGCGAGCCATCGGATGATGGCCTGGGCGGTGGTCAGGCGTATGGTATCGTCGGACGCGGTCATGTCTGTACGCACCTCTTGTAAATTTCGTCGCCGCCGCAGAATGGCGCTTGCGGGCGGTCGATTCTCAAGATACGTTTTTTGCAACCGGTTGCAATTCAAAATTCATAGGATGGTCGTTTTGACACAGATCGGAATCGGCATTCTGGGTGGCGGCTATATGGGCAAAGCCCATGCCGTGGCCATGTCAGCCGTTGGCGCCGTCTTTGACACAGCTCTGCGCCCACGTCTGGAAATGGTGTGCGCGTCAACACCAGAGAGCGCCGAACGTTACCGTGCTGCTTATGGCTTCGGGCGCGCAACCGCTGATTGGCGGGCGCTGGTTGCCGATCCGCGCGTCGAGGCGATCGTCATTGCCACGCCGCAGGACACGCACCGGGCCATTGCCGAGGCCGCCTTTGCGCTTGGCAAGCCGGTGTTCTGCGAAAAGCCGCTTGGTGCTTCGCTGGAGGACAGTGCGGCGATGCTGGCCGCTGCCAAGTCTGCAGGCGCCGTGAACATGGTTGGCTTCAACTATATCCGCACCCCTGCAAGTCAGTTTGCGCGCCGCCTGATCGCAGAGGGTGAGATTGGTCGGATCACCTGGTTTCGCGGTGAGCATACCGAGGATTTTCTGGCCGATCCACAGGCGCCTGCCACCTGGCGCACGAAGGGGATGGCCAATGGCACGATGAGCGATCTGTCGCCTCATATGATCAATGGCGCGCTGGCGCTGATGGGTCCGATTGCCGAGGTCATGGGCCGTTACGAGACCGTCCATCGAAACCGGCCGGGCGGGCAGGTCGACAATGACGACCACGCCCAGATGATGTGCCGCTTTGCCAATGGAGCAATGGGGCAGATGTATTTCTCGCGCATCGCGACAGGTCGCAAGATGGGCTATGTCTATGAGATTTCCGGCACAAAGGGCGCGATCCGCTTTGATCAAGAGGATCAGAATGCGCTGTGGCTGTACCGCATGTCCGGCCCAGAGGCGACGCGTGGCTTTACCAAGATCCTGACCGGTCCAGCGCATCCCGATTATGCGCCGTTCTGTCAGGGTCCGGGGCATGGCACAGGCTATCAAGACCAGATCATCATCGAGGCGAGGGATTTTCTGCGGGCGATCGCAGCGGGCCAGTCTACCTGGCCAAGCTTTCGCGACGGGCATGAGGTCAACCGGGTGATTGCGGCCATGATGGCTTCGGCTGCGCGCGGGACATGGCAGGACGTCAAGGATTTCTAATGACGGGAGGCATCGAGAACATGACCATTCGTATCGGCAACGCGCCGTGTTCCTGGGGCGTCGAATTCGCCAATGATCCCCGCAACCCGACCTGGCACGATGTGCTGAAGCAATGCGCTGAGGCGGGTTATACCGGGATCGAGCTTGGCCCGATCGGCTTCATTCCTGAGGATCCTGCGTTGCTGCGAGAGGCTTTGCAGCAGTACGGGCTGTCGCTGATCGGTGGTGTCGTGTTCCGTCCTTATCACGACCCGGATGCCTGGGATGAGGTGCTGGACGCCACGCACCGTACCGGGCGGGCGCTCCGGGCGCACGGGGCGCAGCACATGGTGCTGATCGACTCGATCTCGCCGCGCCGTGCGCCGACGGCGGGCCGCGCCAGAGAGGCCGAGCAGATGGGCAAGGCCGAGTGGGTCGCGTTTCGCGATCGGCTGGCCGAATCGGCGCGGATCGGGACCGAGGAATACGGTTTGACTGTCGGCATTCACGCCCATGCGGCTGGGTTCATGGATTTTGAACCAGAACTGGAGCGGCTGCTGGACGAGGTCGATGACAGCATCCTGAAGATCTGCTTTGACACCGGCCACCATTCCTATGCCGGCTTTGATCCGGTGGCCTTCATGCGAAAGCATATCGGCCGCATTTCTTACATGCATTTCAAGGATATCGACCCGGCGGTCAAGACGAGGGTGATCGAGAACCGGACGGGCTTTTATGATGCCTGCGGGCAGGGGATCTTCTGCAATCTGGGCGACGGTGATGTGGATTTCCCGGCGGTTCGGCAGATCCTTTTGGACGGCGGTTTTCAGGGCTGGTGTACGGTCGAGCAGGACTGCGATCCGACGCTTGATCCCGACGCCCTAGGCGATGCGCGCAAAAATCGCGGATACCTTGAATCCATTGGCTTCAGATAAGAGGGCAGGGCCATGTCGAAACTGAGATGGGGTATGATCGGGGGCGGTCACGGCAGCCAGATCGGACCCGCGCACCGTTTGGGTGCGCTAGCTGACGGGCGTTTCGAGTTCGTGGCGGGTGCGTTGGACCACCGGCCCGAGAAGGGCCGTGCCTATGCGCAGCGGCTTGGGATCGGGGCGGACCGCGCCTATGGCGACTGGACCGAGATGCTGGCCGGGGAAAAGGATCGCGACGACCGTGTCGATCTGGTCACCGTCGCGACCCCGAACGCCACGCATTTCGAGATCACCAAGGCTTTTCTGGAGGCAGGCTTCAACGTCCTGTGCGAAAAGCCGATGACCATGAGCGTCGAAGAAGGTCAGGACATCGTGCGCGTGGCCGAGGCATCCGGCAAAATCTGCGCGGTAAATTATTGCTATTCCGCTTATCCGATGGTGCGCCAGGCGCGTGCCATGGTGCGCGCGGGCGAGATCGGCAAGGTGCGGCTGGTTGTGACGAATTTCGCGCATGGACACCACGGCGATGCGACAGATGCCGATAACCCGCGCGTGCGCTGGCGCTATGATCCTGACATGGCCGGTGCCTCGGGTCAGTTCGCCGATTGCGGCATCCATGCGCTGCATATGGCCAGCTTTATCTGCGACGATGAGGTCGAAAAGCTCTCGGCAGATTTCGCCTCTACCATCGCCAGTCGGCAGCTCGAGGACGACGCGATGGTGAATTTCCGCATGTCGGGGGGCGCTGTCGGGCGGCTCTGGACCTCATCTGTGGCGATTGGCCGGCAGCATGGCTTTGACATCCAGGTGTTTGGGGAAACCGGCGGTTTGCGGTGGGCGTCCGAACAGCCGAACCAGTTGATCTACACGCCGGTTGGCGGGCGCACGCAGATCATCGAAAAGGGCGAGGCTGGTCTGCATGCGGATGCGCAACGGCTGTCGCGTGTGTCGATCGCGCATCCAGAAGGCTTTCCGCTGGCGGTGGCCAACATCTATTGTGATCTGGCCGATGCGATTGCGGGCGAGCCGCGCGACGGTTTGCCAAATGCCGCTGCTGGGCTGCGGTCGATGGCGGCGGTGCATGGCGCAGTCGCCTCGGCACGGGCGGGTGGTGCCTGGGTTGACGCGCGGCCGCCGATGTTTCGCTAAAGCGCGGCTGTTGGCAAAGGCCTGAGCGTGCCGCGTTCGATTACGGGGCAGGAATAGATCCGTACCTCAGGTGGGCGGTCCGGGTCAGCCAGAAGCGCCACCATCAGTTCGATGGACGAGGACACAATCTGTTCGATGGGTTGATGAATCGTGGTCAGATTGATGTTTTCCCACCGCGCCATCTCCATATCGTTCAGTCCGATGATGCCGATATCGCCGGGGCATGACAGGCCCTGATCCGCAATCGCGGAAAGCGCCCCGATCGACAGCACATCGTCGCCGCAAAAATAGGCCTGCGCCGGGCGCGATTGCAGGATGCGCAGCATCTCGGCCCGACCGGCGTCGAATGAATAGGCGTCAGCAAAGGAATGGCTGCTGCGGATCTGCGGATGGGCCGACAGCTCCGACATGAAGCCGGCAAGGCGGTCCTGCGTCGAGGTTGCCTGTTCCGGGCCGCCCAGGAACGCCACATCGGTATAGCCGCGCGCGATCAGCGTTTGCGCGGCCAGCCGACCGGCTTCGCGGTTGTCGATTGTGACGACATGCACATGCGGGGCCGAGGAATAGCGCCCGAACGAATGCACCACAGGAACGTCGGCATCGCGGAAGGCCTTGGCAAATTCGGGTGGCAGCGTCGATGAGGCGACCACCGCGCCATCGACCGAATATTGCTTGAGCATTCGCACCGAATTTTCCGGCTCGGTCTCATGCGACAGGTTCACCAGCAGCGGCCGCAGGCCCTTGTCCTGAAGCCCGCGGGTGAAAAGGTCGAAAACCTGCAGAAAGATCGGGTTGTGAAAGTTGTTCGACACCAGTCCTATCAGCTTGGTCCGCCCCGTCGTCAGCGAGGATGCCAACGCGTTTGGGCTGTAACCCAGTTCACGCGCAGCCTTCTCGACCTTGCGGCGCATCTTGTCGGACACCGAGGCGCCATCGGTAAAGGTCCGCGATACGGCAGAGCGCGATACGCCGGCCCGTTCAGCAACCTCTTTCAGCGTCACTGACATAGATGTTCTCTTCTTCGGCCTCTCTGTCTGGCTTTTACACGAAGCAGATCGCTTGCGCAGCCTGGAACAGTGTGGCCTGATTTGCAACCGGTTGCAAAATTGGATGTGTGTGGTAAACTTGAGTCGCGGAGACGGGCCGCCCACGGGGATTGGCGCCGGCAAGACGCAGATTGAGGGAGGAAATGATGAATTCGAAGGCGAAGAAGATCGTCATGGCGGCCGCGATCGCAGCCATGCCCGTGCTGGCTGCCTCGGCTGCGTCAGCCGAGGGTGAACGCTATGTCCTTGTGAGCCACGCGCCCGACAGTGACAGCTGGTGGAACACGATCAAGAACGGCATCGCCCTGGCGGGCGAGCAGATGGGGGTCGAGGTTGAATACCGCAATCCGCCGACCGGCGATCTGGCCGACATGGCCCGCATCATTGATCAGGCCGCGGCCTCGGGGCCGGACGGGATCATCACGACGTTGGCTGATTTCGATGTCCTGAAGGGGCCGATTTCCAATGCGGTTGCCAGTGGCATTGATGTCATCATTATGAACACCGGCACGGGCGAGCAGGCGCGCGAGGTTGGCGCGCTGATGTATGTCGGGCAGCCGGAATATGACGCCGGCTATGCCGCCGGGCAGCGCGCCAAGGATGACGGGATCGGTTCCTTTCTGTGCGTGAACCACGCGATCCAGCAGCCTACGCTGGTCGAGCGTTGCCAAGGCTTTGCCGACGGTCTGGGCATCGAGTTGGGCGAGTCCATGCTGGACAGCGGCGTCGACCCGGCCGAGATCAAGAACCGCGTAATGGCCTATCTGACCGCCAACCCCGACACAGAAGCCGTGCTGACCCTTGGCCCGGTTTCGGCAGATCCGACCTTGCTGGCGCTGGAAGAAAACGGCATGGCGGGCGCGATCTATTTCGGCACGTTCGATCTGGGCGAAGAGATCGTCAAGGGCATCAAATCCGGCACGATCAAATGGGGCATTGACCAGCAGCCCTTCCTGCAGGCCTATCTGCCGGTGGTGATCATGACCAATTATCACCGCTATGGCGTGCTGCCCGGCAATAACATCAACTCGGGGCCCGGTTTCGTGACCGCAGACGGGCTGGAGAAAATCGAAGAATTCGCGGGCGAATACCGCTAAGCCTCCGCATCGGGGCGCCGCGGATGTGGCGTCCTGCACTCTCGTCTATCCTTGAAAAACTAGTCACCGGGGAGATGTCGCATGTCAAACGCGACCCAGCCCACGGCAGAGCCAGACGAGCGCGTCAAAGAAATCTCTGCATTTCGAAAGGCGCTGATCCGTCCCGAACTGGGCGGCATCGTCGGCACGGTTGCCGTATTTACGTTCTTTTTGCTCTTTGCAGCCGACAGCGGCATGTTCACCAGTCAGGGCGTCATGAACTGGTCGGTGGTTTCGGCGCAATTCGTTATCATCGCGGTTGGCGCCTGCCTGTTGATGATCGCCGGAGAGTTTGACCTGTCCGTCGGGTCCATGATCGGCTTTGCCGGCATGATGATCGCGATCTTCTCGGTCTCTTATGGCTGGCCGGTCTGGGCCGCCATCCTGACGACCTTTGTTCTTTGCGTCGCCATCGGTGCGGTCAATGGGTTGATCGTCGTCCGAACGGGTTTGCCCAGCTTTATTGTCACGCTTGCCTTTCTGTTCATCCTTCGCGGTTTTACCATCTTCCTGCCACAGACCATCGAGCGGAAAACCATCATCGGGGGTGTCACCGATGTCGCCGAAGGTGATTGGCTGGCCCCGGTCTTTGGCGGAAAGATCTTCAAGGGATTTTTCACCTGGCTAGGCGAGAACGGGCTGATCGAGACGTTCGAACGCGGCACCAACACGGGCAAGCCGGTTGTCGACGGCATTCCGATGCTGATCGTTTGGGCCATCCTGCTGATCGTGTTCGGGCATGTGTTGCTGACAAAAACCAAGTTCGGCAACTGGATATTCGCTTCGGGCGGGGATGCCGAAGCCGCGCGCAATTCCGGCGTGCCGGTCAGCAAGGTCAAGATCCTGATGTTCATGTTCACTGCCTTTTGCGCAACCGTTTTCGCGGTCTGTCAGGTGATGGAGTTCGGCTCGGCCGGTGCGGACCGGGGCCTGCTGAAGGAATTCGAGGCGATCATCGCGGTCGTGATTGGCGGGGCGCTTTTGACCGGCGGCTACGGCTCGGTCATCGGGGCTGCACTTGGTGCGCTGATCTTTGGGGTGGTGCAGCAGGGTCTGTTCTTTGCTGGTGTTGAAAGCTCGCTGTTTCGCGTGTTTTTGGGCGTGATCCTTTTGGGAGCGGTCATCCTGAACACCTATATCCGGCGTATTATCACGGGGGAGCGGTGAGATGAGTGATGAGCAACGGGCCACAGCCACGGCGCCTGAAGCGGCACCGATTATCGAGATGCGGAACATCGAAAAGCACTTTGGCAGCGTGATCGCGCTGGCGGGTGTCAGTTTCGATGTGCGCGCAGGCGAGTGTCATTGCTTGCTGGGCGATAACGGTGCAGGCAAATCGACATTCATCAAAACGATGTCGGGTGTTCACAAACCGACAGCGGGCGAGATCTATTTCGAGGGCAAGCCCATGCATTTCGAGGACCCGCGCGACGCGATCGCCGCCGGGATTGCGACGGTGCATCAGCACCTTGCCATGATCCCGCTGATGAGCGTGTCGCGCAATTTCTTCATGGGCAACGAGCCCGAGCGAAAAGTGGCTGGGATCCGCTTTTTCGACAAGAAACATGCCGACGCTGTGACCGTGGATGAAATGCGGAAGATGGGCATCAACCTGCGTGGCCCGGATCAGGCGGTTGGCACACTGTCGGGGGGAGAGCGTCAGACCGTAGCTATTGCCCGGGCGGTGCATTTTGGCGCCAAGATCCTGATTCTGGACGAGCCGACCTCGGCCCTTGGGGTGCGCCAGACCTCGAACGTTCTGGCGACCATCGACCGCGTCCGTAAACAAGGCGTTGGCGTTGTGTTCATCAGCCACAACGTGCGCCACGCCCTTGCGGTCGGCGACCGCTTTACCGTGCTGAACCGTGGCAAGACCTTGGGGACGGCAAAACGTGGAGAGATCTCGCCCGAGGAATTGCAGGACCTGATGGCCGGCGGGCAAGAGCTTGCGCAGCTTGAGGGCTCGCTCGGCGGTACGGTCTGACTTCCTTTGATGGCAGGGGGCGGCCTGATCAGGCTGCGCTTTTCGGGATCAGGTCAACACCACTTTCGGCGAGCGGCACCGTCAGGTTGTTTTATTGTTCGGGTCTGGCCAAGACCTATTTGAACCGCCCGGCATTTTTTGGCCCAGTCCAGACAGGCCGCTTGGCGCGGGCCTCCCAACCTGCCAAGGGCTTGACGGGAGCCGTAGCAGAAATGGGCCGGGTCGCTGAAGTCGCTTTGATAGGTCAGTGTCACAATCGCGGCCTACCGTTTAATTTTCGCCGCACGCCACAGATGGGCGCCAACCGGCTGCTTGGAGCGAGGCTGTCGGCTTTGGGCATAGGTCTGCTGGAGGGTGGGGATGTGCGTGTTCATGGCAGGTCTCCTGCGGGTGGTATGGGCGTGGGGGCGCGATCGCTGGTCCGGGTGGATCAACGGAGCGCAAAGCATGCGTGACGTAGGGCCAGCCGAGGCTCCGGCTGGCGATGGGTCAGGGAGTTTGGGAGCGATCTTCGCGGATCGCGACACCGGTCGGGCGGCGGGTCAGATCCAGAGCCTGTTCGCCCGGTCGGCCTCGAATTCCGCGTCCCAGCCGTGCAGGTCCAGCATGATCAGCGCATGCAGATGGCCGGATCAGGCCGGGGATACGGCTGCCATAGCCATAGCGGGTCAGTCTGCAAAGCCGCAGGCAGTGCTGCACCTGTCGGCTGCCCGCGTGGAACTCGGCGCAGGTCTCGGCGCTCAGAAACGCCCAGATCGCGTCCCCCATCTCCAGCAGCAGCGCATCGTCGGGATGACAGGCATCCGCGTCCAATAGCGCGGCCAGAATCTGGATGACCCGCGCATGCGCCTCTTCCGAGGCAATCAACCACGGGCGCCAGGCCGGATCCCAGCAATCGATCTCGCACATGTCAGCCTCGGCCGTGACGTAATGCGAGAGCGCGTCGGTCAACTGATCGAACAGCGCCAGAACGGGGCTGGTATAAAGGGCAGCAAGCGGCAGGGGTTCAGTCGCGCTATCGCGCGTGGTAGGCGTCAAGACAGCCATGGGGATCTCCTTATAGATCGTCGTGGTCAGAGCGAGGGTGAAAGGTGCGAACTTTCCCCTTGCTCGCGCATCATGTAGTGTTGTAGTCATTAAGTCAACCGGCTTTTTGAGGAAAATCGCATGACTGAGACAAAGAAGATGGGCCGTCCGAAAGCGGACACCGAGGTCATTACCTTGCGCATGCAGCGATCCATGCTTGCCGCCTTGGATGACTACCGTCGCGACGTGCCTGACCTGCCAACTCGGCCAGAGATGATCAGGCGAATATTGGCCGATGTGCTGAACCTCGAAGAGGAAAGCTGATCGAGGAAAGGGCGGACCTTTCTGCAAGGATCACTCCGGCCCATTGGTGACGCGACGCCCTTGAGGGATAGAATGCCTGGGTTTGTCAGAGCCGCCCGATTGGATAATCCATCCTCAGGTTCTGATCAGGAACATCTTTGCTGGTCGAGGCAACCCTGGTGATCAGGGTCGACTTCTGATCCTGGCTGCTCTTTTGAAGGAAAATATCCGCTTCATCTCGTCTGCCCGATAATCCCTCCCGATCAGGTTCGCCCCATATTATCGGGTCGGATAAAACCCCGGCGGGTATTATCGGGCAGTTGTTGAACGAGTGGCCGGTCGGTCCCGGAGGTGGTGCCCGCATCAGTCAGGTGATGCCCTTGCCAGGGCCAGAACGCGCCGAACCCGCTGGAAACAAGCCGATAAATTTTTATCCCGAACAGGAAACGGACCGCGTCCAACGCTCGGCCGCGGTCCGTTTGGCATCTCGGGTAAAATCCGGGTCGGTAAATGGGGGCGCCGCGGTCGTCGGGCAACGGAAGCGCGAAAGCCTACGAAAGCTGACTCTCGCACCCCAAGGCTCAGCCCGCGGCCCGCCGACGCTTGCGGCCATCCGGCCGCGCCTTGCCCTCACGCCCGATCGCCCGCAGATAGCTGCCAAGCGTGCTGGCGCTGATCGCGATGCCGCAGTCTCCCAACTGGCCGGCAAGATCACCCAGCGAATAGCCCGCCGCCCGCGCTGCCCGGATCTCGGGCGCAAGCGCCGCCACGGCGTCCCGAGCCGTCAGGCTGGCCCGGGGTTTGGGTGGCAGCGTCTGCAATTCCTCGCGCAGCATCTCGATCGTCTCGGGGGAAATGGGCATCGTCGGTCTCCTGTTGTGTTGGCCGACCGATATATTAAGCGCGTTTCCGCGCCGCGCCACAACCGCGTCACCGCAATCCACAGGGAAATGCGTCACGGGATCGGCCAACTGAAAACAGCGCGACATCAGCGGAATATCCTTCCCCATCGGGCCGCGCAGCGGGGCGGTGCGGTAGCTGTGGTGTCCGGCGTCAGCGTCAATGGGACAGTTCAGGGTGATTTGATCAGAGACAGAAACCCGGAACCAGGCAGGGCCAAGGTAAGAACGTCGTCAAGGACATCCGCCGTGCGACGCACAAACAATATTCGGCCGCGGAGAAGATCAGGATCGTGCTGGACGGCCCGAAGGGCGAGGACAGCATTGCCGAGCTGTGCCGACCGCTCTGTGCCCGAGGATGAAAAGCGCCGCGCCCGTGGGACAGGCGAGAGGGGAAAATAGCCCTCCCCAGCCATTAGTTGACAAATTAACTCGGAAAATATAGCCCGTATCGAACATCTCAACTGGAGCGTCGCGCATGTTCACTCGATTTTCCGCAAGTGCAGCCGTGCTGGCTGCGGCGTATTTCTCGCAGGCTTTGGCAGATCCCGTGACCATTACCGACGTGACCGGACGAGAGGTTACGGTGGAGGCGCCGGCAAAGCGGATTATCCTCGGCGAGGGGCGGCAGATCTACCTGCTTGGCGTGCTGGAACGCGAAGCGCCCTTCAGTCGCGTGGTGGGCTGGCGCGAGGATCTGCTGCAAGCCGACCCCGATACCTATGCGCTTTATGCCGGGAAATTCCCCGAACTCAAGGATCTGCCCACCTTTGGCGGCTTCAAGGATGGCACTTTCGACGTCGAGCAAGCCGCCGCGCTGGATCCTGATGTCGTGCTGATGAATTTCGAGGCGAAGCAGGCGACCGAGGATGCGGGCTATGATGACAAGCTGGCCGAACTGGGCATTCCGATCGTCTATGTCGATTTCCGCGAGGATCCGATGGCCCATAGCATCCAGTCCATGCGCATCATGGGCCAGCTGATCGGTCAAGAGGAAAAGGCCGAGGAATATATCGGTTTCGTCGAACAGCAGATGGCGCGGGTCACCGATGTGCTGGCCGATGCCGAATTCGAACGCCCGAGGGTCTTTGTCGACCGCGCCGGCGGCTATTCCGATGATTGCTGCATGACCTTCGGCGCCGGCAATTTCGGCGACTATGTCGAGATCGTCGGCGGCACGAATATCGCCAGCGACATTCTGCCCACCACCTTCGGGACGCTGAACCCTGAACAGATCATTGCCGCCAACCCCCAGCAGGTGATCGTCACCGGCGGCCAGTGGGAGGCCTATGTCCCCGGCGGTGCCTGGGTCGGCCTGGGTCCGGGATCGGACATGGCCGAGGCCCGCAGCAAGCTGGAAGCCCTGACCCACCGCACCGCAATGACCGGCATCGACGCCGTCAAGACCGGAGAGGTTCACGCCATCTGGCATCAGTTCTACGACAACCCCTATTATTTTGTGGCGGTACAACGTCTGGCGAAGTGGTTTCACCCAGAACTCTTCGCCGAGCTCGATCCAGAAGCTACATTGCAGGAGCTGCACGAACGTTTCCTGCCGGTGCCCTACAAGCCCGGGTATTGGGTCTCTTTGAATGAACAGTAATGCAGGCCCCAGCGGACAAGCTGCTGAAGGGCGCGATTTCTATCGCGCCCTTGTTCTTCGCAGACAGATGATCCTGCTGGGGCTGTCGGTGGCGTTGCTGATAAGCCTTTGCGTGGATCTGGCACTGGGACCGGCGAATTACGAACTGGGACAGGTCATTCGGGCGCTGTTCCTGCCCGGCGCGGTGGACGATCAGTTACGCGTTATCCTGTGGGAGATCCGGATGCCGGTCGCCCTGATGGCGCTGGTCGTCGGTGCCAGCCTGTCGGTCGCGGGCATGCAGATGCAGACCATCCTGAACAACCCTCTGGCCAGCCCCTTCACTCTGGGCATCTCAGCCGGGGCGGGGTTCGGCGCGGCACTGGCGCTGGCCTTCGGGGTGTCGCTGTTTCCGCTGGCGGTCGATTATATCATTCCGGTCAATGCCTTTCTGATGGCCATGCTGACATCGCTGGCGATCTATGCACTTAGCCTGCGGCGCGGCGTGACCAGCGAAACCATCGTGCTGCTGGGGATTGCGCTGGTCTTCATCTTCAACGCGCTGATGTCGCTGATCCAGTTCTTTGCCAGCCAGCAGGCGGTGGCGGCCGTGGTCTTCTGGACCATGGGTAGCCTGACCAAGGCGACATGGCCGAAACTGTGGGTGTCGCTGGCGGTTCTGGTCGTAGCCATTCCACTGCTGGCTCGGCGCGGCTGGTCGCTGACTGCCATGCGGCTTGGGGATGCCAAGGCGGAAAGCATGGGCGTCAACCTTCGCGGGTTGCGTCTTGAGGCGCTGATGATTGTCAGCCTGCTGGCCTCGATCTCGGTGTCCTTTGTCGGCACCATCGGCTTTATCGGGCTGGTCGGGCCGCATATCGCGCGGATGCTGCTGGGCGAAGATCAGCGCTTTCTGTTGCCCGGAGCCGCCATTTCCGGGGCGCTGATCCTGTCGGTGGGATCGGTCCTGTCGAAGATGATCATCCCGGGCACGGTAATCCCGATCGGCATCGTGACATCCATCGTCGGCATCCCCTTCTTTCTTTATCTGATCCTGAACCGCCGGGTGGCGACATGGTAAGCCTGCAACTGCGTGACGTTTCCGCCGGCTATTCTGGCAATGCGGTAATCTCGGGCGTCTCGACACCGCCCCTGCACGGGGGGCAGGTCGTTGCATTGCTGGGGGCGAACGCAGCGGGTAAATCGACGCTGTTCCGGCGCATCTTCGGCCTTTTGCACGGCGGCGGGGATGTCCAGGTCGAAGGGGCCAAAAGCGCGAAACCGATCGCCTATATGCCGCAGGACAATGGCGCGCGCCCGGTTCTGTCGGTCTACGAATCCATCCTGCTCGCGCGGATGCAGGGTCGCCGACTGAAGGTCTTTGACGAGGATCACGCCAAGGTCGAGGAGATGCTGCGCCTGCTGGGCATAACCCATCTGCGCGGCCGTAATCTCGGCGATCTCAGCGGCGGACAGCGCCAGATGGTCAGCGCGGCACAGGCATTGGCACAGGACCCGCAGATCCTGCTGCTGGACGAGCCGACCTCGGCGCTGGATCTCAGCCATCAGATCGACCTGCTGTCACTGCTGCGCAGGCTCGCGGATGAGCAGGGATTGCTGATCATTGTCGCGCTGCACGATCTTGGTCATGCCCTGCGCTTCAGCCATGCGGCAATCGTGCTGCATCAAGGCGGGCTGATCGCCTGCGGACCGACCGGTGAAGTCATTACGCCGAAACTGCTGGAGGAGGTGTTCGATGTCGAGGCAAGGATCGAGTGCTGTTCCAGGGGGCGCCCGCAACTGATTGTCGATAGTCGCCTTCAGAATTCGCCGATCAGCTCCAGGCTCTCCGAGAGTGTCCGGTCTTCTGTGGATGGCTGATTGGGTCCATGCTTCCTGAGAGGAGCAAGGACCATGACGATTTCGAACGAACTGCTGGACGAGCTGCTGAAAGGCTGCAAGCGGCCTGAGGATCTGCTGGGCGACGCCGGGCTGATGAAGGAACTGAAGATCCGGCTGATGGAGCGGATGCTCGGGGCCGAGTTGACGGCACATCTGGGCTATGAGGCTGGTGCGGAGCCGCCGGCTGAGCAGACCAACCGCCGGAACGGGATCGCGACGAAGAGGGTGAAGGGCTCGGACGGCGAGGTGCCGCTTTCGGTGCCGCGAGACCGGGAGGGCAGCTTCGAGCCCGAGCTGGTGAAGAAGGGCCAGACCCGGATCGATGGGGTGGATGACAAGATCATCGGGCTTTACGCTGCTGGGCTGTCGGTTCGGGACATCCAGGCCCACCTGGAAGATCTTTACGGCCTGCGGGTTTCGCCCGACCTGATCAGCCGCGTCACGGATGCCGTGCTGGACGAGGTCCGCGAGTGGCAGCACCGGGCGCTGGACCGGATGTATCCGATCGTCATTTTCGATGCCCTGCGCGTGAAGATCCGCGATGCTGACAGCCGGATGGTCAAAAACAAGGCCGTTTACATCGCCTTGGGCGTCACCCGGGAAGGGGATCGCGAGGTTCTGGGGCTCTGGATCGCCGACAACGAGGGCGCGAAGTTCTGGCTGTCGGTGATGAATGAGCTGCGCAACCGGGGCGTTCAGGACATCCTGATCGCGGTCGTGGACGGGCTGAAGGGCTTCCCCGAGGCCATCACTGCGGCCTTCCCCGAGACCACGGTCCAGACCTGCATCGTTCACCTGATCCGGCATTCGATGAACTTCTGCAGCTGGAAGGACCGCAAGGCCGTGGCGGCCGACCTGCGCCCGATTTACGAGGCCCCCACCGCTGAGCAGGCCGCCCGCCAACTGGGTGCCTTCGAGGAGAAATGGGCCGGGAAATACCCATCCATCGCCCCGGCCTGGCGCCGGGCATGGGCGGAAGTGACCCCGTTCTACGCCTTCAGCGCGGCGATCCGGAAGATCATCTACACCACGAATGCGGTGGAATCGCTGAACCGCGTGCTGCGGAAAACGCTGAAGACCAAGGGCTCGTTCCCAACCGAGGAGGCCGCAACGAAGCTGATCTTCCTCGCCATCCGCAACTTCGAAAAGGGCGGCCGCGCGGTCCGGGAATGGGTTGCGGCCCGCAATCAGCTGGCCATAATGTTCGCAGGGCGCTTCGACGCCTGAACGTATCTGAAAACCGCATGGGCCACATCAGATACACAGAGTTTCAGACACTCCCGGCTCTCGCCTGACCGGAGCCGAAGGAAGGTTAACTTACGCAACCATATCTCGCAGCAGATTGAATTGCGTCTGATTGAAGCACTAACAAACGGGACCACCCGAGTGAGGCCTATCATCGCGGCCTATATTTCCCTCTGCGCCCCGGAACTTTCTCCCTATGCGAAGCAGGATTTCGTCAACACCTTCCTCAATCCGGATCTCAGCCTGTCAGGCCGCAAGCAGCCGCATATCTGCCACACGACCGCTGCTTGTCCGCCACTTCTCCAATCCCTAGGCGTGATTGATGACATGTGCCCTGATTTCGTACTATACCCTATCGCGGGCGTTAAAACAGGCAGGAGGACGCCATGATCGGTATCATCAGGAAGATCCAGAACTACTTCGCGGACCAGGTGAATGTTAATACCGCAGGATCCGCTCATGCTTCGATATCGACCGATGATGACCTTCACAAAGATGTCGAGCATGGTATCCCGGCCATCGCCTACACCCATACTGCGCTGGCACGCGAACATGGCGCTACGACTTGGTACCAAGAAGAATACAAGTGAACATCCACGTGGGATGTTCACTTGTCGCTCGGCTAGACTCTTTCCAAAATACCGCGACACTCCGAGGTTGATGTAGGCTCCAGCCCCATTGATTTCGGACGTTTGGCGTGATTCATGCTCTTCAAGGAGACCTGATCGATGAGCAACCTTTTCTGGCTGAGCGAGGCACAGATGGCGCGCCATCTGCGTGTCGTTCAGCCAGAATAGATCGCTCATGTCACCGCTCGCTTTTCGCGGCAGTGAATCACGCTACGGCTTGCCGATCAATGGGTCCTGACCCTTCTGTATCTGCGCTCTGCTAAACTTGCCCCGTCACGGACCCCGGCCAGGGTCAGTGACGGGGTGGTGCGCGACGTCTGACCCTTGTGGCATGACCACGCTTCTTAGCCTGTCGGCACCGCCTCTCTTCATCGTCTCGAACAGTTGATTGCGGCCTTGCAGGACCGCGCACCAGAAGGAAGAGAGCATGGACAACCTATCACATGGCCGCGTTATCGGCATAGATGTCAGCTGCGACTGGCTGGACATTCATTGCCTCCCCGATGGCCATCGCCTCAGAGTGCCAAACGCTGCGGCAGGTCATGCTGCCGTGGCGAGTCTTGCCCGGGACCGAAATGCCATCGTCTGCTTCGAGTCGACAGGTGGTCAAGAATGGCAGCTCTGGGCGCTTCTGGAGGCAGAGGGTGTTGCGGCCCGCCAAGTGCCACCCGCACAGGTAAAGGCGTTTGCGCAAAGCCGCGGCACGCGCGCCAAGACCGACCGGATCGATGCGGAACTCATCGCCCGCTTCTTCGTGTTCCGGCCCGAAGCAGGCCGCGGTCTTCCCACAGAAAAGCTGCGCCTTCTCAGAGCTTTGACATCAAAACGAGCCCAGTTGGTCGAAATGCGCAAACGTCTTCTGGCTCAAATCCGCGCGCACCAGAAACTGGGAACCGCTTTGATGTTCGAGGACGTCGACAGCGAACTGAAGCAAAGGATCGACGGTATCATCGAGGAACTGGAAGACCGGATCACCCGAGCCATCGCCAGCGACGATCACCTGTCAGAGGTGGCTGCCGTCCTCCGCTCCATTCCTGGGATCGGCCCTGTTGCCAGCTCGATGCTGATCGCAGAAATGTCCGAGATCGGCACCATCACCGGCGAAGAGGCCGCAGCACTCACTGGATTAGCACCGGTCGCACACGACAGCGGAACTCTTCGTGGGAAGCGCGCCATCGCCGGAGGGCGCCGCGCCCTGCGGCACGTGATGTTCCAGGCGGCCTTAGTCGCAGCACATCACAATCCAAACCTGAGGTCCTTCGCAGATCGTCTCCGCAAGGCTGGCAAGCCGCACAAGGTCATAATCACCGCCGTCGCCAGAAAGCTGGTCACCGTCGCGAACGCGCTATGCAAAAACCGTCAGAAATGGGTCGCCACTGCTCCCTGACAGATACAGTTGCTAATCACTACCTCCAAAAGATGTACGGGCATCGGCCCGCCGAAATGTCTGCGGTGTTGCTGAGTGGATTGCCTCCTGCTATCGATGTAGGCAATCATCCTGACGCAGGTTCAATTCGCCGATACGACAAGAAAGTAATTAGCAATATGATAGCCGAAGAGCTGCTGAGATCAGCCAACCCTGCCGCGGCGAAATTTCTTCAGAAATCCAATTCCGGCCGACGCCATTTAGATTACAAGAGACTACAAGACCTGCTCGACGGCGGCGTATTCAAGGCAACGAGCTTCGACGCAACGCGAATTGACGTCGTCGGCTTCGATTGGGAGGCACCTGGCTTTGATCGTAACTGGTGGTGGCAACTGCAACCTCTTCCCTTCCTCGAATGGTATCGTAACAGTTACGAAATCCAAAGCGATGAGGAAAAGTTAAAGTACTACAAAACCTGCAGGGACGCGATTATTTGGTGGAAAAATACCGCAAGTTGTAATGAAAAATCTCCTCTCGCATGGCACGATCACACTGTAGCCTATAGATTAAAGAACATCGCAAACTGGCTTTTATTCTGCCACCTGAACGAGCTTGGAAGTGATAATGATGCTGCCGATGATGCATTGGCAAATATTCTAGTTCAACACTTCGATTGGCTGAAGGAAGATGATCACTATTCTAGGCACACCAATCACGGTTTCGATCAGGCGATGATGGGTCTTGTGGCCGCCCTGATGTACTCAGCGCCTGCGTTTCAGGAATATCGAACACTTAACAGGAAACGTCTGAAAGATGAGGTTGAGTTTGCCTTCACTACGGAGGGCGTCCATAAGGAAAATAGTCCAGGCTATCAGAAAACGATGACTCGAAGATTGAGACAGCTAAAAACACTCTCGATCTTTGGAGAGTCGGAATTGGTCGACCTAGGTGAAAGATATATGGCTTCCGCAGAAGAATTTCTTTCTACAATTACCTTGCCAAATGGGCTCCTTCCAATGGTGGGCGACACGCGAGGCGGCGACGTAGGACTGCCCTACATTCAAAAAAAGAAAATAGATATCTGTGACTATACGGCGTCGGGATACGTAATCGTTCGCGGAACTGTTCTGGGACAAGATTTTCACCTTCTGTTCAAGAATTCACATCTATCGCACTATCACCGCCACGACGACGATCTGTCCATTCATCTATACTTCGGGGGTCATGTATTTTTGGGAGATGGTGGTCTGGGGTCACATAATGAGACGGATGAGCGGCGCAAGCTACTCAGATCCTGCCTCTCTCACAATGCTCCATATATCATTGACCAGGATTCGATCAGGGTACCATCCTATTTGAACGGCTTTATGCCGAGCACACGAATTATCGGCTCAAGAATCGTCGGTGAAAGCTATAGTTATGGGATAGCTCTTCGCCGTGAAGTTGATTTGGAAAAGCTGATAGATGGGATTATCACATTGAGGGACACAGCACCACAATCCAAAGGCTCTGTAGTGGCATCAAATTTTTATTCCAGCATTGACTGCGTTCAAGATCATAATTGCTTGCATTTCGGCACTGAAGGTGCTCGCAAAATTAGACTATCTGTTACAGACGATACGGTTATAAAAAGAGAACGCACCTTCCATTCCGCTGAGTTCGGAAAGTTTACTGAGGCTTCCGCAATAAGTCTATCACGAAGGCAAGGCCCGAAGAAAAACAATGTCGAGGTTACCTTAGCCCTCTTTTAGATGTTGCGGGATGCGCAGAGCACTTCTGCCTTGTGTAAAAATCTCCGCTATCTCAGAAATTGAATGCGTGAGGCCGTGGCCAGATCCAAACCGAACCTCTAAACTGAAGTTCACATTTGCATTAGCAAGATGGGAGGCAAATCTAAGCGTTTGCTGCTGAATATAATCAGGTTTATCCCACCTAATCCCAGATAGTATATAACTGGTATCCTGTCCGGGGTCTATGATGTTGGTAAGATCGTTATATCTGTCATCAACAATATTTCCAAAAATAGGTGAGAAGAATCGTTTCATGCCTCTTTCAGAGTAAGTGGAGCCAAGCAACCAGGTTTGTGCAATATTTGCATAAACCGCAGTAGCATTTTGGAGGGTGCCATGAAGGATCGCCGCATAGCCGCCCATGCTGCTGCCGCAAAAGTACACCTCCTTGCCCTCGTAAACATTACTGATGAGCTGCGGCATGGCATCCAACCAGAAAAAGTCACCACCTTCTCCTAGAAACCAGGATCCCGCCTGATCTACACCAAAATCATCAATCGGACAGAGAACGTTCCAGTTGGCATGGCGAAATTTGGAAGCCCTAGGATTTCGTGCGTGGCCGTGAAATATGACGAGAAGCGGTGCCGTCTCGTCGGCAGCAGGAGTATATCTGTACCTAATATTCCTGCCTGCGGCCTCTAGCGTATATTCCGACATAGGTGCTTTACCTTAGCTGTGGCTGAGCGAGATCTCCGCTGCCGCCAATAGGTTAGTCCAGAGTGCTTATTAGTGCATCGTCGTTTGATGTTCTACCCGATGTACGCTCGGCCTTTGCGGGAATTTTCGTCCGATGAGCGGGTGCAAGTACTGGCGCCTGACGCTGATTTCTTTAGTCCTGCATGGACGCGGCGCGCAATGGCGTTGAATGCTGGTCCCTCATCTGCGTATCGACGCCAACTCCTCGCGGTTGGGCCGCAGGTGCATACCTTCATATTGGAACTGGGAACTCGCCCGGGAAACCTTCCCGTTGCGCTGCTTAAACCCGGCCTAATACGGCTTGCAAGGTATGCATGATAGGTTATTATTATCGAATAAAATCAACTTTCTACGATATTTCGAGGTGCGTTATTCCGCTCGGCTTTCACAGACCAGCGCCCTCTGCAAGCTAAGATTTTGGCGCAGGAAACTTTAAAAAAACCGAAGGTAGCTTAGCGGCGCCACATCAAGACAGTCATCTCTTTACACTGTGCACGGTATCAAAGCATTAGCTTAAACGCGCGGGCATGGCTGCTTTTGCGGGTGGCACAGTCATTCAATTGCTGGTAGAAAACGCGCGAAATGTTCGACGGAAGAATGGAATAGAAAATTGCGTGTCCTATCAGTTTTCGGGACGCGTCCCGAAGCGATCAAGATGGCGCCAGTTGTGAACGGCCTGACCCAAGATCCGCGCTTTGAAAGTCTGGTCTGCGTCACCGCACAGCACCGTGAAATGCTGGATCAGGTGACCGAGCTGTTTGGCATTCGGGCCGACTACGACCTTGACGTCATGCGGCCGGGACAGGACCTTTATGGAGTCACCAGCGAGATCCTTCAGGGGCTGAAGCAGGTCCTGGCCGAGGCGCAGCCGGATATCGTGCTGGTGCATGGCGACACCGCGACGACGCTGTCGGCGACGATCGCCTCCTATTACGCACAGATCCCCGTCGGCCATGTCGAGGCGGGGTTGAGGACCGGGAACCTCTATTCGCCCTGGCCCGAGGAGGGCAATCGGCGTGTCACCGGTGCGCTGGCCGCGCTGCATTTTGCGCCGACCGACAATTCGCGCGATAGCCTGTTGCGCGAGAATATCCCGGATGCGCGGATCGTGGTCACCGGCAATACCGTGATTGATGCGCTTTTGAATGTCGTGGAGCGTATCGAAAAAGATCCGCAAATCAGCCAGGAGATCAGCAGCCGGTTCGATTTTCTTAACCCGGCCAATCGGATCGTGCTTGTCACCGGGCATCGCAGGGAAAGTTTTGGCGGCGGTTTCGAACGCATTTGCCGGGCGCTGCGGGAGATTGCCGACCGCTTTCCGGATGTGAATGTCGTCTATCCGATGCATCTCAACCCCAATGTGCGTGAACCTGTTCAGCGGCTGCTGGGTGGGGCGGAAAATATTCACCTGATCGAGCCGCTGGATTACCTTCCCTTCGTCGGATTGATGAACCGCTCTTATTTGATCATCACGGATTCGGGTGGGATTCAGGAAGAGGCGCCCTCGCTTGGCAAGCCAGTGCTTGTCATGCGCGACACGACCGAACGCCCGGAAGCGGTGGCGGCGGGTACGGTGCGCCTGGTCGGGACCGACACCGATGTGATCGTGTCGGAAGCCACGCGGCTTCTCAGCGATCAGGCCGCCTATGATGACATGAGTTTTGCGCATAACCCCTACGGCGACGGACAGGCAGTCCCGCGCATTCTGGACGCGCTCATCAACTTCAAGAAGTGAAAAGACGATGAAATTTGACAGCATTTGTATGGTCGGCCTTGGCTATATCGGCCTGCCGACCGCGGTTGTTTTCGCGCTGCGCGGCGTGAAGGTGATCGGGCTGGATGTGAACGCCAGTGCCGTAGACAAGATCAACCGGGGCGAGACTCACATTGTCGAGCCGGGGCTGGAGGATGCACTGCGCCGCACGGTGGACGCCGGCCATCTGCGCGCCACCACCACGCCCGAACCCGCCGACGCCTTCCTGATTGCGGTGCCGACGCCCTTCTGCAACGGGCATGAGCCTGACCTGACTTATGTCGAGGCTGCGGCACGCTCGATCGCGCCGGTGCTGAAGAAGGGCGACCTTGTCGTTCTTGAATCGACAAGCCCGGTTGGCGCGACCGAGCAGATGGCGGGCTGGCTGGCCGAAGAGCGTGCGGATCTCAGCTTTCCGCAAACCGCCGGCGAAGAAGCGGATATACGCATCGCGCACTGTCCCGAGCGTATTCTGCCCGGTCATGCCCTGCGCGAACTGGTCAGCAATGACCGTGTGATCGGCGGCATGACGGCGGGCTGCGCTAGCCGCGCACGCGCGCTGTACAAGCTGGCGGTCGAAGGCGATTGCATCGAAACCGATTGCCGGACCGCCGAAATGGCGAAGCTGACCGAAAACAGCTTCCGTGACGTGAATATCGCCTTCGCCAATGAACTGTCGCTGATCTGCGACCGGCTTGATATCAACGTGTGGGAACTGATCCGCCTGGCGAACCGCCATCCCCGCGTGAATATCCTGCAGCCGGGCCCCGGTGTCGGCGGCCATTGTATCGCCGTGGATCCCTGGTTCATCGTCAGCCAGGCGCCAGAAGAAGCCCGGATCATTCGCGCCGCACGAGAGATCAATGACGGCAAGCCCGAATGGGTGCTGGCCAAGGTGCATCAGGCCGTGGCCGAGCATGCCGCGACCTCGGACCGGCCCGCGCGCATTGCCTGCTTTGGCCTGGCGTTCAAGCCGAATATCGACGATCTGCGCGAAAGCCCCGCTCTGAACATCGCGCGGCGATTGACCGATCTTTACCCCGGCCAGGTCGATGTGGTCGAACCCTTCGTCAAAGAGCTGCCTGAACATATGCAGGGCAAGGCGAACCTGCTGCGTGCCAGCGATGCGTTGTCGAGCAGCGACATTGTGGTGCTTCTGGTCGATCACGATGACTTCAAGGCCATGCCCTCGCCCACGGGAAAGCGGATCATCGACACCCGCGGCGTCTGGACCGGGCGGCCGGTATGACGATTTCGCCTGAACTCCGCGACAAAAGAGACGTCATGGCATTCGTGGCGCGCGTACTTGCTGAACAAGGTCGCATTGGATCCGCGAATGCTATTGTTTCTCACGTCGATTCTCTGAAAGCCGAGCCTCCGCCGCTGGATACGATACTCCGCCCCCGTGGCGTTTCTGTGATTATGCCAACATACAAGGGTGCCAAGAGGATCGGTCGCGCCTTACAGTCTTTAGCTGCTCAGTCTATTGACCGTAGAAAATTTGAAGTCGTTATTGTTCACAACGGCCCCGATGATGGCACTAAAGAGGTGGTTTCAGCGTTTCGCGAAAACTATCCGACACTCAACACCATCTTCGCGCAGAGCGCGCCGGAGAGTGCGGCAGCTGCAAGAAATCTCGGATGCTCGCTGGCAATATTTGATCATATGACATTCCTAGATGACGATGATTATCTGTCAAAGAACTTTCTTGAAGCTCTTCTTGAACAGGCTGATGGCACGTCAGTCGTCCTTTCGCAAATCGTTGACTTCGATGATCAGGGTGAGTACGAGAGCCCTATAAATCCGAAACTTTTAACGACGTTTTCTAAAGAACGGGACTTAAACGTCGAGGATGCACTAAGTGCTGGCACTGCTCTCACCATGACATGTATAAAGCTCTTTCCATCGCAAATGTGCGAGCAGGTTAACTTTGATGTGGCACTGGACAATGGTGAAGATGTCGTCTTCTGGGCGGAAGTCTTGGCTCGATTCAATCCGACGATTAAATTGTGCCCAACGGAAAATAAGGCCATCTATTATCGTGAACTGCGGCCTGGCTCAATATCTAGACCGGGGCTGTCGTTTAAATTTAACGTCTTGGACCGCTTGGAAGTAATTAGAAGAATATATAATCTATCCAAAAGATATCGCTCTGGAATCTTCAAAGATAAAATATTTACAGCCTCATCGTTCATTGTCGCCTATCTGAAAGAATACCCGGAAGACTATAACCGGATTCTCAGAATGGTGTTAGATAGCTGCCCAGACTATAGCGCCAATAAATACATAAATGAGCGTCTCTCACGATCATTGGTGGTATCATTTTGTTTTGCGCCTTGGGTCGATACCGCCGGAGTTGTGGCTGCAAAACGAATGCTCACAGCCGGACGTCCTTTCGATGTCATCTCGGATAATATGAAAAAATTCCGTAATGCAGATAATGATCTAAGGAAAATTTCTCATCACCTCATTGGCGCGCAGGTCGAACTGAGTTCCAATACCACCTCCACGCTGGATCCGGTTGGCACAATGGAATTCGCCCGTAAGGCGAACGAAAATGCAAAATCTCTGAATAAGACTAGGCGCTATGAGCGGATGTATTCTCGTGTCATGTGGCCTGCATCGAATTTTGCGGCGGCTGCAATAAAGGCCTCACTTCCAGAAATAAGTTGGACTGCTGAGTTCTCCGATCCCATGGTCACCGACATTATGTCGGAGAAGCGCCCTGGGAAAATGGACATGTCTTGGCTTCGTGAATCTGGGGTGGATGATCTGATAATTCAGAAGGGATATCCTTTACTTGATTCTGACAGTCTCATGGAATGGTGTGAGTATCTTGCATATACACTAGCCGATCAGATTTTGTTTACTAATAAAAATCAGCGTGACTACATGCTATCGCAGCCATGGATATCGTCGATGAAGCAGGCAATCATTGATCGGTCACAGATTGCACCGCACCCAACCCCACCATCTGAATACTACGAATTGGAGAATGATGAGTGGCGACCTTCGACGCAGACAGTCAATATAGCGTATTTCGGCAGTTTCTATAAAACTCGCGGTTTATCCTCGGTGTTTGAAGCCTTGGCCGTTCTGGACGACGACACAAAATCAAAGCTTCATCTGGACATATATGCTTCTTACAATAAAGATTTAGAGGAGGCCATTCTTGAATCTGGCGTAATCGGCAGCGTGACTCAGAGAGAGCCCCTTTCCTATTTTGCTTTCTTGTCGCGCTGTAAGGTGTATGATTATCTTTTGGTCAACGACGCAGAAACAAAAGGTATCAAACCGCTTAACCCATATCTGCCATCAAAGGTAAGTGATTATCTTGGGGCAAACGTTCCGTTCTGGGCGCTCGTTGAGGCAGGCAGTCCGCTCTCCGGAATGTCGTTGCCTAATGGGTCGAAGGTTACGGCTTTGGGAAATATGGAAGGCTACATTAAGGCACTAACTGAGATGGCTGCACAGAAATGAAATCTATTTGCGCAGCCAGCTGGAGATAAAATCAATCCGCCGCGCGCCGTAAGAAGTCCAGACTTATATATCCAGCTCTAATAGCCTCGTATCATTTTAATTATCTTGCGCATGGGTGACGTAATCTTCCACGAGGTACTGGAGATAAGTTCATCACGATGCTTTTCTATGCTTAGCAGATTGCGTTCCAATTCTGCTAAGCGCTTTTTTGCCTTTTCAAACTGAGCTCTGGTAGCCACGTTCTTCTGCGCTTCTTTTGCGAGATCGCTTTGGTATGTTGTAGATAGAACGATAATATCCTCGATGCGCTGCTCGTACTCATACTCTGTACTCTCAAAGGCTTTGCGCAATGTGTCGATTTCGCTGGCTTTCGCTTGCGCGATGCGCTCAGCCTCTTCCGCAGCTTGCTGCAGGTCGTGAATGCGGGCGGCCTGTTCGGCGTTTCGCTGCAGCTGGGCCTGTTCCGATGCCTCGGCCTTTTCCAGCTTGACCTCAAGTTCCTTCAGCTCCGTATCCGAGCGCTTTACACGGCCACGCAATGCTGCCAGATCCCGCGACATATCCTCATTCTGCCGCGCGGCGGCGAGGCCCTGGCCCAGCCGGTTGAAGGCCTGACGCATCGCCAACCAGGACGTTTGGCCCGGTTGCTGCATGACAAGTCGACGGACGCGCTCTGGTTGTTTCGACCCGTAAAGGATCACATCCAGCGCCGCGCCTCCGGTCACGACCGGGCCCAGATTCAGGCGCGGGCGGTCGCTGCCCGTCAGCACGCGGCGGGTTGCCTGATCGGCCAGCACGACATCGGGATTCACGATGACGATAACCGCGCTTTCGGACAGGCGCGGCAGAATGTCGTCATGCAGAAAGTCCAGCGCGTCGGGTTCAGGCGCCGTGCCCAGAACCAGCAGATCGATCTCTTCGGGAAGATCCGTTGCGATCTTCTTGCCGCTGAGGATCTGCGAGAAATCGGAATAATGGCTGTCATGCTCTGCCTGCAGCGCGGGCGTCAGGGCCGGTGTTTTGTTTTCCAGCGCCAGGCAGAGCGTGCCGCCGTTCAGACGCTCGGCCGCCTGACAGAAGGCAAGATAGCCGATCCCGTCATCCAGCCCCATTTGCACGATCAGGCGTGGGCTTGCCGCCTCGGTCAACCAGAACAGGAAGGGTATCTGGGCAAGAACCGGCGATACATCCGCATGGCGCGGACGCCAGAACGCCGCCTGTCCAAGCGTCTGCCCCTGGGGTTCCGATTCCGTGACCGAGGGCAGGTTGCTTTGCGTCGGCTGAGCAGCAACCGCTTGCGGGGCGCGATTCTCTTGCGTGGGCGAGGATTTCATGGGCGCTTTTATCCGGATGGATTGGAGGTTGAGGACGGCTTATACGAAGATAGGTGCTTCGTGAACCACTAACCTATAGCGTGTGCCATCAACAATCAGGTGTGGCGTTTTTCGGGTTCGACTTGATAATAGGTTTCGTTCGTTCCGTGCAGCGACCCCTGAAAGAACTGCCGGATCAGCAATCCGGTTTTCCTTGAATCGATATGGCGGGGCTCGACCCGGAATTCTGCCATGCGGCCGATCATTTTACGGGGGCGCAGGAATTCCTCGATCTGATGATAAAGCGGCCGCACGCCGTAATCGTCAAAAAGAACCCGCACCGGCTTTTCTGCCCGCAGCAGCACCGTCGCAAAGCAGGCAGTTCGGAAACGGCCGTCGATCAACACCACATCCGGATGGCGAAACCAGGTCTGGTCCCATACGCCGTTCGGGTAATCGGGAAAGCTGCGCCATGCCTCGGTGTCAAGCGGCCTGCCCCAGGGTCCAGTGCGGCCGATATCGGCGTGATGGACGACCACCGGCGACAGGATCTCGGGGCTACAAAGCTTTTCCCGCAGATTTCGTGCCCAATCCCGATCGCTTTCGACACTCATGATATATTTGCCGGGCATCCTTGCCGCCAATTCCGTCGATCCGCCAGAACCATATTCAAGAATGACCGTGGCGTCAGAATAAACACGTTTCAGATGCGCGACTTCAGCATCTGGCATGAAAGGGGCGGGGTCGTCGGTCAATCTTCACCTGTGTCTAGGGAACAGGCCCGGCTTTTCGAGCGGCGGTGTGTCGCATTCATTTATAACACTATCTGTCGTTTGGACAGCGCGGATTGATATTCGCCACCAATCAGAGCATTTAGGGCAAAGCCCACAACCTCTTCGCGAGGTGAAAAGATATCAGGCATGGAACGATGAGCAAAGAACCCGCAGCCGGAACCTCCGCGCAAGGCGCCGCCCTGTTTCGCGCGGCTGAAGTCATGAGTATCGCGGGACGCGCCGCGTCGCGTCGGGTGTTGCTGCAAGAAGCTGTCACGCGATCAGCCGATACCGGGGCAGCGCGGCCCTGGCATGAGCGGGCGGCAGCGCGGAAGGATCGCGCATATATCCGCGATCTCTGTCTTGCGCTGACGCAAGATGGGTTCGGCACGGATTTGCCGACATGGCTGGGTTTGGCGCCGCAGGAGGCCGATCAGGATCTTCGCTACGGCGCCAAGGAATTGCGCGCGCGGTTGGAGAAGCTGAAGGTCGGGCGGCAATCGGATCGCAGCGGACCCCTGTGCTACGTGCTGCATATGAGCCTGCCCGATAATGGCAGCGGCTATTCGGTGCGCTCGCATCATCTGATAGCCGCGATGCGGAAAAACGGTCTGGATCCCTATTGCGTGACCAGGCTGGGATTTCCCGGCGATACCGGGCAGCCTGGTGACGTGGCGATGCAAGCGGTTGATGGGATAGACTATCATCGCATCCTGCAGCCCGGAAAACGGGACTTTCGCAATATGCGATATGTGACAGATGCGGCCATTGCCCTGGTCGAGAAGCTGGCACCGCATCAGCCTTATGCGATCATGGCTGCGTCCAATCACGAAAATGCGGCGCCTGCCTTGCTGGCGGCACGCTATATGGGCGTGCCCTTCATCTACGATATGCGCGGTTTCTGGGAGTTGTCGACGCTGGCCGCCGATCCCGAGCGCGCGAAGACCCCGCAATTCGCGACTGCCGTCGAAATGGAGGCCGAGATTGCGCGGCAAGCAGATCTTGTCTTCACGCTGACCGAGGCGATGAAGGGCGAATTACGCAGGCGACAGGTCGGCAATCCGAATATCCATATTCTGCCCAACGCGGCCGACCCCGAGGTTTTCAGGGCGGCCCCGCGCAATGCGGCATTGGCGAGGAAAGTTGGGATCTCGGATGACACCGCGGTGATCGGCTATGTCGGATCGTTTACCGGCTATGAAGGTCTGGATGACCTTACCCGGGCCTGCGTGTTGTTGCACCAGCAGGGATATGATTTCAGGCTGCTTCTGATCGGATCAGAGCCTGCGCATCTCAGGGATGCCATATGCCCGGAACTGCGACAGATCGCGGCCGCCGGCGGGATCACGGACAAGCTGATCATGCCCGGGCGCGTGCCGGTGCAAGAGGTGAAGGATTGGTATTCGCTGATCGATATCGTGCCGATCCCGCGCAAGGATATGGCGGTTGCCGAATTGGTGTCGCCCCTGAAACCGCTTGAGGCCATGGCGATGGAAAAGGCCGTCGTCGTGACCGATCTGGCGGCGCTGAAGGAAATCGTGACCCATGACGAGACCGGAATCGTGGTGCCGCGCAGCGATGTCGGGGCGCTTGCAGCGGCGCTTGGCCGGTTGATCGAGGATCCGGCGGCCCGCGCCTCGCTAGGCAAGCGCGCGCGGCAGCGTATCATCGATGCACGAAATTGGGATGCGGTTGTCCGGAATTTCCGTGATATCCTTCGGCAGAACCTGCCGGGATAGCGGCACCGTATCGCTGTCTGCCGACTTCCCAAACACGGCACAAGGTTGTATTCAACAATCGAAAGGATTGTTGAACATGGCTGCTATCGCCCATCACAGCCCGCTGTCCCATGCTGCCTATCACGATCTGCTGCGGTCGTTGCGCGATGAGGCGATCGGGGATTTGCGGGGGACGCCGACGCGGGTCAGCCGCAATGGGCGCGCCTATTGGTATGACAGCTTTCGCGTCGGATCCGAGGTGCGCAAGCGCTATATCGGAGAGGATAGCCCGGAACTGGCCGCGCGCATGGCGCAGGCGCAGGACGCGCGGGCCCCGGCCGAAGAGCGCCGCAAGGAACGGGCGCGGCTGGTGCGCCTGCTGCGGGCCGAGGGGTTTCTGGGCCTGGATCCGACCACGGGCAGCCTGATGGCCGCGCTGGCCGGGGCGGGGGTCTTTCGTCTGGGCGGGACGGTGGTGGGCACGCATGCCTTTCGACTGTACGAGGGCGAGTTGAACCTGAGGCTGGGCTTTGACCAGACCGCGCAGACCGACGATCTGGATATCGCCAGTTTCGAGCGTCTGTCGCTGGCGCTGGAGGATGTGGCCGCGCCGCCGGTGCAGCAGGTCCTGGCCGATTTCGACTTTGCGCCCGCACCCAGCCTGCAGCCCGGCAAGGCCTGGCGCTGGCGGCAGACGGCGGGTCACGCGCTGGTCGAGTTCCTGACCCCGGCTTTCGGTGAAGAGGGTTTGCGCGATCTGCCGGCCCTTGGGGTGCAGGCGCAGGCGCTGCGGCATCTGAACTATCTGATCGCCGATCCGATCCCCGCCGCCATCCCCTATCGCAGCGGCGTGCTGGTGCAGGTGCCGCGCCCCGAACGCTTTGCTATTCACAAGCTGATCGTGGCCGCGCGGCGGCGGGACGAGGACCGGCTGAAATCCGAAAAGGACCGTCAGCAGGCTGCCTTTCTGATCGCCGCGCTGGCGCAGGACCGGCCCGAGGATCTGGCCGAGGCTTTTGAGGATGCCCGCGCGCGTGGCCCGCGCTGGCGTGCCCGGATCGAGGACAGCCTGTCGCGGATGCCCGACAGCGCGGCGCTGCTGGCCGGGCTGTAGGATCTCAGGCCGGGCGCTTGAGGCTTTCGCGGGCCAGCGCGGCGATCAGGTCGGTACGGGTGACGATGCCGGTCAATCGGCCCTGTTCCAGCACCGGCACCGCGTCGCAGGCGCCATCCGCCATCATGGTCAAGAGCGATGCGACCTTTGCCTGCGGCGCCGTGGTGGGCACGTCGCGGGACATGATCCCCTGCGCATCGCGGCCATACGGCAGATGATCGGGGTCGCTGCGGATCAGATGCAGCTGGAAGATAATGCCCAGAAAGCGATCCTCGGGGTCCACCACCGGCAAGGAGGTAAAGCCGTGCTGGCGAAACTCTCGGGCGATCTGATCCAGCGGCGTCTCGGGGCCAACCGTCACCAGATCGCGGGACATGATCTCGCCCACGGTCAGCGGCCCGGTCCGGTGGCCTGCGGCCTGCATCTCGGCCGCGCCGATCAGGCGGGCCAGATCCTCGACCCCCAGGTTCAGCGACTGGCGGTATTGGGCCAGGATCTGGGTCAGTTCCTCTTCGCTGAGGCCAAGCCGTTCGGTCGGCACGTGATCATCGGTGCCATGCGGGTTCTGGTCGGTGAACTGGCGGAAGGGATAGTGGCGGCCCGTCAGCCGGGCATAGATCACCGCGACGCTGACCAGAATCGCGGTTCCGAAACCCACCGGCGACAGCGCGAACCAGAAGCCCAGATCGCGGATCGCATCGGGCGACAGCGCGGCGGTCATGGCCACGGCGCCGCCCGGCGGATGCAGCGCGCGCATCAGGATCATGGCGGTGATCGCCAGCCCGACCGCCAGCACCAGCCGCAGCGTCGGATCGGCAATGGTCAGGCAGACCGCCACCGCCACCAGCGCCGAAACAAGATTGCCGATAATGGCTGACCATGGCTGGGCCAGCGGGCTGCTGGGCACGGCAAAGATCAGCACGGCCGTCGCCCCGAAGGGCGCGATCAGGTAAAGGCCAAAATGGGTGTCGCCGGGCAAAAGCAGCAGGAACAGGCTGACCGCCGCCAGACCGGTCAGGGCGCCAAACCCTGCGCGGCAGGCCTCGAAAAGGGGGGCGTTCGGGATGGCCGGGCCAAGCGCGCGCAGCGCACGGGTCAGATATGGATGCATGGTGATGTCTTCTTGGGCCCGGAACTGGGCAGGGGCTGGCTAGCGCGATGGCGGGCGACTGGCAAGCCGGTCCGGGGACAGCTGTGGGCCGCCGCCCAGCTCCTGGCCGAACCATGTCAGGAAATCCTGAATTTCTGCCTCATTCCGTCGGCAATAGGACCATTTCAGGTGCTTTTCGACGGTAATGAACCGGGCCTGTTTCAAAAGCTCCAGATGCCGGCTTGCCGTCGGCTGTGCGACGCCAAGCGCCTGCGCAATCAGCGTCATGCAAACGCCAAACTGCACCGGATCGGCGGACCATTGATCGCTGGAATGGATTTCCGGTTCCGCCAGCAGGCGCAGGATGGTCAGCCGGGGCTGACTGGCCACGGCCTTGATTTGGGTTGATCTGTCCATGCATTACATCATATCGTTATTTAGCTATATGACAATATGGAATCGCCTGATGCTGGATCTTCCCAACATGTCGATGGTCGAGGGCAGCGCCATCCGGTGGGGCAGGCTGGGCAATGGTCCGCCGCTGGTCGCGATCCACGGCACACCCTTTTCGTCGCAGGTCTGGCGCAGGATCATTCCGCAGATCGCGGATCAGCGGACGGTCTATTACTTCGATCTGCTGGGCTATGGGCAGTCCGAGATGCGGGCGGGGCAGGACGTTTCGCTGGCGGTGCAGAACCGGGTGCTGGCGGCGCTTTTTCAGGAATGGGGGCTGAGCCGGCCGGATGTTCTGGCCCATGATTTCGGCGGCGCGACGGCGCTGCGGGGCTATTATCTGAACGGGCTGCGTTACAGGTCGCTGACGATCTTCGACGCCGTGGCGCTGGCCCCCTGGGGATCGCCGCTGGTCCGGCATGTCCGCCAGCATGAGGCGGCCTTTGCCACCATGCCGGACTATATGCATCAGGCGATGTTGCGCGCCTATCTGCAGACGGCTGCCTATCACCCGCTGTCCGAAGAGGCGCTGGAGATCTATTCAGCGCCCTGGACCGGCCCTGTCGGGCAGCCGACCTTCTACCGTCAGATCGCGCAGATGGATCAGGCCCATACGGATGAGGTGCAGGGGATGTATCAGCGGATGGATTGCCCGGTGACGGTCCTGTGGGGGCAAGAGGATGGCTGGATCCCCTGCGACAAGGGGCAGGCTTTGGCGGGCATGCTGTCGGCGCGGGACTGCATCCTGATCCCGAAGGCCGGCCATCTGCTGCAAGAAGACCGGCCCGAGGCCATCGTCGCCGCCCTGCTGAAACAGATCGCGCCGCAAACACGGCCCGGCTACGACTGACATCGCATGCGTGGCGGCGGATCACGCGCCTGACCCAGCGGCCATCCCGTTGCGAAGGGTTCAGGCAGGCGGCGATAAGGACCGTGCCGGACGGCCCGGTCGTTCGAACTCTGCCCTTGCCTGTTCTACGCTTGTCCTGACGATACAGCCCCTGGCATGATCATTGATCAAGCCCATGGCCTGCATGAAGGCGAAAGTCGTTGTTGGGCCAAGGAATTTCCATCCGCGTTTCTTCAGCTCTTTGGAAATGGCCACTGACGTTGCAGAGGTCGAAGCCGATTGCGGTTCGGCCAATTCTTCACGCGTGGGTTCAAAACTCCAGACGAAGGCGGCAAGCGATCCTTCGGCCCTGACCAACTCGATCATGCGGCCAGCATTGTTTATCGTCGCATAGATTTTGGCCCTGTTTCGCACGATGCCGCTATCTGCCATCAGACGCGCATGATCGGCGTCGCCGAATTCGGCGATTTTTGCGTAGTCAAAGTCGGCAAAGCCAGCCCTGAAGTTCTGTCGCTTGGCCAGAATGGTGCGCCAGCTTAAACCGGATTGAAACGTCTCAAGGCAGAGTTTCTCGAAAAGGCGGGCGTCGTCGAGAACCGGAAAACCCCATTCCCTGTCGTGATAGTCAAGGAACTCGGGCGCCGCACCTGACCAGCTGCAGCGCGGTGCGCCATCGGGTCCCGTGAAGAGCTTTGGCATCTTTCAGGCTTTCAGCACGTCAAGCGCGGGCGTTGTCTTCTTGACGTCGACCTCCGCGATCTCGGCCAGGACGACATTATGTTCTACGAACGGATCGGCATTGATCCGCGCCTCGATCTCTTCGCGGCTCTCTCCTGTCGCCAGTATCGCGCCGCCGCCTTCCGGGGTCAGCGAGCCGACGCATTGAAAAATGCCGTCCTCGAAACCCCGGGCGATCCATGCGTTATGGGCCGGCATGAACTCTGCGGCGGCTGATCTGTTTTCGGAGAATCGAAGATAGATGATGAACACGGCGTCTAGCCTTTCGTTGGGGTGTGATCGGGAAGCTGGTCAAGCCACGCCTCCAGTGCAGCGACTTCCGCCCTCAGGAATGCCTCATCCTTGAGGGCGGAGGCCATCACCGCGATGCCTTGCGAGCGGGCCAGGACATGCAACGCCAGCGCATCGGCGTCGTCCCGGTGCCCAAGCGCCCTGAACTGATCGGCAAGCCAGTCGCGAAACAGGGTGAAAATCTGGGCGGCGCGCGCCTCTGCGATGTGATCCAGTTTGGCCAGTTCGGTCGTTAGCGTCCCGACCGGGCAACCGAACGCCATGATCTTGGTCCGATTGGTGATCAGGATGCGGATGAAAGACAAAATCCGGTCTTTCGGTGCGGCGTCCGTGTCCCAGGCTTCCAGCATCGCCTGCGTGGCCGAAAGGCGACGGGTGATCACCGCCTCCAGAATCTCGTCCTTGGATTTGAAGTGATGGTAGAAATTCCCGCGAGAGATCCCGATCGCACTCGCAATATCCGCAAAGGATGTTGCCTCGAAACCTGCCTCGTAGAAGAGGGCATCTGCCTTTTCTTCGATACGTTCGCGCGTCGCTGATCGTGACATGAAGGCCTCTGCAGGGTCGATGCAATCAAGGTTAGGACAAATGTCCTAATCTGTCAAATATGGACTCTGAAAGCGGCCGTTAGGGCATCGCGCAGGTGGAGCAGGCCCATAACGATGAGGTGCAGCGGATGGGCTGCCTGATGGCGTCGCTTATGTGCTAGAGCTTTTCGGGTTCAGGTTGATACATATCCGCTGCACCTGCCCAACGGCAGGCGCTCAACGCGAAGCAGGACGGCTTCAATTTCAACCCGAAACGCTTTCGCGGATCAGATCTGGACCTTGACCCAAGCCCCGTCCTGCTGGGCAGAGTTCTGGCAGGCGGCGATAAAGGCCATGCCGGACAGCCCGTCCTGAATGCCCGGAATGCGATCCTCGACGCTGCGATCGCCCCGGATGACGGCGGCGATATCGCTGTAGAGATTGGCGAAACCCTCCAGATAGCCCTCGGGATGGCCGGGCGGGGTGCGGCTGCTGGCGCTGCGATCCTGGGCGCGGGTCAGGATGCGCGGCGCTTCGTCCTTCGGGGTATAGATCAACTCTTCGGGGTGGCGCAGCCGCCATTCCAGCGCGCCCTTGGTGCCAAAGAGGCGCAGCGACAGGCCGTTTTCCTGACCGACCGCCACTTGCGACACCCAGATACCGCCCTTGGCGCCCGAGCCATAGCGCAGCGCGATGCGGGCATCGTCATCGACCGCGCGGCCCGGAACCATGCTGGACAGATCCGCCGACAGGGTGTCGGGCGTCTGGCCGGTCACAAAGGCCGCCAGTTGCCAGGCATGGGTTCCGATATCGCCAATCGCGCCGGCCCCCGCCTGTTTCGGATCGGTGCGCCAATCGGCCTGCTTGTTGCTGGTCTGATCCGCCAGCCAGCCCTGCAGATATTCCGCCTGCACCAGACGGATATCGCCAAGCGCGCCTTCGGCGACCATCGCGCGGGCCTCGCGCACCATGGGCATGGCGGAATAGTTATGGGTCAGAAAGAAGCGCGCCTTGCCCGCACGCACCGCCTGCGCCATCTGCGCGGCCTGCTCCGCCGTCGCGGCCAGCGGCTTGTCGCAGATCACATGGATGCCCGCATTCAGAAAGGCGATGGCGGGGGCGGCATGCATATGGTTGGGCGTGACGACGCTGACAGCCTCGACCCCGTCATCGCGGGCGGCCTCGGCCTCGGCCATCTGGGTGAAATCGCTGTAAGAGCGGATGCCAAGCTCGGCGGCGCTTTGGGCCGCGCGGTCAGGGTCCGAGGACAGCGCCCCGGCCACCAGATCAAAGCGGCCATCCATCCGCGCCGCGATGCGGTGAACCGCGCCGATAAAGGCGCCGCTGCCGCCGCCGACCATGCCAAGACGAACTGGTTTCATGTAATCCCCAATGCTTTTTCAATGTCGTTGCGGTCCACCGCGCTGGCCGCGAAATCGTCGAAGGCATGCGGCGTGACGCGGATGATATGGTCGCGGACAAAGGCGGCCCCTTCGCGGGCGCCGTCCTCGGGATGTTTCAGCGCACATTCCCATTCGACCACGGCCCAGCCGTCAAAGCCATATTGGGTCAGTTTGGAAAAGACCTGCTTGAAATCCACCTGACCATCGCCCGGGCTGCGGAAACGCCCGGCGCGATCCACCCAGGACTGATAGCCGCCATAGACGCCCTGCCGCCCGGTCGGGTTGAATTCGGCATCCTTGACGTGAAACATCCGGATGCGGTCGTGATAGATGTCGATATGCTGCAGATAGTCCAGCTGCTGCAGCACGTAATGCGACGGGTCATACAGCATGTTCGCGCGCGGATGACCGTTCACACGATCCAGAAACATCTCGAAGGTGACGCCGTCATGCAGATCCTCGCCCGGATGGATCTCATAGCAGATATCGACGCCCTTTTCCTCGGCCAGATCCAGCAGCGGACGCCAGCGCGCGGCCAAAGTGTCAAAGGCGGCCTCGACCAGGCCCGGTGCGCGCTGCGGCCAGGGATAGAGATAGGGCCAGGCCAGCGCGCCGGAAAAGCTGGCCATCCGGTCCAGACCCAGCAGGTTGCTGACGCGAATGGCCTTGGCGACGCGGCCCACCGCCCATTCCTGCCGGGCCTTGGGGTTGCCGCGCAGATCGGCCGGGGCAAAGGCGTCAAAACCGCTGTCATAGGCCGGATGCACGGCCACCAGCTGCCCTTCCAGATGGGTTGAAAGCTCTGTCACCTGCACGCCGTTCTGCTGCGCGATGCCCAGAAACTCGTCGCGGTAATCCTGCGAGTCGGCGGCGCGGTCCAGGTCCAGCATGCGCACATCGCCCACGGGCACCTGCACGCCCAGATAGCCGCAATCGGCGGCCCAGCGGGTTATGCCGTCCCAGCTGTCAAACGGGGCCTCTTGCCCGATAAACTGCGCCAGAAACAGGCCCGGCCCCTGAATTGTATGCATAAGATAATCCCCCCTGAAAACGCAGCCTGCATTGAATTGAAAACGATTGCAAGACGTTGTTGCGGGCTGTCGGAGGTCGGCTATTCCTGCCCTTCGGATCGGGCGGCCCTAGCTGTCGGGAAAGCCCAGCCAGGCCTCCATCCGTTCCCAGGTCTCATTCATCGGCCATGCCTTGCTGATCCAGGGCAGACCGATATGACCATAGCGCAAGGACAGTTGCCGTTCGGCGGCGGATTCGTCCCCGCCATCAATCCCCGCGACATAAAGCGCCGCTGCCAGTCCCGTGCGATCCGCCCCCGCCTGACAATGAATCAGCATCGGTTTGGGCGCGTCTTTCATCACGGCGATCAGCCGCTGGACCTGTTCGCCGTCAAGCTGCCTGCTGGCCGACATGCGAAAATCGATATGTGCGATGCCCAGCCGGTCGGCGACCGCGCGTTCGGTTTCATACCAGTCGGCGCCGGTATTTTCGCCGCGCAGGTTCAGCACGCTGGCAATGCCATATTCGCGCTTCCACCGGGCCAGCGCCTGGCCGTCCATCTGCGCGGCGCGATAAACGGTGCCCGCGCTGACTTCGTGAAAATTGCCGCTGATCTGCAAGATGCCAAGATAGCTGATCAGCAATCCAAGACTGACCGTAAGGGCCAGAGCCAGCCGTTTCATCCTGCGCTTCATATCTGCCTGCCGCGTGGTTTTTCGGCAATCTAGTCCAGACGCGCGCGGTCAAGGTAATAAATCTGCGCCCGCCAGTTCACTTTTTGCAGAGCGGACCGGGCCACGCATCCGGCGATGTGCGGCCCAGTCGCGTTCGTCAGACGTCAGTGGCCGCCCGACAGCACCAGCGTTCTGACGGGGGCAACCACGGTCTGCATGCGCAGGATCATGGCATGCACCAGCCCCGTCGCCTCGACCGCGTGCAGGAACAGGCCTTTGAAGAAGCCGACATCCTCATTTTCCAGCTGCTCATGGGTCGAGGTATAGACATTGGCCACGCAGCTGCTGCCCGGAAGGATCTTGCCATATTGATCGGGGAACAGCGGCTCCAGCACGGCCGTGACCGTGCCCGGAGTCGCCAGCTGCTGGACATCGACAAGCTGATCGCTGGCCCGGACCTGACCCGAGGCGATGACATCCTGCACCTCGACCACGACCATCGGGATGATCTTGAAGGGGCGGGCGATACAGCTAACCTCACCGACCATGCCGACCTTCAGCACGTTGGTTTCGATCTGGCCAAAGCCCGCGACCATGCGTTCGCGGCCCGCGTCCTCGGGGATCAGCACGCCGGCCGCCGTGCGCAGGACCGGGTTGACCACCTCGCCGACGCGCAGCGTGAACTGTTGCAGGGTGCCGTCGATCTGGGCGGTGACCAGCGTGTCATCCAGCGTGTCCTGCGCCTGCCGGACTTGTGCTTCGGCGCTGGCCTTCTGGGCGGGCAGAAGGGTCTGGATCTGGGTGGTCAGGGTCTGTTTTGCGGCATTGGCGGCATTCAGTTCGGCCTGATTGCCCGCGACGACATTTTCCAGCCGGTCGATTTCACGCTGCGCCACCACGCTGGAATTCTGCCGTTGCAGGGCCAGCTGCGTGTCCAGATCCTCTTGCGCCTGCTTCAGCGCGGCCTGAACCTGCGCGATCTTCGCATCGGCCGAGACCAGTTCCGATTCCGCCACGGTGATCGAGGCCTCGACCTCGGCCACGCGCTTGTTCGCGGTATCGACCGCGGCTTCCTGCGCGCTGCTGTCCAGACGGAACAGCGGATCGCCGGCCTTCACCTTCTGGAACGGCTGGACATAGACCTCGGCCACGCGGCCGCGGATCTCGGGCAGGATCGACACGGTGCGATAGGCCGAGGTCACATTCGAGGTCGAGGGGTGGTAATAGAAGATCATCGTGATCAGCGACAGCGTCAGGATCAGACAGGCCATGATCCCGTAGCGCAGTTCGAACCAGACGGAATAGATGGTGATTTCCTTGCCGAAGCGCTTTCCCTGGCCATAGCGGCGATAGAGATAGTCGGGCAGGATCGTGATCAGCGAACACAGCAGGGCTTCCAGCATCAGTGCGCCTCCTCTTTGGCGCGCTGTTCGGGCGCCATCGGATCACGCGGCTGCCCCACGGCCAACCGCCGCAGTGACCGCGCGATCGAACGCAGCGGTGTCAGGAAGTCGGGGAAATCGATCAATGCCAGCAGAAGTGCGGCGATCCAGAAGATGTTGTTATGCGTGAACAGCGCGATCAGCCCCAGGACGGCGACGATCTCGAACTGGGTTTTCTTGTTGTCATGGGCCAGCTGTTCGGGAAGCGAGTGCAGCCGCAGGTACAGCACCCCCGTCGCGAAGATCGCCCCGATCATGAAGATGATGGTAAAGGTCATCAACCCGTCGGTTTCTCCGGGTGGGGTGACGAAGACGGGCAGATGGCCAGGTGCCATCGGATGCTGGTCAGCCGCTGTTTGCATAAGAAGCTCTGATGTTAGGAACTGGATTTGAGGGGAAAATTTTATGCGCCTGCAGCTTGTGGTCAAGCCATTGCGCACCCGGAATACGATAATAACTTCCGCGAACGTAATGTATCGCCCTGTATCTGTCCGAATTCAAGCCGGAAAATTGCACATGTCGCATTTGTCTTGCATCGATGCCTCCAGATTATTCCACACCTCTGAGGTCGGCGTTGTTGCGGCGCCTCTTTCGGGGAAGGCAGGGGGCTATCGGCGGGGCTTTGCTGTCTGAACGCACCGCCTGCGGCAATATCTTGCATTGTAACTAAAAAAAGAGGGGCGCCCGGCGCAAAAAAGGTTAGAGAGGCAGCAAATTCGTCCAACTGCCGAGGTTTTTGATGGCATCCGCTACCGCCGATGAACGTTATTTCGTCTCTTTGATCAATCAGGCCCGTCAGGACCGGAACCTGTCGACGCTTCAAATCGAAAAATCGCTGAATCGCGCCTCGGACAGTCACAGCGCCTGGATGCTGGACACCGATACTTTCTCTCATACCGGGCAGGGGGACAGTTCGGCCACCGACCGGATGCGGGATGCCGGCTTCGATTTTTCGGGCAGCTGGGTATCGGCCGAGAATATCGCCTATGTCAGCGTCAACAACGACGGATCCTACCGCGATGAGATCGACACCCTGCACCAGATGCTGATGGACAGCCCCGGCCATTACGCGAATATCACCAATACCAGCGTCGGCCTGATCGGGGTCGGGCTGAAGGTCGGCGAATTCAACGGCTACACCGTGCTGATGGCGACGCAGAATTTCGCGAAAACGGATGGCCAGATCGACCTGGATCCCGGCGCGGTCTCGCCCGTCAATACGCCCGGGGTGAATGCCGCCGGGCAGGGTCGCGCGGGCTGGCTGAACGATTTTGACGGACGGGTCTTCACGCGCGATGGCGACGGCACCGGTCGGAACGACGATTTCCGCCTGAACGCGGCCGACAACCTTGCCAGAGGCCGGGGCGGCGATGACTGGATGGCGGGGCGCGGCGGAAATGACACCCTGCTGGGCGGCGCGGGCGATGACCGGCAACTGGGGCATGCCGGGGCGGATGTTCTGGGCGGCGGCCATGGCGCGGATACCTTGCTGGGCCATCGTGGCGACGACCGGCTGATTGGAAATGCCGGTGATGATCTGATGCGCGGCGGCGGCGGTCGCGACAAGATGTTCGGCGGGCTGAACGATGACCGCATGTTCGGCGATAACGGCAATGACCGGATGTTCGGTGGCCGGGGCGCTGACTGGCTGAATGGCGGCAATGGCGCCGATTTTGTGAACGGCGGACCCGGCAATGACACGCTGCGCGGCGGAAAGGGCAATGACGTGCTTGTGGGCGGTGGCGGCGCGGACAGCTTTGTCTTTCGCGAAGGCGACGGTCGCGACAAGATCAACGGCTTTGTCGCGGGTCAGGACCGGCTGATGATCGATGAGGGCCTGCTCTCAGGCGGCATGAACGCGGCAGATATCGGCGAAACGCCCCGTGGCATTGCCGTGGATTTCGGAAATGGTGATGTGCTGCTGGTCCGGGGGCCGGATCTGGACGCCGATGACGTTATCGGAAGCATCTTCCTCGTCTGATCCTGGTCACAGGCGCGAATACAAAAAGGCCCGGCGCGAACCGGGCCTTGGCAGTCGATAATCCGATTACAGCTGGATCGGCTTTCCGTCCTCTTCCTGCTCTTCCAGAACGGGGACCAGCGCCGCATTGGCGGACATCCAGACCTTGCCGCCTTCGGTCGAGCCGACATCGTTCAGCGGAATATAGCGATGCGTCCTGGTCTCGACGCCATGCGCCATCACAGCCGCCAAGGAGAGTAAGCATTCGGCGTAGGCTGTAGCGGCTGGCTTTTATTTCGTCTCTGCCTTGGGTTTGCGAGGTCGCGGAGCCCATTTCTTGGCAAGTCGGTCGAAGCTCTCGATGATGCTGTCAGTTTCGGCATCTCCGGGGTCGAAGTCTACTCCCGAGCACCGCACCATGTCCTCGTGTTGCTCGTGGTCAGGATCGGCGAGAGCTTCGAGGAACTCTTCGTAGCCCCAGGCGCCGCCGACATCCTCGGGCGGACAGGCGCCGGTGGCCTTCAGCAGCCGGGGCTAGCTGACGCCCGGCGTAGCATCGTTTACCCGCTCGATCCGGATACTGTGGTCCCAGTCATCGCCGAAGTCGTAGACATACTGGATCGTCCTGGTGGCGGTGCCGTTGAGCAGCTTTTCCAGGGTCATCTTCTTCGCATCCATGGGACCGTCGTAGAACCCTTCCGGGTCGGGCAGTCCCCAACCGGCATCACCGACGCGGAACTCGTAGAGATGGGAGACGGCCCTCGCCGGAGCGTTACCAAGGAGATCGCCACCAAAGCTGACAAGCTGGACATGGAAAGCCGCGTGCTGGCAAACATCACCGAACGGCTCGAAGAACGCGACCAAAGATCAAAATGGGACTGGGTCACGCTGGCGGCAGCAATGCTCGTGGCGGCGGGATTGGCCGGAGCCGGGGCGGTGTATTTCGCCAAGGACCAGATCAGAGCAAACGACTTCGACCGCTCAGTCCGCCTCATCACCCAAGACGATGACGCCTATTGGTGCGGCCAAGCAAAAGGACAAATCATCAACAGCCAGTCAAACGGCATTGTTGCAGAAGTCGGCTTCAGGACATGATTGCCCTTTCCCCAGCTGAGTTCAGGCCACGCGTTCGATCTCGGCGGTGCCGAGGGCGTTGAAGCGGTTGATGAGAGCGATGCGGATGTGGATTTCGGCTGTCTGGCGGTCGGGGTCCCTCGAGGCGATCCGCTCGCCGAAGGATTTCAGGTTCCTCATCCGGGCCTCGACCCGGCTGCGGACATGATAGCCGGACCACCTTTTCCAGATCGTCCGGCCGAGGCGCCGGGTTGCCCTCAGGATGTCGTTGCGGGCCAAGGCGGCGGGGCAATCTTCCTTCCAGAGGCGGCCGTTTCTGCGGATGGGAATGATCCCTGTGCCACCGCGCGCGAGGATCGCCGAATGGCAACGACGAGTGTCGAAGGCGCCATCACCGGTAACGGTGCCGATTTCCTCGTCTTCCGGGATCTGGTCCAGAAGATCAGGGAGCACGGGGCTGTCGCCCTCGCGGCTAGAGGTGAATTCCACCGCCCTGATGTCGCCGGTCGCCGTGTCCATCGCCAGATGGACCTTGCGGTACTGGCGGCGGCGGTGGGTGCCATGCTTCCTCGCCAGCCACTCTCCGTCGCCCAGGAACTTGATCCCGGTGCTGTCCACCAGCAGGTTCAGAGGGCCCGGAGCCCGGCGCGACGAAAGCTGGACCGCGATTGTCTTCTGGCGGCGGCTGAGCGTGGAGAAGTCCAGGACCGGCCAGTCCAGACCAGCCACCTTGAGGATGCTGGCGACCATTCCGGTCGTTTGCCGAAGCGGCAGGCCGAAGAGCACCTTGATCATCAGGCAGAACTGGATGGCGGCGTCGGAGAAGACCGGCGGACGTCCGGGCTTGCCTGCCTTCGGCGCAAGCCAGTCCATGTCCCGGTCTAGCCAGACGAGCAGCGATCCGCGCCGCTTCAGCGCGTCGTTATAGGATTTCCAGTTGGTCGTACGGTACCGGGCAGGTTCGGGCTTGCTCATGGCAGGCTCTTAACCCACCGGATTCACGCCGTGAATCCCGGAAGCTGATGAGTTCTGCAACAACGCCCAGTCAAACGCAAAGTTCTGTGCAATTCATATGCCGAACTATGTCGAACCAGAACCGGCATCAGAGTGATTGAGAGTCAAACTCCCAACAAGCTCGCCCGGCCTTGGTAATACTCATAAATTTCAGGCAAGGACTCCAGAACCGGATCAGGCAGCGGGCTATACCCCGAAGCATTAGCAGCTGTTCTTGACACAAAGCCACAAGCATAACTTGCCAAGTCTAAAGCAGCAGACGCGGTTTCATTGTGCTGTATGCGCTCAAAAAATGCACCAAAGTCATGCTCCATATCTGGGTCTTCGATAAAGCGAATGAGTTGGGGCAGTTTATCGAATCGACCATCAAGGACTTCATATCCTAACGTCAGATAATCACAAACTGCCTTACTATGTCTTCTGGTTCATGCACCTTGTTCCACGCAGACATTGCCGTATCCAACAGAAACCGAGCTTGGTCAGATTCGTCTTCTTGAAGGAAGTTGCTCCAATCAGTCAATAATCTGCCCCCACGCACCGTGATGGAATCCACGCCCGGACGCACTGTTCCGCCTTCAGCCGTAATACGAACGTTCAAACCCGGATAACGTTCACTGAATTGGCGGATAACACCCGGAGTTGCCGTCGAGTTCCCCAATCCTTGGTAACAAACGTTACAGACACCCCCAGCATTCGAAATATGGATATTAACAGTGCGTCCATTGAGCTGTGAAGCTGTCAGACCAAAATTATCAATCTGCTGAGCGATACCGTTAAAAATATCTTCTTCTGCATGTCTCGATGCAATTGGATTTGGATTAGGTAATTTAATGGGCCGATTGGTACCGTAAAGATCATCAAGTGATTGCAAGCCGCCTTCCCGACGGAGAACTGGAGACAAACCTTCAAATGTTTGCCCCTGAAGCCCGGGAATATCAGTCCTAGTTGTTTAGTCCCGGCATCTGGTGGATCGGGTTAAGGATGAATCTATCTGGCTCTGATGTCCAGATCTTGCAGATGTATTCGTAAGGCATGAGACCGCTCAGGGTCTTGAGCCTTCGTGCGAAGTTGTAGGCCGCCATGAAGTCTGCGAGGTGGGTGCGTAGCTGGTCGTGGCTGTCGTAGTGGAAGCGCTTGACTGTGGCCTCCTTGATTGTGCGGTTCATTCGTTCGACCTGGCCGTTCGTCCATGGGTGGTTGGGCTTGGTCAGCCTGTGCTCGATCCCGTTTGCCTCGCAGATCATGTCGAAGCGCATCGGCCGGGAGTAGATGGTATTCCGGTTCCGCGGCTGCTCTGCGAACTGAATGCCGTTATCGGTGAGAATGGTGTGAACCTGGTAGGGCACAGCTTCGAGCATGTGCTGAAGGAATTCCCAAGCCGTCTTCCTGTCGGCCTTGTCGACGAGTTGGGTCACAGCGAACTTGCTCGTCCGGTCGATGCCGACGAACAAATATAATTTGCCTTCGGCGGTTTGCACCTCGGCGATGTCGATGTGGAAGAACCCTATAAGGTAGCGTTTGAATTTCGACCGCTTCGGTTTGTCTCCTTCCACATCAGGCAGACGCGAGATGCCATGTCGCTGCAGGCACCGGCGCAGCGCAGAACGGGTCAGGTGTGGGATCGAGGGCTGCAGAGCGTAAAGACAGTCATCCAGCGGCAGTAGCGTATGACGCCGGAATGCCACGACCATCGCCTCTTCGGCCTCGGTGAGGACGGTGGAACGCGGCTCGGACGGCCCGGTTTTCATATCCTCGACCGTTGCGCGCTTGCGCCTGACCTGCCCCGGGATTTTTCCTCCAGATGCGATTAGAGTCCGGCCCAACTTGAGGACGGACAATGAAGCGAACGAGATTCACGGACGAACAGATCATCGGCATCCTGGCAGAGCATGAGGCAGGCGCGAAGTGCGCTGACCTGTGCCGGAAGCACGGCATGTCGGAAGGCACCTTCTACAACTGGAAGGCCAAGTTTGGCGGCATGACGGTGTCGGAGGCGAAGCGGCTGAAGGGGCTCGAGGATGAGAACGCCAAGCTGAAGAAGCTGCTGGCCGAGCAGATGCTGGATCTGGCGGCGATGAAGGACCTGGTTGCAAAAAAGTGGTAGGGCCCGCCGTGAAGCGTGAAGCCGTTGCGTATCTTCGGGCCGAGCATGGCCTCTCGGAACGGCGGGCCTGTCACATCGTCGGCGCGGATCGAACGATGATCCGCTATCGATCCCGACGCGCGCCGGATACGGCGTTACGCGGTCGGTTGCGGGACTTGGCCAACGAGCGCCGGCGGTTCGGTTACCGGCGCTTGTTCGTATTGCTGCGCCGCGAGGGCGAGCCCTCGGGGATCAATCGGATCTATCGGCTCTACCGCGAAGAAGGGCTGACGGTGCGCAAGCGGAAGGCGCGGCGCAAGGCGGTCGGAACACGGGCCCCTATCCTGGTCGAGGCGCGGCCCAATGCACGCTGGTCGCTGGATTTCGTCCATGACCAGTTCGATTGCGGGCGAAGATTCCGGGTGCTGAACATCGTCGATGACGTGACCCGGGAATGTTTGGCGGCGATCCCGGACACCTCAATCTCGGGGCGGCGCGTGGCGCGAGAACTGGCCGCCCTGATCGAACGCCGCGGAAAGCCCGGGATGATCGTCTCTGACAACGGCACCGAACTGACCAGTAACGCGATCTTAACCTTTGCCGCCGATCGCGACATTGAGTGGCATTACATCGCCCCGGGCAAGCCGATGCAGAACGGATTTGTGGAAAGTTTCAACGGGCGGATGCGGGACGAGCTGCTCAACGAGACCATGTTCCGCAACCTGGCCCATGCCCGTATCGTGATCGCCGCCTGGGCTGCCGACTACAACACCGAACGCCCGCACTCGGCCTTGGACTACCAGACCCCGGCTGACTACGCGCGGACCCTGACCGCCGCAATCGCCCGCCCCGCTGCGCGAGATGAAAGCTCCGCGCGTCGGGCGATTGCTCAACCTGCGCCAATTGGCGTAAACACTAACCGGGCTCCGGTCGCGGCTGGATGAAAGTTCAGGGGCAGGTCACGCCACTTCGCAACGGTCTTGGGGTTGATGCCGAGCTCCCGGCTCAGCTGCGCGAGCGAAGTTTGCGATCATTCGGGCTGACCCGGGAGTGTCTGAAACTCTGTGTATCTGATGTGGCCCATGCGGTTTTCAGATACGTTCAGGCGTCGAAGCGCCCTGCGAACATTATGGCCAGCTGATTGCGGGCCGCAACCCATTCCCGGACCGCGCGGCCGCCCTTTTCGAAGTTGCGGATGGCGAGGAAGATCAGCTTCGTTGCGGCCTCCTCGGTTGGGAACGAGCCCTTGGTCTTCAGCGTTTTCCGCAGCACGCGGTTCAGCGATTCCACCGCATTCGTGGTGTAGATGATCTTCCGGATCGCCGCGCTGAAGGCGTAGAACGGGGTCACTTCCGCCCATGCCCGGCGCCAGGCCGGGGCGATGGATGGGTATTTCCCGGCCCATTTCTCCTCGAAGGCACCCAGTTGGCGGGCGGCCTGCTCAGCGGTGGGGGCCTCGTAAATCGGGCGCAGGTCGGCCGCCACGGCCTTGCGGTCCTTCCAGCTGCAGAAGTTCATCGAATGCCGGATCAGGTGAACGATGCAGGTCTGGACCGTGGTCTCGGGGAAGGCCGCAGTGATGGCCTCGGGGAAGCCCTTCAGCCCGTCCACGACCGCGATCAGGATGTCCTGAACGCCCCGGTTGCGCAGCTCATTCATCACCGACAGCCAGAACTTCGCGCCCTCGTTGTCGGCGATCCAGAGCCCCAGAACCTCGCGATCCCCTTCCCGGGTGACGCCCAAGGCGATGTAAACGGCCTTGTTTTTGACCATCCGGCTGTCAGCATCGCGGATCTTCACGCGCAGGGCATCGAAAATGACGATCGGATACATCCGGTCCAGCGCCCGGTGCTGCCACTCGCGGACCTCGTCCAGCACGGCATCCGTGACGCGGCTGATCAGGTCGGGCGAAACCCGCAGGCCGTAAAGATCTTCCAGGTGGGCCTGGATGTCCCGAACCGACAGCCCAGCAGCGTAAAGCCCGATGATCTTGTCATCCACCCCATCGATCCGGGTCTGGCCCTTCTTCACCAGCTCGGGCTCGAAGCTGCCCTCCCGGTCTCGCGGCACCGAAAGCGGCACCTCGCCGTCCGAGCCCTTCACCCTCTTCGTCGCGATCCCGTTCCGGCGGTTGGTCTGCTCAGCCGGCGGCTCCGCACCAGCCTCATAGCCCAGATGTGCCGTCAACTCGGCCCCGAGCATCCGCTCCATCAGCCGGATCTTCAGTTCCTTCATCAGTCCGGCGTCGCCCAGCAGATCCTCAGGCCGTTTGCAGCCTTTCAGCAGCTCGTCCAGCAGTTCGTTCGAAATCGTCATGGTCCTTGCTCCTCTCAGGAAGCATGGACCCAATCAGCCATCCACAGAAGACCGGACACTCTCGCTGACCCTCGAACCGATGGCGGGCCGACCCTAATTATTGCTGCTCTGACGGCGTGCGTGGTCGTGGCGCTGCCATGACGAACTTGTCCCATAGGGCATCCTTCCATTCCAAAGAAAGGATCGCACCATCAAACCCTGGGATCAAACACCTAAAAAAGAACAACAAAGACAGGTTTCAAATTCATGAGTGACAACCCCTCCCCTGCCGACAAAGACAAGATCGCCGATATTCTCGCGATCATCGTCGCAAAGGGCGACGAGCAAAAAGCCGCCCTCATCGAACTGGCTGACCAGACCCGCCAGACCAAAACCGTCCTCTCCGACGTCCTCGCGCAGCGCTCCGAATACGCCGCCGATATCCGCGACCTCAAAGCCGCCATCGACACAACCCGCCGTGCCCTCGACCCCAAGGCCCTCGCCGAGCATGTGGCCGACAACAACAACGCCTTCATGGGCGAGATCACCGAGAAGTTCGCCCGCGCCCTCAACGCCAACGCCAACGCGACCACGAGCTGCGCAACACAAACAGAGCCTTCGAGGCTCTGGCCAACAAGCTCCACTCGGAAACAGCCCTCCTCGCGGGCCTCGCTTCCCGCTTTGAGGCCCGCGACGAACGATCAAAATGGGATTGGATCACGCTGGCAGCGGGGATGATCATCGCCGCAGGACTGGCCGCAGCCGGGGCCGTCTATTTCACAAAACAGCAACTCGATACCGCAAACTTCCAAGACGCAATCCAACTCATCCAAAACGATGACGACGCCTACTGGTGCGGATCAGCGCGGGCTTCAATCGTGCAAGATCGGGACGGAACACATTACTGCGCAATCGCTATGCCAAACTACGTCGAACCAGAACCGGCTGACTGAGCGGCGGCTCTCGCCTCAATCCAATTGATTAGATCACTCGCGACCTTCCGTCCTGCAGAAGCCTGTTCGGCCTCCTCGACGGTAAACTTGATAAGTTCAAGTTCAACTTCAATACCCGTCAGATGATTGCGAATGTCCTTTTCTTCCACCGCAACAATTGTTTGTTCGGCTCTCTGAACGACTCGTTGTAACTCATCATTACTGACCAAACCTGACAGTTTCTTTTCGCAGGCATCCAGCAACTCAGACATCATATCAGGATAGATAAACGACCTACTCATGGCGAGCTATGCCTCAAAAATGGTGACAATGGTATTCCCGCCATTTTCCGTCACAACGCTGACATTTCCTGATCGGTAAATTGTCCTTTCGACACCGCCCACGACAGTTATGCTTGGCGTGCCTGAGCCGATCACCTCCTCGACCATATTGGGCGTTACATTCCGACCGGGACCGTCAGCGCCTACAGGGGTTCCCAGACCGCTTGGTTGCATACGATCAACCGCGTGACGGGAATACTGGCGATTTCCGATCTGGGCATAGGTCCGCCCGTCTATAGTAACTTTCGGGTAATCATTCCAACTACCCCAAAGCAAACCGCCTCCATTATTTGGGGCTATCGGCCATCACGAAGTCCTTTCCTTGCGCAAAGCCTGTCCCGGCTTCGCCAAGGTAACGCAGGGGCAGGCCGGTTGTTCCGGCGCGCCCCGGCTCACCCGCTGGTTACAGCGCGATCCTGGACAGCAGCCAGAACAGCACGCCTGACAGCAGCGCCGCCGCTGGCACGGTCACGATCCAGGCCGCGCCGATGGTCATCACATGGGACCGCCTGACCAACTTGCGCCGGCGGCGTTCATCGGCCGAGATCTGGTTTTCCGCGGGCAGCGCCATGCGAGCCTTTTGCAGGCGCCGCTCGGCATCCCATTCCCGGAAAAAGCCGACACCGAAGATCGCGCCCACCGCGATATGGGTCGAGCTGACGGGCAGGCCAAGGGCGCTGGCCAGGATCACCGTGATCGCCGCCGACAGGGCCACGCAATAGGCGCGCATCGGGTTCAGCTTGGTGATCTGGCTGCCGACCATGCGGATCAGCTTTGGCCCGAACAGGCAGAGCCCGAAGGAAATCCCGAAGGCCCCGATCAGCATGACCCATAGCGGGATCGAGACATCGCCCGCGAAATCGCCCGTGGTCGAGGCATGCACGATTGCCGCCAGCGGACCGACCGCATTGGCGACGTCATTGGCGCCATGGGCAAAGCTGAGCAGCGCGGCCGAAACGACCAGCGGAATCCCGAACAGCACTTTCAGCGATTTGTTGCGGTTCTCCAGCCCCTGCGACTGGCGGCGGGTGACCGGGATCATGATGCGCCAGCAGATCACGCCAATGACCAGACCCATCAGCAGCGCCATGCCGAAGGGCACATGGATCAGCCTTTTCAGCCCTTTCAGCACCAAATAGGCGGCAAAGGTTCCCGCCATCACGCCCACCAGCGCCGGCACCCAGACCCGCGCCGCCGCGATCTTGTCCTCGCGATAGATGATGCGTTCCTTGATGAACCACAGGAAAGCCGCCGCGATGACACCGCCCAGGACAGGAGAGATCACCCAGCTTGCCGCGATCGCGCCCATCTGGCCCCAATCGACCGCACCAAAGCCCGCCGCCGCGATGCCCGCGCCCATCACGCCGCCCACGACGGCATGGGTGGTCGAGACCGGCGCGCCGATCCAGGTCGCCAGGTTGATCCACAGGGCCGAGGCCAACAGCGCGGCCATCATCGCCCAGATAAAGCTAGCCTGCGTGTTCAGCGCCTCGGGCGCGACGATGCCCTTGGCGATTGTGGACACGACATCCCCGCCCGCGATCAGCGCGCCGGCGCTTTCGAAAATGGCGGCAATGGCGATGGCGCCGCCCATGCTCAGTGCATTGGCCCCGACCGCCGGTCCCATATTATTGGCGACATCGTTGGCGCCGATATTCAGCGCCATATAGGCGCCGAAGACGGCGGCGGTCACGACGATCATCGTCTGACTGGTCGATCCCAGCAACAGCGCGGCGGCCAGCCCGACCAGAACGATAAAGATGAATGCAATGCCCGGAGCGACAAGCGGGCGCGACACATAGGCCGCCGCATGTTCCAGGTTAGAGAACCGCCCAAGGTCGCGGTCCAGTGTTTCAAGGTGCCGGGCTTCTAGATCTTTGTCTGACATGGTCCGCCTTCCTGTTCGACGGCGTGCTAAGTGTCTTTGGCGCAAGGATCAATACAAGGATCGTTACAAAGACAGGGCAAATGCGACATGTTTGCAATGAACAAAAGGGGATTTACAATCTTAAGTTGTGGATCTAAATTAAAAAAACCCGCCATCGCTGGCGGGTTTGAACTGGTTAAAATCATTGCGCTCTGACATGCAATGGAAAACTAGCCCGTCAACGCCGCGTAGGCTTCACGGGTTCCGCACTTTTTTACCAAATTGCAATTTATTTCACACCGGCACGACAACCGGATGCTCGTTCAGCATCTGCACCGACAGGCCGGTGTCGAAAAGATCCGACAGATTCGCGGTCGTCATCGCCTCATGTCGCGGCGCAGAATGGATCAGCCGACCATCCTTCAGCCCCACGATCCAATCGGCATAGCGCGCGGCCATGCCCAGATCATGCAGCACGATCACCACCCCGCGCGCATCCGGTCCGGGCCGGGACAGGGCGTGCAACCGCTCCATGATATCGCGGGCATAGCGCGGGTCCAGCGCCGCCAGCGGCTCATCCAGCAGCATCCACGGCGTCGATTGCGCATAGGCCATGGCCACGAAGGCACGCTGCCTCTGGCCGCCCGAAAGGCTGTCCAGCTTGCGGTCCTGCAGCGCGCTCAGGTCAAACAGCGCCAGCGCCTCATCCACCAGATCGTGGTCGCGCGCCCTGGGCCGGCCCTGATGATGCGGCCAGCGGCCAAAGGCGACCAGATCGCGCACGCTGAGCCGGGGAACGATGGCGGGGCTTTGGGTCAACAGCGCGACCCGATGCGCGCGCTCCTGCGGTTTCATCCCGGTGATATCGGCACCGGCCACCTGAACCTGACCGGCATCCGGCGCCAGCAGCCCGGCCAGACAATGCAGCAGGGTGGATTTTCCCGCCCCGTTCGGCCCGATCACGGCGGTCAGCCCGCCTGCCGGGATCTGCGCGGTGACCTGCTGCAGGATCGGCTGACCGTCGCGTTTCAGGTCAAGGCTGTCGATACGGATCATGCCGGGCGCCTTTTCAGGACAAGGAACAGGAACAGAAGGCCGCCGAGGAATTCGACGATCACCGCCAGCGTGGACTGAAAGCCCAGCAGGCGTTCGAAGATGAACTGGCCGAAGACAAGGATCAGCGCGCCGACCGTGGCGGCGGCGGGGATCAGGATGCGATGGCGATAGGTCCCGATCGAGGCGGCAGCAAGGCTGGCCGCCAGCAGGCCCAGAAAGGTCACCGGCCCGGCCAGCGCCGTTGCCACCGCCACCAGCAGCGAAATCAGCGTCAGCGCCAGCAGCACCAGCCGGTCGTGATCCACGCCCAGCGACAGCGATTGCGACCGGCCAAGCGCGGCCACATCCAGCGACGGCGCGATGCGGATCGACAGCGCCAGCACAGCCAGAAAGATCGGCGCGGCAATGGCAAGCTGCGCGGGATCGACCGCGCCAAAGGTGGCGTAGGTGGCCTGCTGCACGACCGCGAATTCCGACGGGTCCAGGATCCGCTGCATGAAGCCCGAAAGCCCGCGCATCAGGATGCCGAAGATCACCCCGGTCAGTACCAGCCGCGTCATGTCATCGGCCCCGCGCCGCAGCACAAGGCTGAACAGCGCGACGGCTGCGGCCGTCATCAGCAGCGACTCGATCAGAAATTTCGGGATCTGCGGCAGGGTCACGAAACCGACGCCTCCCAGCAGGATGACCAGCGTCGTCTGCAACAGCACGAACAGCGCGTCGAACCCGACGATGCCCGGTGTCAGCAGGCGGTTATGCGCGACGGTCTGAAACATCACCGTCGCCGCGCCGACCGATGCCCCGACCAGCACCAGCGCCGCCAGTTTGGTCGCCCGCAGGCCAAGGATAAAGCCATAGGGCGCGCGCAGGCCCCAGACCATGAACAGCCCGGTCGCCAGCACCAGGCCCGCGACCAGCAGGGCCAGACGATATCGCGCGGGCAGGATCATCGGCTGCTTGCCTGCCTTGGCGCGGCATAAAGCATCCACAGGAACAGCCCCGCGCCAAGAACGGCGAAAATCGTGCCTGCCGGGATCTCATAGGGCCAGCGCACGACCCGCCCGATCAGATCCGCCGCCAGAACCGAGGCGCCGCCCAGAACCGCAATCGCGGGCAGGTTGGCGCGCAGGTTATCACCACGCCAGCGCGAGACGATATTGGGCACAACCAGCCCGACAAAGGGCAGCGCGCCAACCGTCACCACCACCGCCGCAATCGTGGCCGATACCACGCCCAGACCGACCAGCAGCGTCTGACGTGCGTTCAGGCCAAGGCTGCGGGCATAATCATCGCCCAGACCCAGAATTGTGATGCGATCCGCAGCCACGTAAAGCAGCCCCGCCATGACCGCGATCAGCCACAGCAGCTCGTATCGGCCGCGCAGCACGCCCGAAAATTCGCCCGCCTGCCAGATGCCCACATATTGCACCAGATCGGCGGTCCAGGCGAACCATGTCACACCCGCGCCCAGGATCCCGCCATAGATCAGCCCGACCAGCGGCAGCAGCATTGGATCCTGCCGGGGCACATGCCGCGACAGCAGCAGAAAGCCGAATGTCCCGACCAGCGCGGCAAGGCTGGCGACGATCATCTTGACCATCAGCGGCGCGCCCGGCGCGATCAGCGTCACCGCCAGCAGACCGGCCATCGCGGCCTCGGGCGTGCCGGTCAGGCCCGGCTCGACCAGACGGTTCTGCACCGCAAGCTGGACCACCGCGCCGGCCAGCGCCAGCCCGGCCCCGGCCAGCAGCGCCGCCGCCGTGCGCGGAATGCGGCTGACCATGACCAGCAGAGAGCTGTCGACATTGCCGCCCCGCAGATCGGCGGCACCGATCATCAGGCTGGCAAGGATCAGCAGCACAAGGCCGGACATGATCGCCGCACGCAGCACTTAGCTGTTCGCCGCGCCAAAAGCCTCGGTCACCTGCTTGAGCAGCAGGGTCAGCGATTGCACACCGCCGCTGGACAGATACAGCGCCGCCGGATCCAGATAGACGATCTGGCCCTTTTGACCGGCGGTCGTGCCAGCAACCAGCGGATTGTCCAGCGTCGCCGCTGCGGCCTCGCCCTCTTCTCCGATGGCGGCGCCGCGATCCAGAACCAGCAGCCAGTCGGGATTGGTGTCGGCGATGAATTCAAAGGACACGGCCTCGCCATGCGAGCCCTGCGTATCCAGGCCGCCGCGCGCCTCGGGCAGGTTCAGCGCGCTGTGCAGCCACCCAAACCGCGACCCCGCCCCATAGGCCGAGACCTTGCCGCCATTGGTCAGCAGGATCAGCGCATTGCCCTTGTTCGCGACAGCCGCGCGGGCATCCTGCAGCGCGGTATCCAGCTGGGCTTTCAGCTCTGCCGCCTGATCTTCCTTGCCAAACAGCGTGCCATAGCTGGTCAGGCGGGACTCGGCCTCTTCGAACAGCGCGTCTCCGGTGATGGTCATGTCCACGGTCGGCGCAATGCGCGACAGCGCATCGACCTGCGCGGCCGAGCGGCCACCGGCGATGATCAGATCCGGTCCCATGGCGGCCAGCGCCTCGAAATCGGGCTCGAACAGGGTGCCGACCTTGGTGCTATCGGCCAGCGCGGGCGCCAGGAAGGCGGGGGGCGTGATGTCGGGACCGGCGGTCACGGTGACGCCAAGCGCATTCAGCGTATCGATGGCGGCCAGATCGAACACCGCCAGATTTTCGGGCGCGGGCGCAACCGCGACAGGGCCCGTTGCGGTGTCGATCTGGATATCCTGCGCATGCAGCGCCGTGGGCAAGGCCAGAGTCAGGGCAAAAATAGCAGCTTTCATCAAATCTCTCCTTCTGCAGAGGGGCAGACGCAGCTGACGTGACATGCTGGCGGACGCCGATTGCCCGATTTGTCGACTAAAGAAATCAGGATAGCGCGGGATGCAAGGGTCAGAAGCCGATATCGGCTCATATTTCTGTGCAGTGGGGCGATGGAAGGTTCTGCGCTTGTCCTTGCCTGTCACCTGTATTTAGACTGCACAAGATCAGGGGGAGGTTATCATGCAGGACGCCGCAGGGCACGACAGCGACCGCCAGCTATGCATCATGGTGATGGGGCCAAGCGGCGTCGGCAAGACCAGCATTTCACAGGGCATCGCCGATGCGCTTGGGGCGGCCTTTCTGGAGGGCGACGATTACCACCCCGAAAGCAATCGAAAGGCCATGGCCGACGGCCACCCGCTGACCGATGAGATGCGCTGGCCCTGGCTGAAGGCGCTGTCCGTGGCGGTGGTCGATTCGGCGCAAAGCCGTGCGACGGTGTTCTCTTGTTCGGCCCTGAAGCGCATTTATCGCGATTTCCTGCGCGACCATATCGACGGGCTGGAAATCGTCTACCTGCATGCCGATCATGATGTGATTCTGCAGCGCATGCAGGCGCGCGAGCATTTCATGCCGCCCTCGATGCTGGAATCGCAGCTGGCCACGCTTGAGGTTCCGACCGATGATGAAAACGCGATCACGCTGGATACGGAACACCCCGTCGAAACCTCGGTCCGGCACGCTTTGGACGACCTGAAAAAACGCGGAAAAATCTGACGCGGCGAAAGGGGGTTATGCGCCAGACGCAAACCCGCCTTGACGGATTTCGGCATACCGGATGCTGGCGCTAACGCCTAGATAGGTCGTGTCGCAACCAATCAGTGTCAGGACATCCCGTGATCCGTATCGCCCGTAATTTTTCGCACATGTTTTCCGCCTTCAACGCCGCGATCGAGCTGGCGGCGGCGGTGGAAAACCATCGTGCGCCCTCAGCCCGCGCGCTTCGGGTACTGGGCATTCCGGAACAGCAGTTCCGGGCAGTGAATTACTGATCACGGAAAATTTTTCATCGAGGCTGTAACATCATCTTAATATGCTGCGACTAGGCTCGCGGCATATCCAGTTGAATGCCTCGTTTACAGAGTAAGCTGTTACCAAACGGTTAACGATTGCTGTTTTGTTTACGAGTGTCGCCCGCGCCTTGGGATCAGGCGCGGGCGCGTTAATTTTCAGTGCACCTCGGCCCCTGCGGGATCGCTGCGATTGGCCCGGATCGAAGACCACAGCGACAGCCCGATCAGGCAGGCCCCGCCAAGCCCGGTGACAACCTCGGGGATCTTGACCAGCGATTGCGCGAACATGATCACCGACAGCGCCAGAATGGCATAGAAGGCGCCATGTTCCAGATAGCGGTAATTGGTCAGCGTGCCCTTTTCGACCAGCATGATCGTCATCGAGCGCACATACATTGCCCCGATGCCCAACCCGATGGCGATGATGAACAGGTTCTGCGTCAGCGCGAAGGCTCCGATGACGCCGTCAAAACTGAACGAGGCGTCCAGCACCTCCAGATAAAGGAACGCGCCCAGACCGCCCTTGGCCGCACCCGACATCGCCTGTTGCGAACTGTCCAGCAGACCGCCGACGACCTCGACGATCAGGAAGGTCAGCAGGCCCCAGATGGCCGCGCGGAAAAACACCTCGGCATTGCCCGGCTGCTGCAGGCGGCTGAAAATGATGATGGTGATCAGGACCAGCGCCACCTCGATCCCGCGGATGCTGGCATGGCGGGCCAGATGGCTTTCCAGCCACCTCATCCAATGCACGTCCTTTTCGTGGTCAAAGAAGAAGGACAGGCCGACCATCATCAGGAATGCGCCCCCGAAGGCCGCGATGGGCAGATGGGCGTCATGCATGATCTCGGCATAGCGTTCGGGCTGCACCGCCGCCATGACCAGCGCGTCCCAGGGTCCGATCTTGGCCGCGATCACCACGATCAGCAGCGGAAAGACGATACGCATGCCGAAGACGGCAATGATGATGCCCCAGGTCAGAAAGCGATGCTGCCATTTCGGCGTCATGTCTTTCAGCTTGTTGGCGTTGACGATGGCATTGTCGAAGGAAAGAGAGATTTCCAGCACCGCCAGCACCGCGCAGATGAAGAACACGCTTAGCATGCCGCCAATGGTGCCTTCGGTTCGCCAGCCCAGCCACAGGCCCAGCATCAGGCCGATGACCGTGACGATAAAGGCCCAGCGAAAATATCCGAGCACCGAGGTACCCGACGCGCCCTGTGAAGTTGCGTTATTGCTCATGTGAAAAGATCGAGTCCGGCGGCTGACATGGTTTCGGCTGCCGACATCACGAATGCGCCGCCACATCCGCCAGAGGGGCCCGGTCGCCGTACCCTGCCCGTAAGCGGGCCAACGACCGGACTGTAACTTTTTTCCGCCCTGCGTTCAAGAAGCCGTGTCCGGGCCGCTTAATCCAGCAGACCCTTGCCATTGATCTTGTCGCCGCCGAACCAGTTCCGGTCCGTCTGCGACACCGCCACCACGCTGACGCGCGGCATATCCTGACGCGGCATGTCGGCGGTAAAGGCGGGCAACGGGCCGGCGCGCAACACATAGCTGAGCGCGCGACTGTCGAAACTGGGAGAGCCGGACGACCGGGCCACGCGGATATCCTTGATCCGCCCGTCGGGCGCGATCGCATAGGTCAGGATCGCGGATTTCGGCGGGGTCAGTTTCTGCCGCTGCGCCAGCAGGGTCATCTGGTTGGATGAGGCATCCAGACGCGCCTGCACCTGTTTTTCCCAATCCGCGCCATTGGCCGGTTTCCCGGGCGGGCGCGTGGTCGCTGAGGATGTGTCGGCGCTGTCTCCGCAAGCGGCCAGCATGGTCGAAAGGCCAAGCGCCGCGGCGATGGCAAATGCTTTGATTTTCATGGTTTCTCTGCTCGTTTTTTTCCAGCAGAGCGTGAAATTCCGATTCGGGGCAAACGGAATCTCGCAAGGTGGTGAATCTTTGTGACGGGGCGCTGTGTTCCGGCCACAGGGACGATGAATATTTCCCGAAATCAGCATATTGATCCCCACCGGCCGCGGGCTTATCCAGCGGTGACACCCTCATCCCCAGTTGCGGAGCGCGGCAATGTCCCTGCCCCACCCCTCGCCCCTGCGTGGCATCCTGCTGAAATGCTGCAGCGTGACCGTGTTCACGCTGATGGCGGCCATCGTGAAGGCGACGGCCGATCCGCAGGGCGGCGTCGCGGTGCCCGCCGGGCAACAGGTCTTTTTCCGCTCGCTTTTCGCGATTCCCGTGATCCTGATCTGGCTGGCCATGCGGCACGACCTGCGGGACGGGCTGAAGACCTTTCGGCCGATGGGACATTTCTACCGGGGAATCATCGGCACGACGGCGATGTTCCTGGGCTTCTGGGCGCTGGCCCTGCTGCCCCTGCCCGAGGCGACCGCGATCAACTATGCCGCGCCGCTGCTGGTGGTGATCTTCGCCGCGATGTTCCTGGGCGAGGATGTGCGCCTGTTCCGCCTGTCCATGGTGGGGCTTGGGCTGCTGGGCGTGCTGGTGGTGCTGTCGCCGCAACTCAGCACGGGCGCGACCGCCGATCCGCTGCGGATGCTGGGCGCCTTTGCGGCGCTTGGCGGGGCGGGCTGCGCGGCGCTGGCGCAGATTTTCGTGCGCAAGCTGGTGCAAGAGGAAAAGACTTCGGCGATTGTCTTCTGGTTCTCGATCACCTCGACCCTGCTGGGGCTGGCCACCCTGCCCTTTGGCTGGGTCATGCCGGATCCGACCACCGCTGCGCTGCTGGTGCTCAGCGGCATTCTGGGCGGGTTGGGCCAGATCCTTCTGACATCCTCCTATCGCTATGCCGATGCGTCGCTGATCGCGCCCTTCGAATATGTCTCGATGCTGCTGGCGGTGCTGATCGGCTGGTTCATCTTTGACGAGGCGCCGACCGCCACCGTCCTGATCGGCGCGGCGCTGGTCATTGTCGCGGGGATCCTGATCATCTGGCGCGAAAGACAGCTGGGCCTGCAACGCGCCCGTCAGCGCAAGGCCATGACCCCGCAGGGCTAGAGGGCGGGCTTTTGCGGCTTTCTTGATCCGCAGAACCGCGCTATTTTGCGGCTATGGCCGCGCCCGATCTGACAGAATTGCTGAACCCCGCCAGTTGGGCAGCCGCGCAGGCCGAGGCCGCGCTGCCACTGGCGCAGGCAGCCATGGCCGTGGGGCGGCTGGATCAGCAGATCGCCGCCCTGCCCCGGGATCGCCGGGCCGGCGCGATCACCCGGCTGGCCCTGACCGAGGTCGAGGCGATGCTTTGGGCGCAGGGCACGCCCTTGCGCCGCGAAGAGATCGGCCGCGACCTGATGGAGGCCCGCGCCAGCACCGATCTGGACGCGATGAAACAGGCCCGCTGGGCGATCCGCCGACTGGAAGGGCAGACACGGCTGGACGATCTGCGCAGCTTTCTGGCTCTGCACCGGCCTGACAGCGATCACCTGCCCCCGCCGCTGCACGGTCGGCCCACGGGCCGCGATTTCGATGACAGCGCGCGGGATTTTCTGGCGCTGGCGGATGGTTTCGCCGATCTGCACCCGATTGCGCGCGGCTGCGCCACCGGAACAGCCTGGCGCCTTGCGCAACTGTCCGCGCCCGAAGATCTGATCGAGGGCGCGGTCTGGAATGCCCGCAGCATGGCCGCCCCCTGCGAGGCGCTGTGCTTTCTGCCGCTGGGCCGACATGGCCGCCTGACCGCGCAGGGTGGCACGATTGCGGATCGCCTTGCCCGGCATCTGGACGCCGTCACACAAGGGGCGTCGGACGCGCGGCGCGATCTGTCGCGGCTGACGCTGTGGGCGCAGCAGGCCCGGCAGGCGACGGCGCAGATCAAGGGCCGCAACCCGGCCCGCATCATTGATGCGCTGATGGTTCAGCCGCTGATGACCACGGCCATGGTCGAGGAACAGGCAGGCATCAGCCGCGACACAGCCGAGCGGCTGTTGCGGCGCATGCAGCGGGACGGGCTGGTGCGAGAGATCACCGGCACGCGCCGGTTTCGCCTGTGGACCGCCGCCGCCTGACGGCGCTATTCGGCAGGCGCGGTCACACGCAGGAACAGATCGCCGCGCTGCAACTGATCGCGCATGCGTTGGACCTGTTCTTCTGGCAGGCCCAGCGGCAGCGACAATTGCCCGCTGGAGGCAAAGATCGCACCGCGCAGCGTCGGCGCGATCAGGACATTGTTTTCAAAGGAAATCGCCATACGCTCACCCACATGCATCCGGGTAAAGGTGGCAAAATCGCGCCCGCTTTGCGGCGCCAGAGTCACGCTGAGCGTCTTTCCCCCATCCGAGATCTGCCCGTTTGCCACGCGCAGATTCAGGCTTTCGGCCCAGGATGGCGCCGCCATCGACAGCAGCGCGAACACAGCGAAAAGGGCGCGTTTTGGGAATGGCATTCGGGTGTCTCTCTTATCGCATCTGTGACGCACGGGGCGCTATCGTCCAATAATCCAGCGGTTTAGACAAAATGGGCTGGAATTCGCTCATATAGGAGCGCCGATCCTGTTTCGATAGGGGGCGATATCAAGTTTTAATGAAAGAATTCATCTGGCCCGCCCGTCGCGCAAATCCGCCCGCCCCGACCCGTAAATCATGCTAATCTGCCGGACAGCGGCTTTCGCAACCGCCCGGCAGAACCACAATTGACGAACCCGGTAAATTTATCTTACCAATATCGCCAAGGAGAGAGGCACAGCCATGACCATCGCCATGCCGATACCCGATCAGGGTGTCATCGACCGCGGCCCTCAGATCGTCGCCGCGCTGCAGGCCATCCTGCCGCGCGACGCCGTGATCCACGACCCCGAAGAAACCCGTGCCTATGAATGCGACGCGCTGACCGCCTATCGCTGCCCGCCGCTGGCCGTGGTTCTGCCGCGCAGCACGGATGAGGTCGCGGCGATCATGCGGGTCTGTCACCAGATGGGCGTGCCGGTGGTGCCGCGCGGGGCGGGAACCTCTTTGGCCGGTGGGGCGCTGCCGACGGCGGACAGCATCATTCTGGGCACGATGCGCCTGCGCGATGTTCTGGAAATCGACCCCGACAACCGCTTTATCCGGGTCCAGACCGGCATCACCAATCTGGCCGTCAGCGCGGAACTGGAACCGCATGGCTTTTTCTATGCCCCCGATCCCTCCTCGCAACTGGCCTGCACCATCGCGGGCAATATCGCGATGAATTCGGGCGGGGCGCATTGTCTGAAATACGGCGTCACCACCAATAACCTGATGGGCGCCACCGTGGTCCTCTCCACCGGCGAGATCGTCGAACTGGGCGGGGCCGAGGCCGGTCCCGAAGCTCTGGATCTGTTGGGCCTCTTCTGCGGTTCGGAAGGGCAGCTTGGCGTCGTGACCGAGGCGACCTTGCGCATCCTGCCCCGCCCCGAAGGCGCGCGTCCGGTTCTGATCGGCTTTGACAGCGCCGAAGTGGCGGGCGAATGCGTGGCCAATATCATCCGCTCGGGCGTGATCCCGGTGGCGATCGAATATATGGACGAGCCCTGCCTGCGCGCGGTCGAAAGTTTCGCCAAGGCCGGCTATCCCGCCTGCAATGCCGTCCTGATCGTCGAGGTCGAGGGTTCGGCCGATGAAATCACCGACCAGATCGCCCGCATCCGCCAGATTGCCGATGCGCTGAACCCGGTCGAATTCCGCGAAAGCCGCAATGCGGATGAGGCCGCCAAGATCTGGAAGGGCCGCAAATCCGCATTCGGCGCCATGGGCAAGCTGGGCGATTACATCTGTCTGGATGGCACCGTGCCGGTGGGCCAACTGCCCTACACGCTGCGCCGCATCGGTGAATTGTCCCGCGAACACGGGCTGGAGGTCGCGAATGTCTTTCACGCGGGCGACGGCAATATGCATCCGCTGATCCTGTTCAATGCCAACAAGCCCGGCGATCTGGCCCGGGCCGAGGCCTTTGGCAACGATATCCTGCGGCTTTGCGTCGAGGTGGGCGGCTGTCTGACCGGCGAACATGGCGTCGGCATCGAAAAGCGCGATCTGATGGACACGCAATATGCGCCCGATGATCTGGCGATCCAGATGGAGATCAAGGATCTGTTCGACCCGCAATGGCTGCTGAATGCGGCCAAGGTCTTTCCGCTTCAGGCCAGCGCCGCCCATCGCGCCAGGGCCGCCGAATGACCGCGCTGCTGGATATGCTGGCCCCCGCCTCGGAAGAGGATCTGTCCCGCCTGATCGCGGAGCGGCGCGATCCGCTGAGGATCATCGGTGGCGGCACGCGTGTGGAACATGCCGGGGGCGACCGGCTCTCGACCGCCAATCTGTCAGGCGTCGTGACCTATTCCCCGGGGGAAATGACGCTGATCGCGCGCCCTGGCACCCCCCTGCCCGAGATCGAGACGATGCTGGCTGCCGAAGGTCAGGCGCTGGCCTTTGAGCCGCCGGACCTGCGGCAGGTTCTGGGCAGCAACGGCACGCCGACGCTGGGCGGCATGGTTGCCAGCAATGCCAGCGGCCCGCGCCGCGTCATGGCCGGCGCCTGCCGCGATCACCTGCTGGGCGTGCGCTTTGTCGATGGGCAGGGGCGGATCATCAAGAATGGCGGCCGGGTGATGAAGAATGTCACCGGGCTGGATCTGTCGAAGCTGCTGGCAGGGTCTTACGGCACCCTGGCCGTGCTGACCGAGGTCGTGCTGAAAACCCTGCCCCACCTGCCCGCCCGCGCGACGCTGGTCTTTGCCGGGGTCGATCCGGCGCGCGCGATACAGATCTTTTCCGCCGCGCTGGCCACCCCCTTTGATGTGACCGGCGCGGCATGGCGCGACGGCAATGCCTATCTGCGGGTCGAGGGGCTGGAGCGTCAGTTGATCTATCGCCGCGACCGGCTGCTGGCGTTGCTGGCCGAACACCGGCCCGATGTGCTGGATGATCGGCAGACGGTGACCCTGTGGCGCGATCTGCGTGATCTCGCCCATTTCACGGATCGCAAAGCGCCGCTGTGGCGGATCCTGACCAAACCGACCGAGGCCCCGGCGATCTGTGACCGGCTGCGGGAACTGGGCGGCACGTCCTCGATGGATTGGGGTGGTGGCCTGATCTGGTATCAGGGTCCGGGCAGCGCCGAACAGATCCGCAGTGTGGCGCCTCATGCCACGCTGATCCGCCGCGCCGGACTGTCCGGCCCGGCCTTTCCGCCGCAAACCGGCCCGATGGCGCGGTTGCAATCCGGCCTGCGGCGCAGCTTTGACCCGCATGGCATCCTGAACCCCGGCCTGATGGACGCCTGAGATGCAGACGAATTTCACCGCCCGGCAACTGGCCGATCCCGCCACCGCGCGCAGCAACGAGATCCTGCGATCCTGCGTCCATTGCGGTTTTTGCACCGCCACCTGCCCGACCTATCAGGTTCTGGGCGATGAGTTGGACAGCCCGCGCGGACGCATCTACCTGATCAAGGACATGCTGGAAAACAGCAAGGTGCCCGATGCCCGGACGGTCACCCATATCGACCGCTGCCTGTCCTGCCTCAGCTGCATGAGCACCTGCCCCTCGGGCGTCGATTACATGCATCTGGTCGATCATGCCCGCGAATATATCCAACAGAACTATCGCCGCCCCTGGCATGATCGTGCGCTGCGCTGGCTGCTGGCGCGCATCCTGCCCTATCCGGGACGGTTTCGGCTGGCGCTGCATGGGGCAAGGCTGGCGCGGCCCCTGCGCGGGCTGATGCCCGATGCCCGGCTGCGCGCGATGCTGGACATGGCGCCCGCCCGGATCCCGCCCACCAGCCCGAATGACAGCCCCCAGGTCTTTCCCGCCGAAGGGCCGCGCGTGAAACGGGTCGCCTTGCTGATCGGCTGCGCCCAAAGGGCGCTGAACACCGATATCAACGACGCCACCATCCGCCTGCTGCGCCGTCACGGCTGCGAGGTCGTCGTGCCCCGGGGCGTCGGGTGCTGCGGGGCGCTGACCCACCACATGGGCAAGACCGATGAAAGCCATGCCTCGGCGGCGGCGAATATCCGCGCGCTGATGGCCGAGGCAAACGGTCCGGGGCTTGACGCCGTGGTGATCAACACCTCGGGCTGCGGAACCACGGTCAAGGATTACGGCCATATGTTCGCCGACGATCCGATGGCGGCAGATGCCGCCCATATCGCCGCGCTGGCCTGTGACATCAGCGAAATCATGGCCGATCTGGGCCTGAAGGACGCGACACATGCTGACCCCTTGCGCATCGGCTATCACGCCGCCTGTTCGCTGCAACATGGTCAGCAGATCAGGGAAACGCCCAAGGATCTGCTGAAACAGGCGGGTTTCACCGTGCTGGAACCGCGCGACAGCTACCTGTGTTGCGGCTCGGCCGGGACCTATAACCTGATGCAGCCCGAGATTTCGGCGCAGCTGAAATCGCGCAAGGTCGAGACGCTGGAGGTGCTGCAGCCGCAGGTGATCTGCGCCGGCAATATCGGCTGCATGATGCAGATCGGTTCGGGGACCGAGGTGCCGGTGGTCCATACGGCCGAATTGCTGGACTGGGCCACGGGCGGCCCGAAACCGCGCGGCCTTGTCTGAGGTCATCGGTCCGAAACCGCGAATTTCCGCCGCTCACGGACCCGAAGCCTTGGAATGCCGAACGACAGGGCCAGTGAAAGTGATTCGTCATAGTATTTGTCTGCACTTTCAGAACGATCGCGCCAAACTGATCCGGACAGTATGGCAAGATCCAGCCTGCAGCCGCGAAAGCGGCGCTGATTTCGGCAATCTCCGGGCGAAAAACAGCTTTCTCCGCCCGCAATCTTAGCGCGGAATTTACAACCCTAGGTGTCTTTCTCTTGATTTGGCCGCCGTCGGCGCCTCGTCGATCAACAAGGCAGGGATTCCACGGCTGATAATGATCAATTTGTGTGAGTTAATAAACAAACCATAAAATTCAAGGCGAAGAAATCGCATCCCGCACGCCCCACGGTTGTCGATCCTTCGAATCGACGCCGCCCGCCTGTGCAGCCTTAGGTTGAACGGCGTGTCGCGGGGGAAATTCGCTTTTCTAACAAAAAGATAGCTGGTAGCATCTGCGACCTGTAAGCGACATTCTGCCTGACCCATTGTCGCAAAGTAACCAGTAAATGGAGACGGATATGTCCACCGGTTCGTCAGAACTTACTTACCGCACATCCTCTGAACTCGGCTCTATCTATGGTCGGATGACCTTTGATGAGAACGTCGATAATACCGAAGCCACTGGCCATGGCGGTTGGGAAAAGGGCGTCAGCGGCAAGACCGTCCAACTGCTGGATGTGACCGGCAAGGTCGTTGCCGTGACCACAACGAATGACGGCGGCGTCTATCGCTTCGACGTCCCCGCGGGGCAATATGTCGTGAAGTTCCTGCCGGTCAGCGGAATGCAATTCGCCCAGCAGGATCAGGGCGACAACCTCTTCGCGGATTCCGATGCGGATGCCAACGGCCTGACCCAGGTGATCGACCTGAAGGCAGGCGATAAATACGGCAATATCGACGTCAGCATGCAGAAAGTCGTCGGCAGCGACGAACTGGCGGTGACCTATGCCAATATCGGCTATGGCACCATCCGTGGTCGCCTGAGCCTGGACAGCAACGGCGATTCGACCGAGTCGAATGGCGCAGGCGCATGGGATGATGGCATCGTCGGGCAGACCGTTCAGCTGCTGGACCTGAACGGCAATGTCGTTGACGAGACCACCACCGGCGATAAGGGCTGGTACCAGTTCGACGCAGAGCCGGGCAGCTATGCCGTCCGTTTCGCGGTCCATGACGGCTACAAGTTCGGCGAGCAGGACAAGGGCATCTACAACGCCGATTCCGATGCGAATGCCATCGGCATGACCGGCGTCATCCACCTGAAAGCCGGCCAGAGATACGGCAATATTGACGCAAGTGTCACCGAGAATGCCTCAACGACCTATGCGCATAATGCGCCCCAGACCGCGGCTTCGACCTCGGGGACGGCCACGAAAGGCTTCAGCCACACCAAGATCGAGGAGATCGACGAGGATCTGACCGTCCGCAAGCTGGGCAAGGAACTGATAGTCAACGGCGATTTTGAAAACCACGCCAATGCCAATAAAATCGGCGCCTTCGAATATTCGTCCCTTCAGGGCTGGACGCCGATGCGTGCAGGCAGCAAGATCGAAATTCAGACCGACGATTACAAAACGGGCAACACCCGCGGCAACTCTGTCGTCGAGATCGACTATATCTCCAGCACGATGGACGGAATCCAGCAGACGGTGATGATCTCCGATGCGGGCACGTACCAGATGTCCTTCGACTATTCGGTCCGCTACAAGGCCGGTGTGCCCGGCTATGTCTCGCTGCACAGCAACGCCATCGAAGTTCTGGTGGACGGCAAGGTGGTCCAGCGCGTTATGAACGGGCATGGCGAAAAAGCCTATAGCAACGTGGAAACCTGGACCCTTGATCTGGAGCTTTCGGCGGGCAGGCACACCATCACCTTCCGCGAGGTCGCCTATCACGACTTTGCAAAGGACGGCATGGGCGGCATTCTGGACAATGTCTCGCTGCGCAAGGTGGATATGGTCTATGAGACGGGCGAAGTCTCGGGGACGTTCTACTATGATGGCGATCAGGACGGCCAGCAGGATGCCTCGGAAGGCGGTCTGGGCGGTCGTACCGTCTATCTGCTGAACGAAGACAAAAGCTATGTCCGCGACGCCGACGGCGATGTTGTCACCACGACCACCGATCCGGATGGCGATTATACCTTCAAGGGCGTGGCACCCGGCAATTATCGCGTCGGCTTTGCCAATACGGCCGACTCGAACGCGACGGGCCCCGTCAATGTCCGCAACCTTGACGTCTCTGACAGGTTCAGCGTCACCAAGGGCATGAATACCGGCGGTGTCGATGCCAGCGAAATCGGTTCGACCGTCGACCGGACGATCAAGGTCTGCGAGAACGAAACCCATGTGCAGGATTTCGACACGCTCTGTAATATCATTTCAGAGGACGTCTACTTCCTGCTGGATGAGCCGGTCTGCGCACGCGTCGGCCTGAATGGCTTCGACGAGGCGCAAACCCAGGTCTGGTACAAGAACAACACTGATACCGTGCCCTATTTCATCTTCCTGGAAGAACCGGCCGAGACCGACCTGACCTTCACCGTCAAGCTGAACTTCGATGTGAAGGATCCGTCCGGCCGGCTGGACTCGCCGCCCCCCGGCTTTGCCTTCCTGACCGATGACACCGACGAAATCGGCGCGGACCGCTCGAACGAGATCGAGATCACGATCAAGGCGGGCCAGACCAAATCCGAAGCCTTCTTCGTCGGCACCTCGGGCTATGGTCCCAACTATATCTTCGGGATCGAGATCGAAGACATCCTGAACAAAGATCAGAATGAGCGTTGCGAACGCGTCAGCATCATCAAGACCACGCCCATCGCCATCGACCTGAACCGTGACGGCAAGATCGGTGTGACCGGCGAAAGCTCGTCCGCGGACAAGGATGGTCTGACCATCGGCGCGACCGTCAAATTCGACATGAACGGCGACGGCAAAGCCGAGCGGATGGAGTGGTTCGACGGTTCGGGCGACGGTATCCTGATCGACAACCGCGATGGCCGCGCCGCGACCGACATGAACGGTCTGCGCCTCTTCGGTGACGAAGATGGCCGCTATGCGAATGGCTATGAAAAGCTGTTGACCCTGTTTGACAAGAACGGCGATGGCAAGGTCAGCGGTGCGGAACTGAACGGCCTGCAGCTGTGGGTCGATGATGGCGATGCCGTGGTCGAGGCTGGCGAAATCCAAAGCCTTCGCGCCAACAGCATCACGTCGATTTCTGGCCAGATCTCGACCCAGCTGGACGAGGGCGGCCGCGAATTGCTGCGCTCGACGGTCGAGCAGGACTTCGAGGCGACCGGCAATGTGACCTATCGTCTGACGGGTCCCGATGCGGCCCTGTTCAAGGTCGACGCCAAGGGCAAGGTCAGCTTCATCAATGCGCCCGACTTCGAAAACCCGAAGGATCAGGGCCGCGACAACGTCTATAACGTGACGCTGATCCGCGAGACCGATGACCCGACCTGCAAACCCGCCCGCGAGAACCTGCGGATCGAGGTCTGCGACAAGCCGTCGCTGGGCGATACCGTCTGGTTCGACACCAACAAGAACGGCGTCCTGGACGCGGGCGAACGTGGGGCCGCTGGCGTCACCGTGAACCTGCTGCAGAATGGCGTGATCGTCGGCACCCGCGTGACCGATGCCAATGGCAAGTATCTCTTCGACGATATCGACGAAGGCACCTATCAGGTGCAGTTCGTCGCGCCGAATGGCTACAGCTTCACCACGCCCTCGCCGGTTGGTCCGGAAGCCGTCAACAATGACAGCGATGCCCGCGCCAATGGCGTGACCGGCACCATCGTCCTGACCGAGGGTGAAAACCAGCGCAATGTCGATGCCGGTCTGGTCCTGCAGAACGACGGTCCGAATGCGAATGACGACATGGCCAAAACCTGCGTCAGCACGCCCAAGACCGTCGATGTTCTGGCCAATGACAGCGATCCGGATGGCGACACGCTGACCATCACCTCGATCGACGGCAAGTCGATCAGCAACGGTCAGAGCGTCACGCTGAATGACGGTGTCATCGTCACGCTCACCAGCGGCAAGCTGGTCTTTGACGCCACCAATTCCGATTACGATACGCTGGTCGTCGGCCAAAGCGCCACCGCGACCTACAGCTATCAGATTTCGGACGGCAATGGCGGCACGGCCAGCGCGGATATCGACCTGAAATATTGCGGGTCGCTGAACACGCTGGAATCGATCGCAGCCAGCCTGCCCGATACCGGCACCGTCCGCGTGACCCGCGATCAGGTCGGCGACACGTTCTACACGGTCACCCTGACCAATACCGGGGATGATCGTCTGGACGGCAAGAGCTTCGACATCGCCTATTGCGTCTCGGCCGCCGAAGAGCTGCGGTTCAATGAGAACTTCCCGGTCAACATCTACCTGGCCGATGCAGGCACCCTGCCTGCTGGTGTGGTTCCGAACCCGCAGAACCTGGATCTGGTCAACTGGATCCTGAACCAGGATTTCAGCGCGCAGGACAATGGCGACGGCACCGGGGAAACCTATACCGAGGCCGAGATTCAGGGCGCCATCTGGGGCCTGACCGACGACATCGTCTTCGTGAACGAGAACGTTCCCGCTTACGGCACCATCGCCAATGCCCAGGAAATCTACGAGCTTGCCCTGGCCAATGGTGAAGGTTTCGAAGCTGGCGAAGGTGATATCATCGGCCTGATCGTGGATCCGGTCCAGCCCGACGCGGCCCCGAACGAACAGCCGCTGATCATCGGCGTCGAATGGGACGACCTGGCGCAGGACTGCCTCTGCGTCTGATAACAGCGGGGTGTCGCTGGGATACATCAGCGATACCCCACTCAAATTATTCCGGTTGTCCAAGAGCCGGAATCGGATATGAAGCGTTTCATATCTGTTAGTGTTGCGGGCGCTTGGACACCCGCGTGTAAAAAGGAGCTATAGCGTGAAGAAACTTACCCTCGCAGGCCTGACGGCCACCCTGTCCTCCGTGATGGTTACGGCAGCAAATGCCGCCGGTTGCGGCGACGGCCCGTTCTCGAAGCCGTGCCCCGTCCCGGAAATCAGCGCACTGGAAGGCACGGCCGCCGTGGCAGCCCTGGCCGCCATCGTGCTGCTGACCTGGGAGCGTCGTCGCCGCGCGAGCTAATATCATCAAAGCGTCACCTCTGACGCAATGATGCAGACTATGACAGGCCATCAATCCGCGCGATTGGTGGTCTGTTTTCATGTCAGGCCCCTGCCCGCTGGACTCGCCCCCATCGCCGCAGCGTGCCATGAAAACAGTTAAAGATTGAATAACTTGCCAGAAGCGGCGATAGCTTGGCACAGTTCAAGACTGCCTTTGCTGCATTTCACATATTCCTTCGCATTCTGCCGGGACATTTTTGCAATTTCGTCGCCCTTGCGCGACCGGAGATTTCAGATGGCAACAGATTCGACATTCAACGTCATTTATCTTGGGAATTTTGCCTCGATCGACCCGAATGAAGGCGCTGTCAGGAACGGAAGGTATGTCAGCAATGTCGATGCTGAAAACGCGATCAGTCTGCAGAATACGCGCTATGACGATCTGACCGCCGCCAGCGTCCAGCAACTGAGCCCGATCAGCTTTGACAGCCCCGATAATAACAATCGCGGCGGCGGCTATAATCAGGACAATAACCTGGCGGGCTCGGATACATTCACGATCACGACGCAGGATGGCAGCACCTCCAGCCACGCCTTTGATGCCTGCGCCATTTACAGCGGCACCCTGACCTATAATGACGGCACGACGGCGAATGTGCCGCTGATCATCTTTCAGGACACCAGCGGCAATACCTGGCTGGCCCCGCCCATCGCCGAAGGCTCGGCCGCGGATGCGCTGACCGTCAAGCCGATCCAGACGATCCAGATCGGCGCCCTGCTGGGGAACCGCTATACCGGCCTCAGCGGCAACCGGCAGGTGCTGGATATCCGGACCGTTCCCTGCTTCACGGCGGGAACCCTGATCGACACCGAAAGCGGCCCCATGGCGGTCGAGGAGATCACCATCGGCACCCTGGTGCAGACCGCCGATCACGGCCTGCAGCCGGTGCGCTGGATCGGCCGCCGCAAGCTGTCGCCCGTTCACCTTCTCTGCGCGCCACAGCTGCGCCCGGTGCGCATCAGCGCCGGCGCGCTTGGCGGTGGTATGCCCGAACATGACCTGACCGTCTCGCCACAGCACCGCATTCTGGTGCGCTCTCGTATCGCGCAGCGCCTCTTTGACAGCGATGAGGTGCTGGTCGCCGCCAAGCAGCTTCTGGCCATCGAGGGGATCGAGATCGTCAGCGATCCGACCGACCTGACCTATGTGCATCTGATGTTCGACCGGCATGAGGTCGTCTTTTCGAACGGTGCGGCGTCAGAGTCGCTCTATGCCGGGCCAGAGGCGCTGAACGCCATCGACAGCGACGCCACGGAAGAGCTGCTGACCCTGTTCCCCGAGCTGCGCCACGGCGTCAGACCGGTCCCTGCCCGCCCGCTGGCCTCTGGACGACTGGGGCGGAAACTGGCCATGCGGCATCAGCGCAACAGCAAGCCGCTGATGAGGTAGACAGGCCCGCTCAGCCCGTCTCGATGCGCAACGCCGTGACCGTCGGATCCGCGCGCAGCAGCGCCGTGCGCAGCCGTGGCAGGATATGGGTGCGCAGATAGGTCGCGTGAAAGCGCGAGGGCGCGATCAGGATCTGGCAGCCCTCATGCAGCCCGCCATCCGCCAGACAGGCGATCCAGGCGTCGTAAAGCGGCCTGTCCTCGGCCGCCAGCAGCGCCTGCGCCCTGCCCCAGACCCCCTGCCCCGCCACCAGCACATCCGGCCTGCGAAAGGGAACCACGGTCGAGGGCGCGGTCTCAGCCGCCGCTTCGCCGCCCACGCGCAGGATATAATCCTCGCCGATATTCCCCCATGCGGCGCGCGTATCCAGCATGATCCGCTCCAGATCCAGGGCCAGCACCGACACCCTGCCCCGCGCGCCCGGACGCTTGACCAGCAGCCAGCCCATCGCCCGCAGCCGCGCCATTTCGCGCTTGACGGTGCGCTCATCGACACACCACAGCCGCGCGATTTCGCGCTGACCCATGGTCAGTTCGTTGCGTTGCCAGTTATAGCGGGTGGTGATCAGCGACATCAGGCGCAGCACCAGACGTTGCAGGTTCTGGTCTCCGGCCAGCGCATGCGCCATTATGGCCGACAGCATATCGTATTTCTTGGCCGCCGCCTCTCGGCCCACGGGACGGATCACCTGCATCACTGCTCCTGCCTGCCGGACATACCGACATCTGCTTCGGGCGAAAGCTGCGATCTTGTGTCTGCTTAAACGCTTTTCGCCAACCTCTCTGCATTTGCGTCCTGTTTACCGATTCTGTCAAGCCAATTGCGTGCCGGGCGGTTTTCCGATCCCGTTCCAGAGATAAAAATTGGTATCAATGGTATAGGGTGACAGCCTGAACGTCCCCTATTACGTCCCTCATGTCACCCAATCCCTAGCGTAAGCCCCACGCATGTCCCCCTAACTGTTGCGTGACCCCGCAAGTCAGGCGGCGCGCGCAGCACAGCCGATTCGCGCAACGGGGGCTGGATCGCGCTATAATTGGGTTTCAGTAAACTTGCCTTTTGCCAAAGACGCAAATCCGGCGTAAAACAGAAAGAGATAATAATCAGCGTCCGACAATACAGGCACAAC
>NZ_CP067138.1 GCF_028553785.1 Paracoccus fistulariae
ATGGCCTTGCTTCCCGATCGACACCCTCAAAAAGATTTCTTTATCCTCGACATCGCCGATGTCGTGCCGAAGGATGATACGGCGTCGATGGAACATCCGATGTTCTCGCTGGCAACGAAGCCAGACATGCGCCACCTGCACTACGAGGCCGGGGATGTTCGCCTAGAGATTACGCCGTCCTATAACGGCCTGCCGACCATCTTCGACAAGGACATTCTGATCTTCTGCATCAGCCAACTGATGCACATGAAAAACCGTGGCGAGAAGATCGGCAAGCGTGTCAGGTTCACGGGGCGGGAGCTTCTAGTCTCAACGAACAGGCCCACCAACAACCTTGGCTATCAACGCCTAGAGCAAGCTTTCAAACGCCTACGAGGGACAACCTTCAAAACGGACATTCGCACGGGAGACCGCATGGAAACCCGTGTTTTTGGCCTGATTGACGAAGGTGGATTTGTCATGCGTGAGGATGGTTCATGGCGGCTGGATTATTGCGAGGTGGTCCTGTCGGACTGGCTCATGCGGGCTATCGAGTCCGACCAGGTTGTCACGATCTCGAACGACTACTTCCGCCTACGCCGCCCGCTGGAACGCCGTCTCTACGAGATCGCGCGGAAACATTGTGGCAACCAGCCAAAATGGCATATCGGCCTTGCCAACCTTCAACGGAAGACTGGCAGCAATGCTCCTCTCAAGAAGTTCCGACTCAACCTTCGCCAGATCATTTTTGACGATCACACGCCTTTCTACCGGATCGAGCTGACGGGCGATGACCTCGTGATCTTCCGTCCCCGACATACGAAAACACAGGTCGCGCCTGCAATCACACTGCCTGACTGGGCCGAAGAAAAAGCCCGCGCTCTGGCACGGGAAAAGGGTCGGGATTACCATGCCCTTCGAGCTGATTGGCTGGCCTTTGCGCAGGCAGAAACGGCCAAAGGCAACCCGCCGAAAAATGCGGGTGCTGCATTCGTAGCCTATTGCGGAAAACAAAACAGCCTAAGATAGCGGCTACGATGCCTAGATACGCCGTTTCCTCGATGGTTTGCTTGATTCAGAAATTGTGGCACACTGGTCACGCTGACTGGTCATGACCAGTCAAGAAAACCAATAGTGACCATGAGGAAAACCGGACATGACCATGACACTGAATGAAGCGGCCAAGTCCTGTCGTAAGGCGAAGGGAACAGTCCTAAAAGCTATAAAGGAAGGGCGTTTAAGTGCGCCGAAGGATACTCAAGGACGATACGAGATTGATCCGTCAGAGTTGCATAGAGTGTTTCCACTGACCGCTACTGACCAGTCAGGAAAACCGGCACTGACCCCCACTCCTGACCACGAAAACCGCATTGAAATTGAACGGTTACGCGCCGAACTTAAAGCCGCAAACACCCTGTCTGAAAACATGGCTGAAACTGTGGCAGACCTTCGCGAACGCCTTGATCGTGAGGGCGAAGAACGCCGCAAGTTGACCGCAATGCTAACCGATCAGCGGGCGGGGCAGGGGGCAAAGCGTGGTTTGTTTGGATTCCTGCGATCAGTATAGCAGCTATCGACATGCCACAAACCCGCCAAAACCTTCATAATTTTGGCAGGGTGTTTTGGAAGGCCCAAGCCATTGATCCGTTACAAAATGGTAAAGCCCTCCGCAAACGAGCGTTTTTGGTTCAATTGGATGGCGCAATGCAAGCACACGATCTTCGGACACGACACGCAGGCGCGGCAATATTTATTGATTTCCATCTGGTCGTGCCCGGCGGAACGACGGTTTTCCAATCTCATGAAATATGTGACCAGATAGAGGAGTCTTTGAAAAACCACTTAGATGACGCCAAGGTCACGATCCATGTCGAACCGGAACACAAATCAAAGCAATCAGGAGCAATAATTCCTGATTGAAGATGCAGTCTCTTTGCTGTGCCGCAAGTATCGGTGTGTTCCGAAACGGATATTACAGCTTCCCAAAAACCACCCTTTTTGACACTCCGATCACGACTGCTCGGCCAAGAGGCCATCAATGCCTTCGGCACAAATCCGCTCTAAGCGCGCGCTTAACAGAGGGTTCATAAGCCTCAAGGCAATGGTGTTAGCACCCCGCAAGCCTCAACTATCGGCGAGCGACAGCACTGGGCTGCCGCGCCCTTGCACCGTGATTTCGGTGCCCGAACCGAAGGAACTGACCCATGCGTAAATTTGCACTGATCGCCATGATGGCGTTCGCTACCCCCGCTCTTGCAGAAGATGTCTCGATGAACAGCATCCTTGGCACAACGATGGAAGAGGTACAGGCCTCGTTGACCGCCATGGGCTATGAAGTCCGCAAGGCAGAAATGGAAGACGGCAAGATCGAGGTCTACTTCGTGCGCGACGGCCAGATGGGTGAAGTCTATGTGAACCCGCAGACCGGCGCTGTCACCAAGCTCGAACTCAAGGGCTGAGGCCATGGCCGCCGTCGTACAGCAAACCAGCGGGCGCGCAAGCGCCCGTGAGGTTGCCGTCTGGGACCCGCTCGTTCGGCTGATCCACTGGTCGCTCGCCCTGACGATCCTGCTCAACGGGACGTTTATCGAGGAGGAAAGCAAGACACACGAATGGATCGGATATGTCGCTCTGGGCCTGGTTGGCCTACGTCTTGTCTGGGCATTGATAGGACCAAAGCACGCCCGCTTCTCGGCCTTCCCGCCCAGCCCCGCGCGCGCCATTCATCACCTGCGCGCGATGCTTTCGGGCGACAAAACGGTTCATCTGTCACACAACCCGCTCGGGGCGCTGATGGTCTACAATATCTGGGCCAGCGTGATTGCCATCGGCATCACCGGCTACATGATGACGACGATCACGTTCTTTGGAGTCGATTGGGTCGAGGAAGCTCACGAGATCGTCTTCAACTGGCTGGTCTTTTCCGTTGCGCTGCACGTTGCCGGGGTGGCGTTCGATACCTGGCGATCTGGTGTCAATCTGGTCCGTGCCATGATAAACGGAAGAAAAACAATTCCCTACGGACGAGAGGTTGAATGAAGCTCCGGATTTGGCCTGCCAAGACAAAGGAAAGGCGCGCAACGGTTCTTGCGGGCCTTATCCTTTTGCAGGCCATGTGCGCGCTGTTCTTCATCGGAGACGTGATCGAAGATTTTCGCGAGGACGGGCATCTCGACGATCCCCATTTGCTTCTGGAGTCCGTTGCAGCCGTCGCACTTGTCGCCGGTGTTGCTTTTCTGATGATCGAGTTGCGCGGATTGCTGTCACGCATGTCCGACATGCAGACCGGTCTCGACATTGCTCAAGGCCATCTGGCGGACATCATCGAAACGTTCTTTAACGAGTGGGGGCTAACCAATGCGGAACGCGATGTGGCCATCATGATCCTGAAGGGTTTGGACAATGACACCATCGCTCGGGTGCGCAAGACCGCAGCGGGCACGGTCAGGGCGCAGGCAACAAGCATCTATGCAAAGTCCGCGACTGACGGACGCGCGCAGTTCATCAGCTTGCTCATCGAAGAGTTGCTGGCTGACAACCAACACCTGGGCTCGGCGGGGGCAGCGCCCGATGCCGGAGCGACAAATGCCGGGACACCAGGCGCATCTGGAGAAACAACATGACAGACATCAGCGCACATTCGGACGACCCCCACTACATCACGCGAAGCAACTGGCTACGCGCGGCTGTTCTGGGGGCGAATGACGGGATTGTGTCCGTGTCTTCCCTTGTCGTCGGTGTTGCTGCGGCTGATCCAAGCCCTCGCGCTGTTCTGATCGCCGGTGTGGCCGGACTGGCTGCGGGCGCGATGTCGATGGCCGCCGGGGAATATGTCTCTGTCTCATCTCAATCCGATACCGAGCGGGCTGATATCGAACGCGAAAGGGAGGCGCTGCGGGAGACGCCAGAGGCCGAATTCGAGGAACTCAAGGCGATTTATGTGGAACGCGGGTTGAGCGAGCCGACCGCCGAGGCCGTCGCGAGAGAACTGACTGAGAAAGACGCGCTGGCCGCCCATGTCCGGGATGAGCTTGGGCTCTCGGACATACATGCTGCAAATCCATTTCAGGCGGCCTTGGCCTCTGGTCTAACGTTCTCGGTGGCCGCCGCTGTCCCCGTTGTCGCCGCCTGGCTAACCCCGGCCTCAGCGATCATACCGACAGTCCTGGTTGTTACCGTCTTCGCCCTTGCCATCCTCGGTGCACTCGGAGCCAAGGCGGGAGCAGCACCTGTTCTGCCTGCTGTCATGCGTGTGGTCGGTTGGGGCGTGTTCGCAATGGCCGTGACGGCCGGTGTGGGGTGGCTATTCGGAGTGAGTGTCTGACCTCCAGTCCACAAAGAGCAACAGATTTGACAAAACTCATACGTTTTTGTCACCGGCGCAAACGACCGTTTGTTGAAGCTATTCTTATCGGTCGATCCCATGCCCTCGGTCGCGATGCGCTTCCCGCTCAATCTCTTGCTGGCGCTCTAGCTCTTTCACCCGTTCCTGTTCTCGCGCCGCCTCCTGTGCGGTGTGCCGTTCCTCGGCCTCACGGCCCTCGCGCAACGCGGCGGCGCGATCCGCTAGAGCATCACGATCAACGCCCTCCGCTGCTTCGCGCAGACGTGCTGCAAAATCCTGCGGGGCTTCCCGTTCTTGCTCCGACGTGGCGGCTTCCTGAACCTTCTCTCGGCCCTGATAGGCTTCCCATGATGCCTTCAACCGTGCGGCAAAGTCAGGTTCTTGGTCCCGGCCGTCACGCCCCCCGGCAAGCGCCAGCTCGGACTGCCCTGATCCCAGACGATCCATGACGTGCTCTGCCGCACGGTCCAGCCAATCGCGGACCTGTCCGGTCAGCTCCTGCACCACCTGCCTGACCTCGGCGGCACGGTCCTTGACCTCGTGCCAGACACGGACGGCGGCAACCTCGATGCCGCGCTCCTTGAGCTGCCAAGCACCAAGGGAAAGCTGGGGCAGGGGCGGGCGGTCCAGTGACATGGCCCGCACGGTCTCGTGCAGCTCCGCGCCCTCGTCGCCGCGCTCCCGCGCCGCGCTCGCCAGCTCAAGCGCCTCGTCGCGCTGCGCCACCAGCGTCCGGTGATCCACGCGGTCCTCGATGCCGGCGCGTTCAAGGGCCGCGTTGCTGTCCCGAGCCCACGCCTCGCGCCAGCCCTCCAGAACCTCGACTTTGTTCCAGTCGCGGTTCTTGGTGGTGAAGCCGTCTGCATCCACCTCACGGGTGGTCAGCAGAATGTGGGCGTGGTGGTTGCGCTCGTCGCCCTCGCGCCCCGGTGCGTGCAGGGCGATGTCGGCCACCATGCCACGGTCCACGAACTGCGCCTGTGCGTAGTCGCGGACCAGGGCGACACGCTGCGCATGGGTCAGCTCGTCGGGCAGGGCCACGCGGACCTCGCGGGCGACCTGGCTGTTCTTGCGGGTCTCGGATTCCTCGACACGGTTCCACAGCTCGGATCGGTCACGGACCCAATCCGGCGCATGGTCCGGGGCGAGGATCTCGGTGTGATCGACACCGCCCCGCGCCGCATAATCGAAGGTCAGCCCGGTGCGGCGGTCTTCGATGCGCTCTGCCACGCGGTAGGCGGAAGCCGCCGTGGCGCTGCGGCCCTGACTGCGGGAAATCATCGAAGCTCGAAGATGGTAGATTGCCATTCGGTGCCGCACTTCGCTTAGGGGTCGAGGGGAAACGCCAGTCTCCCCCGCCCACACAAACGCGCAGCGTTTGTATAAGTGGGCACTTCGTGTCTTGCACCCTGCCTCAACCCACGGCACAAATCAACATAGGGCGATGAGTGTGGAGACCAAAATGGCGCGGAGCATAGATCAGCAGATTGCGACGACGCAGGCCAAGCTGGCCCGCCTGAAAGAACGCCAGAAGGCCAGCGAGACGCGCCGCAAGATCATCGTCGGCTCGGTGGTGATCTCCAACGCGCTGAAGGAACCGGACAAGGCCCGCGCCCTCGCCGCCCTCCTGCGCCGGGCTGTCACCCGCGAGGTCGATCAGAAGGAACTGGTCGGACTGATGGCGGAACTGGACGAGGCGGCGGCGAGGGCGGACCGGAAATGAGCAAGGACCCGTTCCAGATCCTCGCCGATGAGCTGACCCTGATCCGCAAGGACATGGACCGACTCCAGCGCACCAGCCTCGACAAGGACGAGGCCAAGGGACTGCACGACATGCTGGCCCAGGCGGTCGGCAGGATGGAACGCGCGGCGGAGAACGCCCCGGCCAGCCTCCAGAACACCCTGCGGAACGACCGGGACCAGGTTGTCCGCAATGCCACCGCAGCGGCCGCCAGCGCCGCACAGGGCGTGCTGACGGACGTGGCAGGGGAATTGGCCAAGGAACGCGATACGTTCCGCAGAGCCGCAGGAGAGGCCCGCAGGGAGGCGTGGCGCTGGTTCGGCGGGTTCTGGGTGTGGTTGGCCTCCATCGGGGCCACAGGGGCGCTCCTGGGCGCGCTGGCGGCGTTTTGGATCACGGGACGCGGCGATGCCCGTGAGTTCGGGCGCTTCCCGTCGATCTACTGCGGCAACGCCGGGGGTCAGGTGGTCGAGCAGGACAACGGGGGCACCTTCTGTGCCATCTGGATCAAGCGACCGCCGGGCCAGTGAGCGATCAGTCCGGCCATGTCTCGGCGGACCAGTCCCGCGACGTATGGATCACCCGGACAATCGCGATTTCTTCCGCGCCGCCTGTCTGCGTGATCGCGTAGGCGAGGATGTAGGACAGGCCCGTCACCGATTTCTCGTAGGTGCCTGTCACCCGTCCGGGGCGTCCTGTCGGCATGTCGCCAAGAGCCAAGGCGGCTCTATCGATGGCATCGGCCACGCGACGGGCCGCTGCAGGGTTATCGGCGGCGATGTAGGCGATCTGATCGGCAAGGTCGGCCAGCGCGTCGGTGGACCAGCGAACCGGTCGGCTCACGTGGTGCTGCCCGCCGCCGCGTCGATAGCCTGGCGCACGGATGCCATTGCGTCCTCATGGCTGACCGTCCGACCGGCTTCCACGTCCGCAAGCCCGCGTTCGATTCCTTCAATGATCGCCAGCTCGCGGTCCACGTAGGTTTCCACCGCCTCTGCCGCCAAGAAAGATCGGCTGCGCCGTGTTCCGTCCGCCAATCTCCCCAGCTTTGCCTTGAGCTGCGGATCGAGCCGGATCGTCATCGTGGTGCTGGGGGTCATTTCATCACCTTCTAAGCATGTGTACATCTGAACACATACACTGTCTCAATGGTTTCGCAAAGAGGGGATCAGGGGAAACCCCTAGTGTTAATAGTGTTACCTACGGAGTAGGTTACGGGCCTGAAAATCACCAGTAACCCTATAGGTCTGAAAGGTAAAACTATCCACAGGGTTCCGAAAGGTGCGAATCTCGGTTCCGAAAGGTGCGAATCTCGGTTCCGAAAGGTGCGAAGCGGCGACGGTTCCCGATAGTGCGAATTTATGGTTCCTGATAGTGCGAACTGCTGCTATAGCTTGGGC
>NZ_CP067139.1 GCF_028553785.1 Paracoccus fistulariae
GCCAACGCACTGGTGGGCCAGACCTTCGACAGCTTGACCAAGGCCAGTGTCCAGACGTTTAGCCCCGTCAACTTCAGTAGCGACGATGGCAGCCGTCTGCCCACGCGCAACCAGACCTATAATCAGGACAACTCGCGCGGCAATGACATCTTCAACATCACCGATGTCGATGGTAACGCTGTCCAGCATACCTTTGATGCGATTGTACAATACAGCGCGACAATCACCTATGCCAACGGCACTACAGTTCCCGTCACGCTGAACGTGATGCAGTCGACCACGGGTGAGACCTGGATCGCGCCGCCCAGCCTGTACTCGCCAGACGCTGTGCAGCTGGGGGCCGATCCGATCCAGAGCATCCAGTTGACCGGCGTGATCTCGAACAGATCTTCTGGCCTTTATTTCGAACGCGAGGTCGTCGACATTGTGACGGTACCCTGCTTCGCGGCAGGGACCATGATCCGCACACCCGCAGGCGACGTGGCAATCGAAACGCTGAGGGTCGGAGAACTAGTAATGACGCTCGACGGCGGCCCGCAGCCAGTCCGCTGGATCGGTTCTCGGAAGCTGACCGTAGCGGATTTAGAAGAACGACCCAATCTACGACCGATCCGCATCAAAGCAGGCGTGTTGGGGAAGGGGGTGCCGACCACCGATCTTGTTGTATCGCCCCAGCACCGAATTCTTGTGAGGTCGAAGATCGCCCAGCGCCTGTTCGGCGTAGACGAGGTCCTCGTTGCCGTAAAGCAGCTGTTGCTGATCGACGGGATTGATGTTGTGGCTAATCAGGATGGAATCGAGTATTTCCACTTCTTGTTTGATAACCATCAGGTGGTGATCTCGAACGGCGCGGAAACTGAAAGCCTCTATACCGGTCCTGAAGCTCTGAAGTCCGTTGGTCCCGTCGCGCAGGAGGAAATTTTCGCGATTTTCCCCGAATTACGTGGCCGCGACCCGCGCGCCCTTCCAGAAGGCGCACGCATGCTGATCTCCGGGGGCCAAGGCCGGAAACTTGCCCAACGGCATGCACAGAACCATAAATTGTTGGTCTCCTGATCAGGCTCCAATTATCGGGAGTGCGCTTCTGGTTCCTCTATTCGCGCGCACCGAACTTCCGTTAATGGGCTGATTGTGTTGAAAACTCCGCAACCGCATCTGATGGGCAATTTTGCGGAAAGATGTTCTGTTCTCTTGCGGTCGCCCTCTGGACGCATTCCACGCGCAGCAGGACGCCTAATCGACGGGACATCGGTGGCTGTCGTCTGCCGTGCAGCGATCCGGGCTAGGATAGGCCAATCGGCAAGGACGTGCATCGCTGCGTGACTGAAATCATAGGTCATATTTAGCTCCTTCTACGCCAAGGCCACCAGCCGCGTGGGGGGGCAATCTGCGGGGAGGGTGGCGCGAGCGAGAGTCGTTCAGCCATGTTTCGCCATTTGTCTCGATCCTCGCGGGCATCGTTCAGCGCATCGCGCAGCGTTTGAACTTCTCGCTCCAAGGCCATGCTTCCAATGCCCCTTTCAGGCGCGATTGGTGGTGTTTCATCTTGTTTAATGGAAGGGCTTTCAGGGGTTCTCTGTGAAATGGGCGGGAAAATGCGGTGAAGCTCTGATGGGTCGATCATCCATGAGCCATTTTCGTCCTTCTTTCCACTAATCTTACCAGCTTTCAAAGCTCTGGTGATGGTTGCAGTGGCGACACCTGTGGCTTTTGCGGCCTGTCCTGCGGTGTATTTCATCCCTTGCGCACCTCTTTCCTGCCCTGTTGCGTCGCGTTTCATGTTGCTATTGCGCAAGGCTTACCATGAAATGCCCCTGTCGAGTAGGGACAGAGGTCATTCAGGAGCTGCAATGGCTGGCCTGCGACGGTATTCACGCAGAAACGCAACCCGGTCGCCCTTGAAGAACAGAGCCGGGTTCACCCAGAATTCCCCTGGCATTCTGGGCTTCAGGAAGCCCTTGCCGATCAACTCTTTCAGGCCGTTGTGAAAGGTCCGGTCGCTCATGCCTATCGAATGCCCGTTTAGCCCATCATCGAACCAAACCAGCCTGATGGTGTCTGAGAAGCCGCCCGTCATTTTTGCCTTCTGGTACTCCATCAGCACCGCCTGAAAGACACGGGCCCCGGTGCGCGTCAGATCAAAGGCGGCTTTCACGCCGTCTGCAAACACTTTGACGAAATGCTGCTCGTCCTTCTCCTCAATCACATGGATGATCGACTGCCCTACGACCTCGCCGGTCTCGGGGTCCATCAGCTCTCGGGGGCTGGTTCGCGTTCGCACCGTTTTATACCTGGTCACGATCTCTGCTCCCTGAACGAAGGGGTTGTCGGACGGGCTGTATTCCAGCTTTCGAAGGTTGATTTCGGAGGTCATTTCGTCCCTGTTTAGGTAAATATAAAGACGCGTTTTCTTCGCTCGGGCGAAGGCAGCTTAACACATGAACGAAGAAAAAGAAGGTAAAACTTTCGCGTAAACGTCAGTAACTTTCGCTCGACGTCAAAATTTCTTCGCTCATGACTCAGCAAAACAAGGGGATTCTTGATCATCCCTTTCTCACTCTTATTTAGGCAGGCAAAAAATCCACATGCCGCTCGCCTTGGCGAGTGGGGGGGAGCGCGTATCATAGCGCTGGCGATCCCCCACCCGGAGCCGGAACGGCGGAGGGCGGCTTGTGGGGTTTTTGTTTGCCATCGGACGCGAGGCCCCTTGTGGGCCGAGTGGACGATTCCGCGTGCGTATGCGCGCGGTGGGTGGGGGTCCGGGGGAGGGGGCTTGTTGGCAATGCCCACCTACACAGATGGCCGGAGACACCTATGGAACGGTTGGCAGGCTGAGAAAAAGGCTAGTGACGCGGTCGTTACTTACCTTTGTAAACATTCCGCATTTCCTGCCACGTCAGATTGTCATGGATCAGAACGAAGGTCGGAACTTCGACCGTTGGTCTGGTTGCAGAGGTTGCGCCATTTGCTGAGAACCAGACGAAGCTGCAATGTCACGCAAAGGCATCAGCTGCTTGCGCTTACGGCGAAACACGATGGTCGAGATGTCCTCGAAGTGCCGGGTGACAGCATCAGGGAACACGCGGGAACCAACATCACCGGCCACCTTCTGCCGAAAGGTCCGCTTTGCCGTCTGCTTGTCCCGCTGATCCGACCAGATGCGTTCAGCCATCCGGCGCAGCCTGTCGATGAGAAGGGCCTCAGCGCGCGCTGTAGCGGCTTCTGGGGTGGGAGTAGCCCTGACATGCCATCCGGCCTCTCTTTCGCGCTCTGCGGCCCGCACAAGGGCGCTGTGGAGCTTCGGCGGGGCCTTCCGGGCTTCCCGGATGCGCACCAGCTTCTCGGAGGGCCTGCCCTTGGCCTCGATCTGGCGCGCCCGGGGTCCTTCATGTCCCGGTGGTGCGCGATCCGTGATGCCCTGATCCACGAGGCTGCGACGGTCCACGCGGGCACTGTGGCCTGCATTCCGCAGGGCCTGGTTGCAGACCTGTTCCCAGACCTCACGCGCCCGCTCCGTGCTGCCCTTCTCGCTCATGCCGATCACCCGGCCCTTGCCGGTGGCGGGATCACGGTCCCGGATCACGACATGGGCGTGAGGGTTGGCCTCGTCCTTGGTGCCTGCCTTGTCGTGGATCGCGGCGAAGAAGGGCACTGACCTGCCCCCGGCCAGATCCCGGACGAAGACACGGACCGCCTCGATCCGCTGTGCCTGGTCGAGTTCGATCGGCAGCGCGATTTCCAGCTTGTCGATGACGCGGGCGTTCTTGCGGTCGGCCAGCTCCTGGGCATCGAGCCAGGCGCGGGCTGCGCCGCCCTTCGATCCGGGCGCAGCCTCGGGGATGTGCTGGGCGATGACGGCACGGCAGGCGGTGGCGCGGGTGATGTATCCGACATGCGCGCCAGCGGTCCCGGCGGCATGGGTCGTTCGGCCAACAGTGCGGTGCGACAGATGATAGATTGCCATGTGTCCAGCGTAGCGCGGCGGTCCCCTCGATGCAAGGGAGAGCGCACTTATGGGTTTTGTGCCAAAACCCGTGCGGTAGGCCACTCTGGCCTACAAGATTCCGCCTAAAAATGAGAGGGATTCGAACCCCCGACGCATGTGCATATGCACATGCCGAAAGCCGCCAGCGGCGGCTTGATCCCCTGCCTTGCTAGCCTCATAGGGGGCGCTGTGGCAGGAGATCGGAAGGCGATTTCGCTTGGCATGTCCTTGCATCGGGACCTCATCATAAGTATGATAAAGTATGTTTACGCTGAAGGAGGTGCCACCATGGGCGCTGTCGAAAGAATGACGATCACGATGCCTGCCGAGCTGGCCAATACCCTGCGCCAGACGGTTGCGTGCGGCGAATATGCCTCAACGAGCGAGGTGGTCAGAGAGGCGCTGCGCGATTGGACCCGTAACCGGGATGCGGAACGGCGTGAGCTGGAAGTCTTGCGGGCGGCGATCAAGGCGGGGCTGGACAGCGGCCCCGGCATCCCGGCGGATCAGGTGTTCGCGGAGCTGCGCGCTAGGTATGCGGCGAAATCCTGACCCATGGCACAGCTGATTATTCTGCCCGCCGCCAAGGCCGATTTGATCGAGATCGGAGACTTCATCGCCCAAGACAATCCTGCACGAGCCCTATCATTCGTGGCGGAGATCGAAGCCAAGATGCTTCAGGCCGCCGAGCGCCCGGAAAGCTTCCCTGCGCGTGACGAAGTGCACGAAGAGCTGCGGTCTGTTCGCCATGGGCGGTATCTGATTTTCTTCCTCGATGCGGGTAACGAGGTGCGTATTGTCAGGGTGCTGCACGGTGCGCGTGATTTGCCAAGGGTATTAGGCTGACCGTTCAATGGCGGCTAGGGGGCACCCAATGAGCGCCGATTGACAGTGACAAACCTGATCAGCGACAATGTCCAGACCAATAAGTTCAATTATTGTATTGGAACGAGCACCATGCCTACCAGCGATACCTTTAATGTCATCTATCTTGGGAACCTGCCAATCATCGACCCGATCGAGGGCGGGCGGCTGACCGACTACGACGCCGAGAAC